>CAWEHT010000436.1:0-11583 GCA_963808455.1 uncultured Chloroflexia bacterium | reverse complement strand
TGCCTTCGGGCCACTTCGTTCAGTTACGCATTACTAAGCGCAGAGCCGAACGATGTCTATGAGAACGTCAGGCTGTGTCTGCAATTGGCCAATCTCGACCCGGAGCATGCTGGAACGCCTGAGTGGAATCCTCTAAAGGAACTGATCCGGCCAGGAGAGACTGTCTTGATGAAGCCGAACCTGGTCAAGGAATCCCATCCGCGTTCCGCGGACGGCTGGCAGTGGGTCCTTACGCATGGAAGTGTCATCCGGGCTATCAGCGATTACGTATGGAAGGCGGTAGGGGAACGAGGTAAGATCATCGTAGCCGACGCCCCACAAAGCGATTCGTCGTGGTCAGACATGGTCACGCTCCTTGGGCTGGACACGCTGGTAGACTTCTATAGCGAGCATGGGCTCGATTTTGAGCTGCGTGACTTGCGACAGGAGCAATGGGATAACCTGGACGGCGTAATTGTCGCAAGGCACCGTCTGGCCGGGGACCCGGAGGGCTACGCTGATTTCGAGCTGGAGCAGAACAGCGAGTTTGTCGGGCATCCGGGATCCGGGCGGTACTACGGCGCTGACTATGATGCCGGCGAAGTCAATCGCCATCACAGCGGCGGCCATCATCAATACCTTGTGGCAAGCTCGGTCCTGAGAGCGGACGTGATCTTCAGCCTGCCGAAACTCAAGACACACAAAAAGGCCGGAATCACGCTTAGCTTGAAGAACCTCGTGGGGGTCAACGGTGACAAGAACTGGCTGCCGCACCATACAGAAGGCAGCCCGGCATTGGGTGGCGACGAACATCCACATCCAGACGCTAAACACCGGTTCGAACGGCTAGCCGCCCGCCTGTTGCGCCAGCTTACCCTTGGGCTGCCTGGGCCCGGCATATTTGTGCACCGTCTGGCTCGCCTTGCCGGCCGCCACGTTTTCGGCGACAGTGAGCAGGTAATCCGCAGCGGCAACTGGTGGGGCAACGATACGATCTGGCGCACTTGCCTGGATCTCAACAAGATCGCCCTGTATGGTAAGCCTGATGGGACCCTGCACCAAGACCTGCCGGAAAACCGAAAGCGTCACTACGTACTGGTGGATGGATTCATTGCCGGCGAGGGCAGTGGACCAATGAATCCCGATCCGCGTCCGGCAGGGCTGACTGTGTTCGGCATCAACCCGGCTACTGTGGACGCAGCCTGTGCTTACCTTGTGGGTTTTGATCCAGATCAAATCCCAATTGTGCGGCAGGCGTTTCGGTGCAAACACTACCCCTTGGCCGACTGGGACTGGACCGATGTTCGAATCGTCAGCAACTGCGCCCAGTGGAACGGCCGGCTGGATGAGATCAGCCCTTCGTCGTGCCTGCATTTCAGGCCTCATTTCGGCTGGCAGGGGCATATTGAGCTTTGTGCCGTCGGTAAGATGGAGGAGGTAGGATAGCGTGGCGGCCTGGCAAGAAGTCGTCTATTCGCACTCGCCGATCCTTATACAAAACCTGGCGTGCAACTGGCGCGGGCATCGCGAACGGGCGCTGCGCCATGGTGGCGAGTTTCGCAGTCTGCTGGCCTGGCTTCAAGAGTCGGAGTGGTGGTCCTCGGAAGAGATTGAGGCGTATCAGGAGGAACGGCTCGCTCAAATCATTCGCCATGCATACGAGACAGTACCATACTATCGGCGAATGTTTGATCAACTCAAGCTCAAACCGGCCGACGTACGGTCGCGAGACGATCTGCAGAAGCTGCCCTTGCTGAGTAAAGAAGATTTTCGCCAGCACCGCGACGAGTTCTTCTCGTCCCGGTTCTCTCGGAATCAACTGGTGTTTTGCCACACCAGCGGAACTACAGGCAAGAGCTTACAGTTCTACCTCGAACCCTACGGATTCAGTTCCGCTGGGCAGTCTGGTGGCGGCATCGGCAAAGGTTTGGCATCGAGTATGGCTCGCCTTTTGCGACCTTCACGGGGTTGCCAGCCGTTCCCCTCGAGCAGCGCCGGCCACCCTATTGGCGCGAGAACCCGGCCATGCATCAGACGGTATTCCCGATGCATCACATAACGCGCGACAAAGTGAAGGCCATCGTCAACCGCCTTAATCAAGGCCGATTCGTGTTTTACACGGGTTCCCCGTCGATTCTATCCACGCTCGCCGCGCTCATTCTGGAAAGCAGACTGGAGATAACTGCCCCGCCCGCCATGATCTTCACCGGTCTTGAGAACTTGTATGAAGACCGGCGCAGCATCATATCGCAGGTGTTCCAATGCCCTGTGACCGACGAATATGGCTTCTCCGAGGGTTGTGGCAACGCTTCTCGTTGTAGACTCGACGTGTATCACGAGGACTTTGAATACGGCATTCTGGAGTGCGAAGCGGCCGAGCAGATCGACACAGATTTGAGATCGGGGCGCATCGTGGCCACTGGCTTTGCCAGCCACGCCATGCCCTTCATCCGGTACGAGGTAGGTGACATCGGCGTTTGGCGGTCGACTCCCTGCGTGTGTGGACGGCACTCACGGGTCTTGCAAAGGGTCGAAGGGCGCATTGAGGACTTTGTAACAACGCCAGAAGGCCGGAAGATCATGCGCTTTGATTACATCTTCAAGGACACACTTAACATTCGCGAGGCCCAGGTAGTGCAGAAGGAATTGGGCAGCATCTGTTTACGAATCGTGCGTCGCCCAGCCTATAGCCAGGCCGACGAGGCATTTCTCAGGGAAGAGGTCCGCCATCGTGTCAGCTCATTATTGCGTGTTGACTTCGAATACGTGGAGGAGATAGAACGCGAAGCTAACGGCAAGATGCGGGCAGTTAAGTCGTTGGTCACAAGATGATACAGGTGCTTCAAAACCTGAGATCCGGCCAAATAGAGCTCGTTGACCTCCCGGCCCCGTTGCCTCGCCCGGGCCACTTGCTGGTCGCGTCGCAGCGCACATTGATCTCTGCTGGCACTGAACGTATGTTGGTTGAGTTTGGCCAGGCAAACCTACTTGCCAAGGCCAAAGCCCAACCCGACAGGGTCAGACAGGTGCTGGACAAGGTGCGCAGCGACGGCTTGCTGCCAACATTGGAGGCAGTGTTTGCCCGGCTGGATCAGCCCCTGCCTCTGGGCTATTGCAATGCTGGCGTGGTGGTGGCGGTAGGCGAAGGGGTGGACGGCTATGCCCGGGCGACCGGGTGGTGTCCAACGGCCCTCACGCCGAGATGGTCTGTGTGCCGGCGAGCCTGTGCGCCCGTATCCCGGAGGGCGTGAGCAGTGACGAGGCCGCATTTACCGTGCTGGCTGCCGTAGGGTTGCAGGGCTTGCGCCTGGCCGCGCCTACTCTAGGGGAGAACGTTGCCGTCCTGGGTCTGGGGCTTGTCGGACTGTTGACAGTGCAGATGTTGCTGGCCAACGGCTGCCGGGTGCTGGGCGCGGACTTTGATGCCCGGAAACTGGGCCTGGCTCGCCAATTCGGCGCGGAGACGGTCGACCTGAGCAGCGGGGTTGACCCGGTCGAATTGGCGCTGGCCTTCTCGGGAGCCAGGGGGGTGGACGCCGTTCTCATCACGGCATCCACGGAAAGCAGTGACCCGGTGCACCAGGCCGCGCAGATGAGCCGCAAGCGAGGCAGGATTGTGCTCGTGGGCGTAACGGGGCTGGAGCTATCGCGCGCCGATTTCTACGAGAAAGAGCTGTCGTTCCAGGTTTCCTGCTCGTACGGACCGGGCCGCTACGACCCAGCATACGAGCAGGGTGGGCACGATTATCCTCTTGGCTTCGTGCGCTGGACGGAACAGCGCAACTTCGAGGCGGTGCTGGACCTGATGGCCAGAAGGAAGCTCGAAGTGGCGCAGCTCATCTCCAGACTGGTGCCGATCGCCGAAGCGCCGGCTGCCTACCGGCTCTTGCTTGAAGACCGAGCGGCGTTGGGAGTCGTGCTGACCTACCCGGAGAGGAGCGTGACCCCGGTCCGGTCGGTAACCCTGTCCGCGGGCCCAGCGAACCGCCGAGGCAGGCGCGGCAGCGGCACCGCGCGAGCGCCAGTGGTTGGCCTAATCGGTGCGGGCAACTTTGCCTCCCTGGTGTTGCTACCGGCCCTCACCAAGACACCGGCGCGTCTGCGGGCCGTGGCCGGAACCGGGGGGCCGGGCTCGGCGCTGGCAGCGCGCAAGTATGGCTTCGAGCAAGCCACATCTGACTATCGCATTATCTTGTCTGATCCGCAGATCGACGCCGTCATCATCGCGGACGCGCCACGACAGCCACGCTCAACTGGTCGTGGAAGCTTTGGGGGCAGGCAAACACGTCTTCGTAGAAAAGCCCTTGGCACTCAACCGGTCCGAGCTGGACGCCGTTCGCCAGGCGTACGAGGCCGCCGGCGACCGCCAATTGATGGTCGGCTTCAACCGTCGCTTTTCCCCTCTGGTCATCAAGATGCAGCAGCTGCTGGTAGCTCGGGCCCAGCCATTGACCCTGATTTACACGGTGAACGCCGGCACGATCCCAACCAACCACTGGACGCAAGACCACCGCGTCGGCGGCGGCCGGATCATCGGTGAGGGTTGCCACTTTGTCGACCTGTTACGCATGCTGGTCGGCACGCCGATCGTGGGCATTGAAGCTCGCATGGTAGGTGACCGGCCTGGCCTGGCCATTCGGGAAGACAAGATGACACTGGTCCTGGAGTTCGCCGATGGCTCGCTGGGCACCATCCACTACTTTGCAAACGGCAGCAAACGCTATTCCAAGGAACGGATCGAGGCTTTCAGCGATGGCCGGGTGCTGGCCATGGACAACTTCCGCAGCCTGGTTGGCTATGGTTGGCCAGGTTTCACAAGGTGTCGGATGTGGCGCCAGGACAAGGGCCACACTGCTGAGATGGCGGCGTTTGTTGACAGGCTACAGGCAGGCGGCCCCGGGCTGATCCCGTGGCCTGAGCTCGAAGAGATCACCCTGGCTACCCTTGCGGCCGTGGAACGGGCTCGCGAACCGCCACGGCCCATCTTCTGTGTGAGCTGAATCCTGATGCTAATTCTGCACGTGGTCGGGCACGCGGCCCAACTTTATGAAGGTCGCGCCCGTGATGGCTGCCCTGGCTCTGCGGCCGGACGTCGAACAGATCCTGGTCCATACCGGCCAGCACTACGACGCCAACATGTCCGATATCTTCTTCCAGCAACTGGGTCTGCCTGCTCCCGATGTGAATCTTGAAGTCGGCTCGGAATCTCATGCAGTGCGACCGCGCCAGATCCTGCAGCGCTTCGAGGAGGTACTCCTCAAGCACTCGCCTGATGTTGTGCTCGTCTACGGCGATGTCAACTCCACTCTGGCAGCCGCGCTGGCCTGCGCAAAGCTATTGATCCCCTTGGGCCATGTGGAGGCCGGCCTCAGATCGGGCGACCGTACCATGCCGGAAGAGATCAACCGCCTGGTAACCGACCGGTTAGCCGACCTCCACTTTACGCCCTCGGAGGATGCTGACCAGAACCTGCGGGCTGAAGGCGTGCCGCCTGAACAGAATCCATCTCGTTGGCAACGTCATGATCGACACCGTGGTCAACATGTTGCCCGCCGCGTGCGAGCGATTGGAGCGAAGCTCCCTGGCCTCCTGGCACAGATCGGAAATTCGTGCTTGTCACATTGCACCGGCCTTCCAATGTCAACGACGCCGGGCAGTTGCACGCTATTATGGGCGTGCTGGGCAAGATCGCAACAGAGGTCTCGGTCCTGTTTCCCGTCCATCCGCGCACCCACGCTCGCCTGGCCGACTGCAACCTTCCGGATGCGGCACAAGGCCTTTACCTGGCGGAGCCGTTTGGTTACCTGGATTTTCTGGCCCTACAACGCTATGCGACAGCGGTCATCACCGACTCTGGCGGCGTGCAGGAGGAAACGACCTTTCTGGGCGTGCCCTGCCTGACCCTGCGCAGCCGTACCGAGCGGCCCGTGACGGTCACCCTGGGCACCAACACTCTGATTGGGCACGATCTGCCGCTGCTGGAAGCAGAAGTGGGGAGAATCCTGGCCGGCCAAGCCAAACGCGGCCGGGTGCCGCCGCTCTGGGATGGGCGAGCTGGCGAACGCATCGCAGCGATCGTGAGGCCATGATCCGATTCTCTGGAGCAGCCGTCCGCCGTGACTGGTACCTCTGCCGCTACTTCGGCCCGGCATGGCTTGCCTTCCGGTTCACTTACGCCGCCCGGCTGCGGTTGGGCCAGGTCAGACGATCGCTGCCGGCAACCAGTTGGGCGCGGGTCCCCTTGGCCAGCGGGCTCACCGATCCGACCCTGGCCGAGCCCACCGCATATTTGGACTATCGCCAGCGGTGTGCGCCCGGCTTTTTCTTCCGCTCAGCCGACCGCCCCGACTACCAGGCAAGCTTTGCCGCCTGGGACGAAGCATCCACGCCGCTGGTCGAAGCGGAGGGTGTGCTCCAGGGCAGGCTCCGCTATTTCGCTCACCGGTCGGTAGAAACCGGCTTTCCGCCTCATTGGCACGCCAACGCGCTGACCGGGCAAGCCAGCGCGTGCCGACTTGCATTGGAGCCAGGCTAGCAGTCCTGCGACAGGCGACATCAAGTTGATTTGGGAACCGAGCCGGTTTGCCTTCACCTACGCCCTGGTGCGGGCCTACTGGCGCACCGGCAATGAGCGGTACACGGAAGCCTTCTGGAAACTGGTCGAGAACTGGCACAGCCAGAATCCTCCGAACCAGGGCCCGAACTGGCAGTGTGGCCAGGAAGCCAGCCTGCGGGTCCTTGCATGGTGTTTTGGGCTCTATGGGTTCCTGGGCGCCGGGCCGACCACGGCGTGCAGGGTAGCACTCTTTGGCCAACTCATGCTCGCATCCGGCAGGCGCATTGCCGGCAATTTGAGCTACGCCCTGAGCCAGCGGAACAACCACGGCATCAGCGAGGGGCTGGGGCTATGGACCCTCGGTACCCTTTTCCCAGAGATGCGAGATGCGGCCCGTTGGGAGGCGCTGGGGCGGCGGGCCCTGGAACGAACGGCAGCCCGGTTGATCTACGACGACGGCGCCTTTGCCCAGCACTCCTTGAACTATCATCGTCTGATGCTGCACGATTATCTGTGGGCGCTCCGCCTGGCAGACGTTGTCAACCAACCATTCAGTGCAGCACTGAGCCAACGGGTAGCGCGAGCCGGTGCGTTCTTGTATCAGTTGCAGGATGAGATCACGGGCCAGGTGCCGTGCTACGGCCAGAACGACGGCGCCTTGGTATTACCGCTGAACAATTGCGATGCACGCGACTTCCGACCGGTCGTGCAGGCAATCCACTTTCTTGCCACGAGACAGCGCTGTTTCGAGTCCGGGCCCTGGGATGAAGACTTGCTCTGGCTCTGGGGGCCCGCTGCGCCCGCAGCTCCGGTGGACGAATCCCGCCGCACCGACTGGGGGGCCCCCGATGGCGGCTACGTCACACTGCGGGATAGCGAAGGCTTCCTCTTCACCAGGGCTGGCAAGTTTCGCCATCGTCCAAGTCAAGCCGACCAACTACATGTTGACTTGTGGTGGCGCGGCCAGAACATCGCGCTGGACCCTGGCACCTATAGCTACAACTGTGCGCCTTGGGATACGGCGTTGAGCAGGACGGTTAGCCACAACACCGTGACCGTCGACGATCGTGACCAGATGGAACAGGTTGGCACGTTTCTCTGGCTTCCCTGGATCACCGGGCGGGCGGTGCACTCCTTCCCCTCGCAGGGAGGGCTGGCCTACTGGGAAGGTACGCATGATGGCTACCGCCGCCTGGCCGCTCCCGTGAGCTACCGGCGCGGCATTGTCCGGCTGGGCGGCGGCTGGTGGCTTGTGCTCGATCGGCTGGTTAGCCGGGCATCCCACGATTACCGGCTGCACTGGCTGCTGGCCGATGTGCCTTATGTCTGGCAGCCTGATAACCGGTCCCTCGCCCTCGAGAGCCCGGCCGGCCGGTACCATGTCCAGATAGGTTTATGGCCGGCGGCGGGACAGGCGAGCGTCGTCCGGGCCGCCGCCCGAGAAACCCGGGGCTGGCAGGCGCCATACTATCAAGCTCTGCTGCCGGCCGTGTCACTGGCGCTGTCGGTAGCCGGGCAGGCAGTCTTGTTCTGGACGCTGTTCGGGCCGGAGCCGGCCCGAGTTGAACCGGGTGGGCGATACGCTTGAGGTTGCTGCTCCCAGGCTCTCCGCGAGGCTCAACCTTGCCCAGGATGAGAACGCCCCCCTGATCCAAACGGCCGCGGTCGAGCGGCCACGGCGAGACAGGTTGGAGGCCGCGGCATCCGCGTCCTCTTGATCCATCAAGCCTTCGCTGGCCCGCACGAGCCCGGAGGCACTCGTCACCACGAGCTTGCCCGGTACTTGGTGAGCCAGGGCCATTCGTTCACCATTGTCGCCAGCAAGCTGAGCTACCTCACCGGTCAGCAAACCACCGCCGAACAGGGATGGCTGAGCGAAGAGGACATCGACGGGGTTCGCGTGTTCCGGGTCGCCACACCGCGACTTCTACATCGGAGCTTCGCCTGGCGGGTGGCAGTCTTCCTCAGCTTTATGGTCCTTTCAGTGGTCGCGGCCATGCAGGCCGGCCCGGTCAACCTGGTCATCGGGACGTCGCCGCCGATCTTTCAGGCGGTCTCCGCGTGCCTCGTCGCGGCGCTGCGCCGCCGGCCATTCCTGCTCGAGATCCGCGACCTGTGGCCTGACTTTGCCATCGCCATGGGCGTGCTCAAGAACCCGCTCCTGATCGCCCTTTCCCGCTGGCTCGAGCGCTTCCTTTACTCGCGGGCGACGCACCTTCTGGTCAACTCGCCTGCCTATCGGGATTACCTGATCGTCCGGGGAGTGGCGCCGGACCGCGTCACTCTGATCGCTAACGGCGTTGACCCCGATCCGTTCGATCCTGCGGCCACCGGAGAGCGCCAGCGAGAGCACTGGGATCTGCAAGGCAAGTTTGTCGTGACCTACGCTGGCGCCCTGGGCCTGGCAAACGACATTCCTGTCCTGTTGGAGGCCGCCGACCGCCTGCGGGACGACTTCGAAATACGGTTCTTGCTCGTCGGCGACGGCAAGGAACGGGCCAACCTGGAGGCGGCAGCCCACCGGCTGGGCCTGCCCAACGTTACGTTCACCGGGCCCTGCCCCAAGTCGGACGTGCCTGAGGTACTCGCCGCGTCAGATGCCTGCGTTGCCATCCTGCAAGACCTCCCAATGTTCCGCACTACCTATCCCAACAAGGTATTTGACTACATGGCTGCAGGACGCCCCACGATTCTGGCCATAGACGGTGTGATCCGCCAAGTTGTCGAGGCTGCCAACGGCGGGATATTCGTGCCCCCCGGTGACGCCAAAGCTCTGGCGGAGGCAGTATACAGTCTGAGCAAAGACAGGTCGCGGTCGCGGTCGATGGGCTGCGCCGCCCGATCCTATGTCGTGCAACACTTCAACCGTCATGATCAGGCCATGCAGTTCCTGGATCTAGTGTGCCGCGTTGGTGGGGGCTAGAGGTGGTAGCATGAAAGCTCTCACTCCCCGCTTTGCGAAGCGGGCGTTCGACCTGATCCTAGCCGTACCAGCGCTAATCTTGCTTTCGCCGCTGCTAGCGGCCCTGGCGGTCATCGTGCGTCTGCGTCTGGGCGCCCCAGTGCTATTTCGGCAACAGCGCCCGGGATTTTGCGCGCGACCATTTGTTCTGCTCAAGTTCCGCACCATGACTGCCGCCCGGGACCGGCAAGGGCGGCTTTTGCCAGATGACCAGAGGCTGACCTCCTTTGGTCGTTTCCTGCGCGGCACCAGCCTCGATGAGCTACCTGAATTGTTCAACGTGCTCAGTGGCAACATGAGCCTTGTCGGACCGCGGCCCCTCCTGATGCAGTATCTGGATCGTTACACGCCAGAGCAAATGCGTCGCCACAAGGTCAGGCCCGGCATCACTGGCTGGGCGCAGGTGAACGGGCGCAATGCGATCACGTGGGAGCAAAAGTTTGTCCTCGACCTGTGGTACGTGGATCACTGGTCCCTGGGGCTCGATCTGAGAATCGTGGCTTTGACGGTCTGGAGGGTGATCACGCGCCAGGGGATCAACCAGCCCGGGCAAGCAACCATGGAGGAGTTTGCGGGCACGACACAAAGGTAATCAACGTGGCACCTATACTGCTTGCAGTCTACGGCGCGGGGGGGTCCGCACGCGAAGTCGCATGGCTGGCCCAATGCTGCAACCTAGAGAAGGAACGTTATCGTGTCGTCTGCTTCGTTGACGACGACGAGGCAACGCACGGCACACTCCTGAATGGCATCCCCGTCGTAGCCCTGGCGGAAGCCCGTATGCGCTTTCCTGAAGCCAGGATCGTGGGGGGTGTGGGCCGCCCCCTGGTGCGTCAGCATCTGATGGAGAAGGCCGCCGCAGTGGGCTTCGGATTTGAGACGCTTGTTCATCCGCTGGTCCAGTGCTCATCGTGGCTCGAAATTGGCGCCGGCACGGTCATCTGTGCCGGAAGCATCCTGACCGTCAACATCGTCGTAGGGCAACATGTGCAGATCAATCTGGATTGCACGATCCATCACGACCGCGGCCATTGGAGACTATGTAACCCTGGCGCCGGGTGTGCATGTCTGTGGCTGTGTCCATCTGGGTCGGCGAGTGTGGGTCGGGGCAGGGGCCGTTATCATCAATGGAACGCCGGCGGACCCAATCGTCATCGGCGATGACGCAATTATCGGCGCAGCGGCCTGCGTTACGAAATCTGTCGCGCCCGGTGCGACCGTCGTCGGAGTACCGGCCCGGCCCCTGAAGCCAAGGGCCTGACAGGCTCAAATCACTATCAGGAAGTGGGAGGCAGGCGATTGATAAGAGTTCCCATGTCATCTCCCGACATCGCCGCGGAGGACGCCCGGGCAGTGCGTGCCGTCTTGGATACGCCCCACCTCAGCATTGGACCGCGGCATCGCCGAGTTCGAGAAGCAGTTCGCGGCTTATATCGGCGCTCGCCACGCGGTGGGGATCTCGAGTGGCACGGCAGGTCTGCACCTGGCCGTGATTGCGGCGGGCGTTGGGCCGGGGGACCTGGTGATCACTACACCTTTTTCCTTCGTCGCCACAGCCAACTGTATCCTGTACGAACGAGGGATACCCGTGTTTGTGGACATCGATCCGCTGACCCTCAACCTGGACCCGGCCTGTGTTACCCGGGCGGTCGAGGACCTGAGCGAGGGGGAGAGCCGGCAAGAAGATGGCTTCCGCCCAAGATGCGTCGCCGGCGTTTGGGCCGCAGGGCCGGCCGTCTGAAAGCCATCTTGCCGGTTGACGTCTTTGGCCAGCCGGCGGATTATGACCTCTTCCAACCGGCCGCGCAGCGGCATGGGCTGTTCATCATCGAAGATTCCTGCGAGGCGCTCGGCGCCGAATACAAAGGCCGCAAGGCCGGCAGGCTAGGTGACGTAGCAGTTCTTCCCGTTTTACCCCAACAAGCAAATGACTACCGGTGAGGGCGCGGTTATGGTCACCGATGATGATGCATGGGACCACCTCTTCCGCAGCCTGCGAAATCAAGGACGCGACGAGAGCGGGGCCTGGCTGAACCACGTGCGTCTGGGCTATAATTACCGCCTTGACGAGATGAGCGCCGCGCTC
>CAWEHT010000435.1:0-12003 GCA_963808455.1 uncultured Chloroflexia bacterium | reverse complement strand
GTGAGCATTAGCGGCATCAACTATGATCTGATCAGCCAGCTCGGGCCGGCTCCCGGCCAGGTCATCGACCTGGGGTTGGCCGGCAGCGGAGGGCTCACCAGCAATGCCGCCAGCATCGAGGTTGGCAGCAAGCTCGACGTGCAAACCGGTGTGATCCTTGATTACGACGGGCATCCTGTGCCCGATGGCACGCCTGTCGAGTTTGACCTCCGCTATCCGATCGAAGGATTGCAGCTGGCGCCATTGGTGACGACGACGGTGAGCGGCGGTGCGCGCGCCACGGTATCGCTCGACCGTGTGGGGGAGTTGTGGATCACTGCCCAGGCGGGTGAGGCCCAAGACTCGGCGACCATCGAGCTCAAGATCAGCGGCGGCAATATGCCCGGCAGCATCGCCACCGTGCTGCCGTCGCCCACCACGACTTCCGTGCCGACGCCGATACCAACCGCAACGCTCACACCAACCACGGAACCGAGCCCGACACCCGACGCCGTGAGCCTAGCTGCAACGGGCCCGCCGCAGCGCCCGCGCGTGGCGTGGCCGGCTTTCCTGTACGCGCTGGTCGGTGTCCTGCTAGCCAGCGTCTCGGCGTTCGTCTGGCGGGCCCGCGAGATAAGCGACCGGTTCCGGATCGGCGTGCTGGAAACATCGACCCAGGGCCTCGTGGCTGCGCTCTGGGCTGCAGCTACCGCCTGGGCGGCGTATCTGCTGTATTCCTTTGGGTTGTTGCCGGGGGCGACCCAGTTGCAGGCCGCGGGCAGCGCCTGGGCCGCTGCGTTCGTGACCCTGGGCGGCGGGCTGCTGTCATTGACCTGGAGCAAGTACGCGGGTGAGGGAACCTATCGCAGCTAACGACCCTGAAGAGCTTGCCAGCCACTTCGCGCGCCGGGCGTGTTTATCTTGGCAGCAGTGGCGACCAGATGCTCACGATCAGGGCGGCAACAGTCAGCACCAGGGTTGCCGTGACCAGGACCCGGTGCTGGCGCAGGACCTCGTTCCACATCCCCCGGGGCATCTCGCTGAAAGCGATGCCGAGCTGGGTTGCGGCCAGGGTTCCCGGGGCCGGGTCGAGCATCTGGCGCAACTGGTCCACCGATGCCGGCCGGTCGTCAGGGTGCTGGGCCATCGCCAGCATGACCGCGCGTTCAGTGCGCCCGCCGAGATGCGCGGGTTGACGTCGCGGGGTGGGACCAGACTGCCGGGCTTCAAGAAGCGTTGCTTGGCATCGGCGGGTACCTGCCCGGTGAGCAGATTGTAGAGCGTGGCGCCCAGGGCGTAGATATCGGACCGTATGTCAGTGTGACCGGTATCGCCGCCATACTGTTCCAGGGGTGTGTAGGCCTGGGTGCCCCGGCCCTGCACCACCGTCACGGTCCGGTTGTCGTCGGGCAGGAGCAACTTGACGAGGCCAAAGTCGACCAGCTTGACAACGCCGCGCGGTGTCAGCTTGATGTTGGACGGCTTGATATCCCGATGAAGGACGGGTGGGTCCTGGGTGTGCAGATAGGTAAGGGCATCGCAGAGCTGGACTGCCCAGGCCAGGACGGTATCCTCTGGCAAAAAGATGTCCTGGCGCCGGGCGTCGTCGATCAATTCGCGCAGATCGTGACCGGGCACAAAGTCCATGACCAGGTACTCACGCCCGTTTTCGGCGAAGTAATCGGAGACCTTCGGCAGGTTGGGGTGATCGAGCCGGGCAAGGGTGCTCGCCTCGCGGTAAAACTGGTCGTGAGTCTGCTCTTCCGCGCCGGGCACGCCGCTGGGGTCGGGAAGCACCTCCTTGAGCGCGCATAGCCGGCCGACCAGACGGACATCTTCAGCCTTGTAGACGGCGCCCATGCCGCCGCGGCCAATGAGCTCGACGATCCGGTAGCGGTCGCGTAGCAACGTGCTGACGGCGAGTAAGTCTGACATGCCGGGTGATTATGTCGCAGCTCAGAGACACTGTCAAGACGGGCAGGCCGATAGCGCGGCATTTCACTCAGGGAAGTTGGTGCAGGCTGCGGGACAGCGGCCCAGCTTGCGCGCCGTTTGCAGCCGGCAGCCAGTCCGGCGGCTAGGGATGGCACCGCGGCTGCACGCGGCCCCACAGGCGCGGGCTCTGGCCCTGCCAACAGCTAAGCTTGTAGCGGTTGAAATGCTGAGGAAATCTGACACGAGGAGGCCACGGTGCAGGCAGCCATCACACGTGAATCCGCCATGCTCGTGCTCCAGGGTGGGGCCGAGGCCAGCCAGGCTTGGCCGCTCGAACGTCGCACGATCATGATCGGCCGCAGCCCTGAATGCGATATCGTGTTGGATGACCGTCAGGTATCGAGGTCGCATGCCCGCATTTCCTGGCACGAAGACCACTACGAGGTCGAGGACCTGAGCAGCAAGAACGGCACCCATCTGAACGGGCGCGATGTCGTGGGCGCTCAGTGGCTGCACGACGGCGATGAGATCCAGGTGGCGTTGCGCTACAAGCTGGCCTTCGTCAACGCAGGAGCGACCGCGCCGCTGATTTTCGAGAACCCGCAGGCGCGTGGCCTGCACCTGGACGCCGCCGCGCATCAGGTCTTGATCGACGGCCGGCTGGTCGAACCGCCCCTGTCGCCGCAGCAGTATCGTCTCCTGGAGCTCATGTACGCCAGCGCGGCGGTCATCAGCCGTGACGACATCGTCAAGGCGGTGTGGCCGGATGCGGCCGATGGTGCTGTGTCGGAACAATCTATCGATGCTCTCGTCCGCCGTCTGCGCGATCGCCTGGCCGAGGCGGACCCGGAACATCAATACGTGGTGACCATGCGCGGGCACGGATTCCGCTTCGAAAACAAATGATGGCACCAGAACGGCCAGACAGCCTGCCCCTCGGCCTGTACATTCACATCCCCTTCTGCGCTGCGCGCTGCCCATATTGTGATTTCAACACCTACGCCGGGCTGGAGGGACAATTCGCAGCGTATGCCGATGCACTGGAAGCCGAGGTCCGCCAGGCAGGCGCGCGACTGGGGCGGCCGTGGGTCAACACGGTGTTCATCGGGGGCGGCACACCGACGGTGATGCCGCCCCCCTTGCTCGCACGGGTGCTGAACGCCTGCCGCGAGACTTTCGACCTCGCCAAGGATGCGGAAATCACCAGCGAAGCGAACCCGGGCACAGTAGACCAGGAGCACTTTCTGGCGCTGCGCGCCATGGGGATCAACCGGTTGAGCATGGGTGTGCAGAGCCTGGATGATGCCGAGTTGCGCTGGCTGGGACGCATCCACAGCGCCAGCGAGGCGGTTGGCGCTTATGCCGCCGCCCGCTCGGCCGGCTTCTCGAATATCAACCTGGACTTGATGTTCGGCCTGCCCGGACAGGACCCGGTCACCTGGCAACGCACGCTGGCGCGTGCCGCGAGCCTCGGCCCGGAACATCTCTCGCTCTACAGCCTCACGGTGGAACATGGCACGCCGCTGGCTGGCCGCGTCCGTCGAGGGCAGGTGGCCGCTCCCGATGACGACCTTGCCGCCGACCTGTACCTGAGTGCCTGCGACCTGCTGGCACAACGCGGCTTCGTGCAGTACGAGATCTCGAACTGGGCCCGTGATGAGGAAATAGGGACCTGCGGGGCGGCGCACGGCAACAGGGATCAGGGAACAGGTTCTACTCTGCGTGGGCAAGGCGACATCACCGCTGGCCTGGCCTCCACTTCCCGCTCCCCACGGGCTAATCCCTTTTTCGCATGCCGGCACAACCTGGTGTACTGGCGTGATGAGCCTTACCGCGGGTTCGGGGCCGGGTCGCATAGTTACGATGGCCGGCGACGGTGGTGGAACGTGAAGCCGGTCCCTGCCTATATCGGCCGTATCCGGCAGGGAAAGTCGCCGGAGGCTGGAGGCGAAGACATCGATACGCGCCTGGCGCAGGGCGAGACCATGATGCTCGGGCTGCGGCTCGTGCTAGAAGGGGTCGCCAGGGCGCGATTCCGGGCACGCTTCGGCGTGGCCCTCGACGAAGTGTTTGGGGCCGAGATCTCTGCCCTGACGCAGCGCGGCTTGCTGGAGCAGATCGATAGCGCGGCCTGCGGCTGACGCCGCAGGGAAGGTTGTTGGGCAACCGGGTCTTTGCGGAGTTCCTGGCTTGCCGCGACTAGCTTCTTCCGCTATAATCTTCGCGTAAGTGAGCATCTCACCTGCCCAAGCGCAAAGGATTCGCCCAGACATGACCCCTAGCGATACGGACCTGCCAGCGCCGGCGCGTGCTTACCGCGTTCTGATGATCGCGCCGACGAGCTTTTTCGGCGACTATGGCTGCCATGTGCGCATCCTGGAAGAAGCGCAAATCCTCACCAAGCTAGGCCAAAAGGTCACGATTCTGACCTATCACAACGGCTCGGACGTCCCTGGGCTGGACATACAGCGCGGGCTGCCGGTGCCCTGGCGGCAAGATTACGAGGTGGGATCGAGCCGGCACAAGATCGGCCTGGACGCGCTGCTGGGCCTGAAGGCGCTGGAGCTTCTGGGCCGGCGCCGCTTCGATGTGATCCATGCCCATTTGCATGAAGGGGCGCTCGTCGGCCAGATCCTGGGCAGCCTCTTCCGTGTGCCCATGGTGTTCGATTTTCAGGGCAGCATGACGGAAGAGATGATCGATCACCACTTCCTGCGGCGCGAGAGCCTCGTGTACGGGCCGCTACGTCGCCTGGAGAGGTGGCTCGATGGTGTCGCGCCGATGATCATCACGAGTTCGGGACACGCCCAGACATTGCTCCTGCAGCAATTCGGGTGCAGGCCGGAACGCACGCGATCTATGGTCGATTGCGTCAACGCGGATGTTTTCTTGCCGGCATCGCATTATCCCCTCGAGCAGCTGGCAGCGTTGCGCGGCGGGCTTGGCATCCCGCCCGAGCGCCGGTTGATCGTCTACCTTGGCCTGCTGGCTGAATACCAGGGCACCGGGCTGCTGCTGCAGGCGATGCAAGACATCCTGCGCCAACGCCGCGATGTTCACCTGCTGCTGATGGGATTTCCATCGGTGAGTTTCTACCAGCAGCGCGCGGCGGAGCTGGGCATCGGCGACCACGTAACGTTCACGGGGCGCATCCCGTACGCTCAAGCCCCCATCTACCTGGCGTTGGGCAACGCCGCGGCAGCTCCCAAGCTCAGCCTGACGGAAGGGTCAGGCAAACTGTTGAACTACATGGCAGTGGGCCTCCCCGTCGTGGCCTTCGACACTCCCGTGGCGCGCGAGTATCTCGGCGTCGATGGCTTGCTGGCCACGCAAGGCGACCCCGGCAGCCTGGCCGCCAACCTGCTTCGCTGTCTTTACCCGCCCGCCGATGACCCGGAGTTGTTCCAGCGCGCTGGGCTTCGTCTGCGCCAGCGCGCGCTACAGCACTTCAGCTGGGAACAGACGGGGCGCCAGATCATCCGCATTTATCGCCAGGTCGTCGACGGCATCCCCATGGCCGAGAGATCCGTGGCCGACGATGAACATCCGGCCAGGGCGCAGCTCAAGGGCCGGACCGCTTCCCCATCACCCATATCGCCGTCGAGGCCAAGAGGTACCTGAGCCGGCGCGCGTCGCGGCCCTGAATCCCCAGCATACAGCCGCGCTCTGGCAGAGAGGCATTGCGTCAGGTAGCCGGCGCGGTTGAGCCCATAGGCTTTCGGCTGTGTCTGCGACGCACCTGCCAGGGGCCTGGTATGGCGCCGGCGCCCTGGTGCGGGCTACCCGCGCTCTCAGAACATCCTTCGCAGGAGCGGTGCCCGCCGCAACAAGAGGGCGCTCACGGCCCAGGAGAGGATGAAAGTCACGCCGACGAGCAGCACGGCCTTGATCGCCAACGGCCAGCTGACTCCAGTCAGGAGATAGGCCAGCGGGAACAGGATCAAGGGATGGACGTAGTAGATCCCGTAGGAGCTGGCCGCCAGGCTGGTCTGAGTGGGGCCGGCACCGTTGACACCCCGGCGAAACAGCGCCACGGCGGCCAGCAAGGCCGCTAAACAGTAGACATTGAAGAGCACGCCGGCAGCCGCCAGGGGCAGAGCGGGCGACCTGGCTGCACCGACGCCGGCCATCCTGAGATACAGATACGCTCCGGCCGACATGACGCACAGACTGCCCCAGAGTACCCCACCAGGCTTATAGCCTTCGGCAGTGAACCAGCGGCGCCGCTCCGCCAGGATGCCCAAGACAAAGTAACCGATATAGAGCGGCACGCGCAGCGGTTGGTAGACAAACAGATAGTTGTTAGACCAGGTGTCCATGTCGAACGATCGGTTGAGGAGTATGAAGGGAACCGCCATGATTACCAGGAACCCCACGAACAGCCAGCACGACGGTGCTGAGTTCTGCCGCTGAACCGTGCGCAAGTCGGCGCTCACAGCATAGGCCAGGGCGAGCAGCGCGAACAAAGCGAACAACACACCCAGGTACCAGTAGACCGACTGCTGGTACAGCGGGCCCCAGAACTGCGTTCGCCAGAAGGTGCGGAACCCCATCGGAACATGGCGGCTGAAAAGGATCATGTAAGTGGTCGGCGGCGCCAGGACCAGCGCGCCAAAGATCCACGGGATCCCGATCCTGACGAACTTGTCACGAAGGAAGGTGCCAGGGCCCCGGCGCAGCAACGAAGGCAGGGCAAAATACCCGCTGATGAAGAACATGGCCTGCATGATCGGCACGTCGATCAAGAGCACCAGCATCAAGAGAAACATGCTGTGCTGTTTATCGACGACGTACCACCACGCCGGTGCATAGGCCATGTAGCACATGATGCTGTGCAGAACGACCACCAGGAAGATGACAAGGACCCGCAGGTTGTCAAAGAAGTACAGGCGTGTCGCCGCGGCCATGGGCCTCTCTGCGACCCCGGGCAATGCGAGAGACCCGGGAACCGTTGCGCTGCCTTGCCATGTTGAGTTCATACTCCTCCAGTGCGATTGTGTGTCGGAGCGCTTCTGCGCTGACAGGCGTGGAATGCTACAGTCAGAAACCCATGGCTTTGTGTTGGACGCGGTGGTGTGCAGGTGGCGCGAGTGTAGCAGAACGGCATGGAGCATGTCAAGGCAGTCTTGTGTTACAATGGCCTTCCACTTATGATTTGCCGGCGGCTTGCGCCGGTCGCAAGAGGCGACATATATGTCAGTGACAGCGATCGTGGGAGCGCAATGGGGCGACGAAGGCAAGGGCCGGGTGGTTGATTACCTGGCGCAGCAGGCTGACCTTGTCGTGCGCTATCAAGGCGGCGACAACGCCGGCCACACCGTGGTGAACGAGCACGGCACCTTCAAGCTGCATCTCGTTCCCTCGGGCATCTTCAATCCGCGGGCTTTGTGCTTGCTTGGCACGGGGATGGTGATCAATCCCGCGCGCTTGCTCGAAGAGATGGAGCAGCTGGCCGCCGCAGATGTGAGCCTAGACGGGCTGGCGATCTCTGCCGGCGCCCAGATGGTGATGCCTTATCACGTCCTGTTGGATGGGCAGGAAGAAAAGGCCCGGGCCGGAGCTGCCATCGGGACCACAGGGCGCGGCATCGGGCCGGCGTATGCCGATAGGGCCGCACGCAACGGGCTGCGCATCGGCGACCTGCAGCATCCGGACTACCTGCGCTGCCGGCTGGAGTTGGTGGTGCCGCGCGGCTAACCGGGCGTTGGCTGCCTTTGGCCTCCCGCCGCTGGAGGTGGATGCCCTTTGGGCGACGTGCCAGGCCTGGGCCGAGGCGCTGGTTCCGATGATCGTGGACCCCCTGCCGCTGCTGCGTGAGGCGGTGCGGCGCGATCGGCAAATCCTGCTCGAAGGCCAGCTGGGCGTCATGCGCGACCTGGATTGGGGCATCTACCCTTACGTGACGTCGTCCAACCCGATTGCCGGCGGCGCCTCTGCCGGCGCGGGGTTGCCCCCTTCGGCCATCCAGCAGGTCATCGGCGTGGTCAAGGCCTATTCCACGTGCGTTGGGGCGGGCCCGTTTCCGGTCGAGTTGCATGATGCCACCGGGCAGTATCTGCGCGAGGTGGGCGGCGAATACGGCGCGACGACCGGGCGACCGCGCCGCTGCGGGTGGCTGGACGCCGTAGCCCTCCGGCGCGCGGCGTGGCTCAATGGCTTCACCGGCCTCGCCATCACCAAGCTCGATGTCCTCGACAGCCTGCCCGAGCTGAAGATCTGCCTCGCCTACCGGATCGAGGATCGGGAGGTCGAGGAGCTGCCCCATACCTCATTGCTGGAACAGGCAGTGCCGGTGTATGAAACCCTGCCTGGTTGGCAGGCGCCAACTGCCGGCGCGCACCGGTGGGGCGATCTACCTCGCGCTGCCCAGGCTTACGTTACACGGATCTCCGAGCTGGCCGGGACGCCGCTGCGCTATGTTTCGGTGGGCCCGGAGCGTGAGGCGATGATCGACCTTGGGGGGGCCTGGAGAGATCCCAGATGACTGCTACTCAACCAGCTCAGTCCGCGGCAACCCCTAACCTGGTGCGGCCCGGCCAGGCGCGCACCACGGCGCAGGCCTGGCTCAACGATGGCCGGATCCTCGAGGCGCCCGTCGGCATGCCGCTGGAGAACTACATCCAGGCGGCAGGCGCGGATCAGCCCTGGGTATCGCCGGTGCTGGCCGCGCTCATCGATGGTGAGCTGCGCGAGCTGACCTATAGGGTTGAGAAAGACGTGGAGGTGATCCCCGTCACGGCTGCGGACTGGGACGGCAGCCGCATTTACCGCCGTTCCCTCACCTTTCTGCTGCTGGTGGCCGTGCACGAACTCATGCCGCCGACCGTGAAGATTCACGTTAACCACTCCGTCACCTTCGGCGGCTACTACTGCGAAGTGCAGGGCCGGCCGAACTTCACCCCGGAGGAGTTGGCGGCCCTGGAAGGGCGCATGCATGAGCTCGTAACGGCAGACCTGCATATCGCCAAGCAACGCGTGCCGTTGGGCGAGGCGATCGCCATGTTTCGGCGGCGTGGTGATGAAGACAAGGTGAAACTGCTGGCGTACCGCCGTAAGGATTACCTTACACTTTACACGTTGCGGGCGTTCAGCAATTACTTCCACGGCTACATGGTGCCTTCGACGGGCTATCTGCCTTATTTCGCGCTGACCTACTACCCACCGGGTTTCATCCTTCGCTTTCCCCCGCGCACCAGGAATGAGCTCGATCCGGTCGTAGAATATCCGAAGCTGATCACGGTTTTTCACGAGTACCACGAGACCCTGCGCCTGCTTGGCGTTGAGAATGTGGGTGAGCTCAACGGTGCCATCGAAGCTGGACGGAAGAACGAGATCATACTCGTGGCCGAGGCCTTGCACGAGCAACGCATCGCGGAGATCGCTTCGCAGATCGCCGAACGCCGCGGGCAGGTCAAGCTAGTCCTGATGGCGGGCCCGTCTTCATCGGGCAAGACCACTTTTGCCAAGCGCCTGGCGGTGCAGCTGCTGGCCAACGGCATGCGGCCGATCCCCATCGGGCTGGATGATTTCTTTGTCGATCGCGAGCTGAGCCCGCGCGACGCGGAGGGCAACCTGGATTTCGAGGTCTTGGAGGCGGTCGACCTGAAACGGTTCAACCAGGATTTGCTGCAGCTCATGTCCGGCCAGGTGGTCCAGCTGCCAAGATTCAACTTCGTGAGCGGGAAGCGGGAGCCTGGCCGGACCATCCAGCTAGGGCCCGACCATGTGCTGCTGGTGGAAGGCATCCACGGGCTGAACCCGAGATCTCGTGCCGCACGTGCCCCCCGATCGTATCTATCGCATCTATATCTCGGCGTTGACGCAGCTCAACATCGACCGCCATAACCGGGTGCCGACCACCGACACGCGGCTCATCCGCCGCATCGTGCGCGATGCCCGCACCCGAGGCTACTCGGCCGGCGACACCATCGCCCGTTGGCAGAGCGTGCGGCGCGGCGAGCGCCTCTATATTTTCCCCTATCAGGAGAACGCCGACGTGATGTTCAACTCGGCGCTCGTCTATGAGCTGTCGGCGCTCAAGCCCTATGCCGAACCGCTGCTGCTTCAGGTCGAGCCCGGCCGGCCCGGCCACGTCGAAGCCAAGCGCCTGTTGGCGTTTCTTCAGTGGTTCATGCCGATGGCAGGCGACCAGATACCCGACAATTCGATCCTCAGGGAATTCGTGGGAGGCTCGAACCTGGAGGCATTGGAGCTGCAGCTGTAGGGGCCCCGCGCAAGCCAGGTGGGATCTTGATGGGCGCGCCCCCACAGGAAGCGATGATCTTGACCGTCCACCGAAGTCGGGTTACTATGTGACCTGATGCCGGCTGGGGCCAGGTCCGTCCTGCCCAAGCAGGCAGGGCCGTATTCTCTTTTCCACTGCCTGACCAGGGCGCCCGACCACTCCACACAAGTTGAGCAAGGAGGCAAAGGCTATGTCCGATCCGCAGGGACTCCCGGAACACCCCACATCCGCGCCTGAGGCGGCCTCCGGTCCGCTGCAGCGCATCCAATGCCAGTGGTGCCAGTCGATGAACGAGGTCAGCGCGGTGAGCTGCCGCGCTTGCGGCGCGCCGCTGGACATCCGCAATCTCGTGAGCGAGTCTGGCTGGCGGGAAGCACCGCGCATTAAAGATTGACCGAGCTGCACTTTGGCTCCAGCACGTGCCAGGTCGAGGGCGAGATCGTTCCGGTCGCCGAGATCAACCTGGCGCCGGGAGATGCAGTCTATTTCGAACACCACGTCATGCTCTGGAAGGACGATGCCGTGCCGATGACGGTGATGCCGCTGTCTGGTGGCATGAAACGCGCGCTGGCCGGGATGCCTTTCATTATCAGCGTTGCCACCGGGCCGGGGCGTGTGGCGTTCTCGCGTGACGCCACCGGTGAGCTGGTCATCTTGCCGCTGCATCCGGGTATGGAGCTGGATGTGCGAGAGCACGCTTTCCTGCTCGCTTCGCATCATATCAACTACTCGTACGTGCGTATCAAGGGGCTGCGCAACATCCTGTTCGGCGGGCAGGGGATGTTCATGGACCGCTTCGTAACGGGCAACGAGCCCGGCCTGGTCATCCTGCACGGTTACGGCAACGTGTTCGAGCGGCGCCTGGCTGCCGGAGAGAACATCCTGATCGAGCCGGGCGGCTTCCTCTACAAGGATTCCAGCGTCACCATGAATGTGCAGCCCGTGCAGCTCACTACCGGCCTTTTCGGCGGCACCTCGATCAACCTGGCCAAGATGACTGGCCCCGGACGGGTCGGCATCCAATCGATGTACGTGCACCACGTCACGGAATGAGAGGCTGAACGATGTCCAACGATGCGTCGGCAGCACCCGCCCGCAGTTACACCTGCCAGTGGTGCGGAACAACCAGCACCGGCAACTCGTTGAGCTGTCCCGGTTGCGGGGCAAGCATCGACGTCCGCAAGCTGAGCACCCAATCAGGCTGGTCGGAAGTTCAGGGCGAAAAGGACATGGCCAAGATCCAGTTTGGCAAGTCCTACTGCCAGATTGAGGGCAAGTACGTGCCTGTGGCCGATATGGACCTGGCGCCGGGCGACGGCGTCTATTTCGCGCACCACTCACTGCTCTGGATGGACACGCAGGTCAAAGTGACCGCGATGTCGCTCAAGGGCGCGTGGAAGCGCATGCTTGCCGGCATGCCTCTCATCATGACGCAGGCCCACGGGCCAGGCCACATCGCCTTTTCGCGCGACCTGCCGGGCGAGTTGCTCGCCTTGCCGCTCCAGCCCGGTCGCGCGGTGGACGTGCGCGAGCATATCTTCCTGGTGGCCACCAGCCAGGTGACCTACGATTGGTACGCCACCAATATCTGGTTCACCACGGGGAGCGGCGATGACCAGGAGACGCACTACCCGCTCGGTGCGTTCATGGATCGCTTCTCGGCGAGCGGCGGCCCTGGCCTGCTGCTCTTGCATGCTGGCGGCAACGTCTTTTACCGCGACCTGGCTCCCGGCCAGGCCATCCTTCTGAAGCCGACGGCCTTGCTCTTCAAGGATCCATCGGTCCAGATGCTGCTGCACTTCGAAGAGCCGGCCAGCGGCTTCTTGTCATGGGGCAGCTGGGGC
>CAWEHT010000434.1:0-11013 GCA_963808455.1 uncultured Chloroflexia bacterium | reverse complement strand
AAGCTGCCGACCATCACGCTCGAGGCGCCGGCGGCCAGGGCCTTCACCATGTCGCCAGAGCTGCGGATCCCGCCGTCGGCGATGATGGGGATGCCACGTTGGCGGGCAGCCTCGGCGCAATCGGCAATCGCTGTGAGTTGCGGCACACCGAAGCCCGTGACAACGCGGGTAATGCAGATAGAACCAGG
This sequence comes from uncultured Chloroflexia bacterium, assembly GCA_963808455.1. Classification (GTDB taxonomy): domain Bacteria; phylum Chloroflexota; class Anaerolineae; order CG2-30-64-16; family CG2-30-64-16; genus CAWEHT01. The sequence goes on along the minus strand of CAWEHT010000434.1, from coordinate 10,825 downwards.
GCCGACACCCACCTTGACCGCGCTCGCACCCGCGTCGATCAGTTCCAGAGTACCGTCGGCGGTCGCGACGTTGCCTGCGATGATCTCCACAATGCCGAACTCCTGGCGCATGGATTTCACCGCTTCGATGGCTCCGTCCGCGTGGCCGTGTGCCACGTCCACGACCAGCACGTCGGCACCTGCGTCCACCAGCAGCCCGGCCCGCTCCAGATAACCCGGCCGCACCCCGACCGCGGCCCCGACACGCAGCCGTCCTTTGGGATCCTTCGTCGCCCCGGGGTGCTGGCGGGCGCGCAGGATATCCTTGGTCGTGATGAGGCCGGCCAAATGGCCATCCGCATCGATCAGGGGCAGTTTCTCGATGCGATGCGAGTCGAGGATCTGGCGCGCTTCTTCCAGCGTCGTGCCCACCGGGGCGGTCACCAGCTGTCCCGCCGGCGTCATCAGCTCGCCCACCGGACGATCGTCGTCCGCAAATTGCAGGTCGCGGCGCGTCAAAATGCCAAGCGGGCGGCCGTCGGCCCCCGCTACCACCAGCCCGCCGATGCCGCGCCGCGCCATCACTTGCCGTGCGTGGTGGGCAGTGGCGCCCGGCGTAACGCACTGCGGAGCGTCCACGATGTAGCTTTCGGCACGTTTGGCCCGGCGCACCTGTTCCGCCTCTGACTCGGCGCTCATAAAGCGATGGATGATGCCGATGCCGCCTGCTCGCGCCATGGCGACCGCCATCTGCCACTCGGTCACCGTATCCATATTGGCGCTGACGACAGGGATGGCCATGGGGATGTGTGCCGTCAATCGTGTGGCCGTGCTCGTCTCGCCGCGCGAGTAGACGTGTGAGCGGCGTGGCACAAGCAATACATCATCGAAAGTCAACCCCGGAGTTGCGCGGACGCACAGCATGTTCGCCTCCTGACCCCAAAACCACGAGCCCCCTGAGGGAATTTAGCAATTAGTAGCGCTCAAGCTAACCTGGAGCGGCTTACCATGGTGCCTGGCCGGCACCACCGCTGCACTTGGCGGGTGGGAGGGTAACACACAGTGGAGTTGCTGTCAACGGATCGCTAGCGGGAGGTACACGTTGCTTTGCGAGTTGCAGGCAGAGATGGACACATCGTTGACGAAAAAGGTCGCAGCGTTGACGTCGCCATCGCTGCCTTCGAAGCTCAGTGCCACGGTTTGCCCCGCGTAGGGCAGCAGGCTCAGCGTATCAGTCATCCAGACACCGTTAGGAAACGTGTTGTCCAGCGTATCCAGAACGATGGGCGCTTGCCCGGCGGGCGCGACGGTCACGGTCAAGGCGTCTTGCACGCTGTCCGTATCATCGGCCAATACTGACCACCAGAAACCGAGCGTCAACGTGAGGGAAGGGCTGGTGACCGGCAACGTGATTACCTGGGTAATCTGGTCATCTGAGCCGAGCGCGCCGCCGAGCTCGGCACTATAAGTGCCGCTGTACGGGTAGGTGGAAGTGATCAATCCGGGGCTGCTTTCCTGCCACCCGGCGGCGCCTTCCTCGAAACCGCCGTTCGTGACCAGTTCCTGGCAGCCCTCGATCTGGGAATGCACAAGGAGCGACGGCGGGGCCGGCGCCACCGCGGCGAGCGCTCGTCCCGGCAAGCATGCTGCCAGGAACAGCGTACAGGCCACCCACGTCCGGATGTCCAAACGGATCATGCCTTTTCTCGCTTGCCCCCACCTGGCAAGTTTTCGCCGCCCGAGGGGCCCCTCGGGCGGCGAAAACTTGCAGCTGTTGCGGCACTATCGATGGCCGTGCGGACTGCGGGAGCCCATGACCGCGAACGATTGGGCCAGTGTGGCGTCGCCGTTAGATGGGTCCTGCGCGCTGAGGTCATGCCAGCCGATGGCAAGGCCTGCCGGGACGACGGCCATGGCCCAGCGCCCGGAGAATACCTTCACGCCGGTCAGCGCCGTCGAGTCGATCTCGAAGGTCGTGCTGGATGTAAAGTTGTTTCCGCTCAGAAGGATTTCCGTCGGACGATTGGTATAGCCGTAGGCCGGGGTCACCGAGCGCAGTGAGAGCGCGTGGGCACCTATGGCAGTATAGGCGTTCGATAGTGTGCTGCAAGCACCGGCGCTGTTGCAGACCTGAGCATCGTAGGTGCCGGCGGAAAGGGTGGCAGGAATTGTCGCAAAGACCCAGGTGTCGAGAGGGTGCCTGGTGGTGGCAAGGGTCAGATTTGTACCCCCGAGCGAAATGGTGATGGGCCGCCCCTGCGCCAGATACCGGCCCATGATGAGCACGGAGTGCGCCTCGCCCGCTCGCCCTTGATCTGGTTCAAAGCGGGTAAGCATGGGAGTGCGTTCGTGTGGTCGCACGGGTGAGCAGAAGACCCCCGCGCTGGGCGCAGCCAGAAGCTGCGACGCCAGGACCACGCTGGCGAGCAGAGCGACAGCGATGCCGACGATGATGCGACGTTTTGCAGGATGCAAGGCCCCTCCTTTGGCCAGAGTCTGCGAGCAACTCCAGGGGATAGCCGACGGCGCCCCGTCGGAACTGGAGCCTGACTTTGGCCGTTCCTTCGGCAACTTCGAGTTTGACGAAAGCGTTCCCTTCGTTTAGCTGGCAAGGGTCTTTTTTATGACCCACACGTCCTATGCTATGGTACCGATGGCCTGCGAACAATGGCCCTTTGGTACTACGAGGCTGAAGCAAGACTGATGATAGAATCGGTGAGTTTGAAGGACCTGGAGAGAGCCTATGGCCAGGCCATCGTCCCGGGTTCGTAGCCATTTGCAGCCGTTGCACCCTAGCCTGCGTTTCCGGCGCCTGCTCGCCGCGGGAATCGCCATGGGCACCGGCGCGTACTTAGCTGCATATTGGCGCACTCCCGCCAGGACGGATTTCCTCAACCTGTACAGCGCCGCCACGGCGGCCGTGACGGGCCATATCGCTTCGATCTACGACGTCGCGGCTTTCACACGGCTGCAGTACACCATCCTACCGCTTCAGGGAACTGCGTCTGCCATCGGGCCCGGCCCCGGCAACAGCTACTATGTCTTCCTCTATCTCCCGGTCCACGCCTTGCTGCTCGCGCCGCTGGCGCTGCTGCCCTATGCGGCGTCCAGGCTGCTCTACGGTTTGGCCAGCCTGGTGTGCCTCGCCGGGACGATCCACCTCGGGCACCGGCTCTCGGGCACGGACTGGGGGGATACTGCCCTGGTGGTGCTGCTCTGCGGGTTCACGATCAACACGCTGGCCTTGGGCCAGCTATCTGTGTTCCTGCTTTTTCGCCGCGACCCTCCTCACGCTGCCGCGCCCTGCAGGCCGGCGCGATTTCATTACCGGCGCGATCACGGGCATCTTTATGGTCAAGCCGCAGCTGCTGCTGCCGCTGGGGGTCGCTTGGCTCGTCACCCGCAACTGGCGCTCACTGGCGGGAATGGCCTGCACAGGCGTAGCTGCCGCAGCCGGATACCTACCTGGTCAGCCCTGCCGCGTTCTTTAACTCTTTGCGTGCCAACCCCGGGCACATCTCCACGGCTGTCGGCATTCTGGACCCGCTCGGCCTCAACGGTTCGGCCTATGGGCTGCTGGCGCAAGTGCTCCCCGCGCAGTTCGCCGGTTGGGCAGCCGGAGGATTAGGCGCTTCCGCGTTGGCGGGGGTGGCTCTCGCTTTCCGGCAGCCCGCGTCGCGCTACCACTACGGCGCCTTGTGGGCCGCTTTCCCTTTGATCACCCCGTGGCTGGGGCTATACGATAGCCTGGTTGTTGTCGTGACGGTCTGGCTTCTCGTCCCTACATGGCACGAAGACATGCCGCCTTCTGGGCTTGCTCCTTCGTGTGGCTGGGCGCGGGGCTGTCCCTGCTTACGCCCTACAGAGGAGTTGCGGTGGTGTCCGGACGCGCTGCTGTTCGCATTTTGCATCTGGCACGCGGGGTGGTCGCCGGACAGTGCGCTGGCCCAGACCAGCCTGCCCGACCGGCTTTGCGTCGTGTAGCGGGGCGGTGGGAACGAGGGAAGAAGGCCCTGAGTCGTGAGCGAAACAGGATTGGCGGGCACAAATATCGCCAGGTTAGCTCGCGGGGTTCTGCCGGACGCCGGGCGCACTTCAGCTGCCCTTCTCATGGGCGCTTGCCCGGCGATCGGCCGGCGCTCCGGGCAGCGCGTCCTGGCACATTTCGCGCCTGCGCCAGGCCGGCTGGGGTCGCTGGCGGCACGTCCTGGCAGGCATCCTCGTATTCGTTCCTCTGCAGCGGGAATTCGGCGGCGCTCGGGCCGCACTGGCTGCGGCACTGGTGATCATAGTGGGAGCTTCCAGCTTTGTCGAGGGCGCCGAACTAATCACGGAGCACGTGCTCGTGCCAATCGCCATCGCAGCCGTCCTTTGGCCGTGGTGGCTGTGTTCCTCCTTTTTTCATCTTGCTCCAAGATGCATTTGCGCTTCCCCCGCCCGCAACGGCGGCGGGGCGGGAGGCTCTGCGCGCTGGGTCCCCTTTGCGGCAGGGGTTATCGGAGGGCTGGCGGTGTTGCTGAAGCCCGCGACGCTCTATCTTTATGACAACCCCGGCGCCATCGAAGATGGGTTCGACGGCGCGCTCGGCCCAGGCCCTTGCGCAGAACCCGCCGCGTTTCGTTATCACCCCCAGCGCATCGCGCCCGCCGTACCTGGCGGAGCTGGTCAGGCTGCTCTACCAGGAGGTCGCCAGTTTCGGAGAAGTCGAAGTGTTCGAGCTGGCCCCCGTGAGCGGCGGGCCACGGGCGCTCACTCTCGACCGAGATAGTCAAAAGGATGAGATCCACCTCTAGCCATGGCGGCGCGGGTAACCGCCGCGCCCTGGGCCTCGGTCGCTATAGTGGAGGCATTGGGAGAACCATGGGCAATCCATCGCTCCGGCCACAGCGCTTGCCGCGTGACGTGCGGCCGAGCCCGCATCTGCGCCGCCTGTTCGCAACAGGCTTCGCCACGGTCGCCTGCGTGTTCTTCATGGTCTTCTGGCTCATGCCCATGAGGGTCGATTTCCTCAACCTGTATAGCGCTGGCAAAGCGGCGTTGGTGGGCCACGTCTCATCGATCTACGACACACAGGCTTTCTGGCGGATACAGCAGTCGATAATTCCTTGGCCGGAGATCGTTCCCGGCATGCCGCCGCGTGTCGACAATGCCAGCTACGTTTTCCTCTACTTGCCAGTCTATGCCTACCTGCTTGCGCTGCTGGCGCTTGTGCCTTATGTTACGTCCAGGCTGCTGTTCGGCCTGGCAAGCATCCTGTGCCTGGCTGGAACGATCCACTTCGGCCGGCGCCTCTCTGGCATGGATTGGGCCAGTTCGGCGCTGGTCGTGTTGTTCTGTGGGCCCGCCTATCATGCCCTGGGCCTGGGCCAGTTATCGCCTTTCCTTCTGCTCGGAGCGACCCTCATCTCGCTCCGGGAACTGCAGAACCGGGATAAATTCGGCACCGGCGCGATCACCGGGCTGTTCATGGTCAAGCCGCAGCTGCTGCTTCCGGTGGGCCTCGTCTGGCTCGTGAGGCGCCGATGGCGTTCGCTGGCAGGCATGGCAGGCATGGGGATCGCCGCGGTCTTTGGGTCGTATCTCGCCAGCCCCGCAGCGTTCCTGGCCTACTTGCGAACTGACGCCAGGCACGTTGCCACGGAGGTGAGCTACGGGACCTTGCTCCATCTCAACGGGTCCGCGTACGGGATGCTCGCGCAGGCCCTTCCGGCCCCGTTCTCAGCCTGGGCGGCAGCCACGTTGGGCGCCGGCGCCTTGCTGGCGCTGGCCCTCGCGTTTCGGCACAGCCCGACGCGCTATGGTTATGCAGCGCTATGGGCCGCCTGGCCGCTGGTCACCCCGTGGCTTGGCATCTATGACAGCCTGATCCTCGTCGCAGCGCTTTGGCTCCTTTCCCCCATGTGGCGTGAAGACCGGCTCCTCTTTGCATCCTGCGCACTGCTGTGGGTGGGTGAGGGGCTGGCAGTATTCACACCCTACCGAGGGCTCGCAGTCGTGGCGGACACGGCTCTGTTCGCGTATTGCGTCTGGCAGGCAAGCAGACCGGCACACGGGCTGGATCGAAGCACGCTAGAAGTCTCGAAACACGAAAGTGCTAACTTCATCTCGGCCAACACTGACACAAGAGGGCCTTGAGGCCTGCGGGCCCGAAATCCGATGGACCCGATGCCGGGCGTGAGTTAGTCTTCGCTCCGTTCGTATATGGCCGCGCCCGGGTTGTCGAACACTTTGGAGTACGAGGAGTCCTGATCTAGCGACTGCTGGAGCGGCGTGCTGCAGTCCTCATTGCCCGCCCGATCGATCTGCGGCCAGGTACATGCCCTCTTCGGCATGTAGATGTAGTCGAAATGCAGGCCGGTCTCCCGCGACCACCTCTCCAGGCAGGCGGCATCGCCACTGAGCAGGCACTCCCCGGCAAGCTTGCTGCTTTCGATTCGCCGGCCGAAATCGTTGCCCGCCGAGAACTCGGAGCCTTGCACTGTGGCAACGCTGATACGCCGTGCAAGGGCGGGAAACCACTCGGATGATCGGTCCGTCTCCCAGGCGTCTAAGGGCATCACGAGGAACTTGCTCGATTCGGGGGTGTTGCTGGCCACCCACGACATCGCCTGCCGCTCCTGCGGCGCCAAGGCTTTGAGCAAGGTCGCGGAGGGGATGATGGCCGAGACCAGGACGAACGCTACGCCAAGGCACCCGAGCACGGCGCGCAACCGCCGCGATGGCCTGCCAATGTGCAACGCGCCGGAAAACCGATCGCAGCCGCCCTGGATGCCAAGACCAATCAGCAGGGACAACGGAACGGGGGCTAGGTTGTAAGCGCTCCGCGTACTTAGCAGGAAAACGGCAAACGTCCACATCGGTAACAAGGGCCGCCCGTCGGCAATACAGAGAAGAGCTCCGAGCAGGCCAAAGGCCCCCAGAATCGGGAAAAGCGTCTCACCGGTTGGGTCCCAGACCAGCTGGAGCAGCGATCGCACCACGGGATATTGCTGCGTGCTGCCCGACATGGACGCGAGGAATGTCGACAGGCTGTGGCGCGCCAGGACGGCACCCCACCATGGGGCAGTCAGCATCGCGACGCCAACCATTACGATGAGCGAGTGGATCAGACCCCGGCGACTGCGGCCGAACATGAAGAACAGGAGCGCAATGCTGTAGAAAGCGAACCAGGCCATCTCAAGGTGACTCAGAACGGCGCCGGCCGAGTAGACTGTGGTGAATAAGACATCCCTCCGTTCGGCCCGGTTGTAAAGGCGGTAAGCCCGGTGAATGGCCAGGACGGCGAAGAGGGCGCCCAAGGAGCGTGTCAGGCCACCACCCATGATGAGCCAGGGGAAACTCGTCGGCAGCAGCGCGTAGGCGCCTGCCGCCAAAAGCTGCCCGACCGCGCGAAGGCAGCAACTCACGCGCCAGGGCCAGCACTGCCAGCGCGGTGAGCATGTTGAAGATCAAGGGCAGGAACCGTAGCGTATCGAGCACACTGACGCCCGACACCTGGTTCACGAAGCCCGCAAGGTAGAAGGCCAACGGGGGATAGGCGAAAGGGATCTGCCCGCCGTTGTAGGAAGTGTACCACGGCAGGGCGTAGCCGTGCGCCTGAATGTCACGGATCATGGTGTAGAACAGGCCGCCGTCGTTGAGAGGAAAATCCGATTGGACGACCCACACAGCCCGCACCGTCAGCCCCACAAGGAGTATGGCGGCGACGGCCTCGCGGTAGCCTCCGCGCGTGTTCAGGCGCTCGACAAGACCGGCACGGCCGGGTTTGTGGGTGTCCCATTGGATTGTTTCGCTGGTCATCCTGTACCCCCTGGCCCCTCGGGCAGCCACGCGGCTGCCCGGATTCGGGTCATGGAAAGCTTAGCCCATCCCCATCCGGTGGCAGCGCCGGTTTCGGCAAGGCTCGAATACGGGCGTACAATGGCGAGCTGCTGGGGACAAAGAGCGCAGCGACGCGGTCGTCGTAGGCCAACGACCAGCCCTGCCGCTCGGCCATGAGGTTATACGCGGCCCCGTCCTTGCTTACCAGGACCACGCCCGTAGCGTACTGGGTCAGCAGTGTGTCCCACTTGCCAATTCCAGACTCGAACCGCAGGTCAGCTTCCAATGCAGTCTTGTCGTAAACCATCTCGCGCCTACCGTCCACCGAGACCTTGATGTTCGGGCTGAGGTGACAGATCAGATACTCGCCCCAGCCGTAGGATACTGCCACGTTCCCCGAGGCGCCACTCTCCTCCAGCAGCGCCACGGCCGCCGCCGGATACGGAGCTAACTTGCCGTTAACGGTCAGCGACGTCGCGTCGTGGTACCTGACTCCGACGAGCAGGATGGCGGCCAAAACCGGTGGCAGGGACAGCGAAAGCGAGTACGACGCGCTGCGAGCGCGTGGGCGCGCCCTGTCCCAGGCGTCGGCGACGTGCTCCCCGGCCACGACCAAGGCAGTTATGGCGAACAGCGGCAGGTGGCGAACGGCGATGAGCGGCGCCAGGGCCATGGCGCCGAACAGCACGATCATAACGGGCGAGCGCGGGCGGCGCGTCCTGACGAGCCCTATGAGCGAAACTGCCAGCACGGCTAGGTATATGGCCCCGGCCCCGGATCCAAGCTGCACCGGCTGCCAATCCCCGGTCTCAGGACCGCGGCAGGGCGGCCGCCCACGCCAGGAAAAGGGGCAGCGCCAGGCCATAGGGGTTAGCGCAGGTGGCGAGAAGGGCCACGCCGATCGGTGGCGCGGCGGCGCGCAGAGTGCCCAGCATCGCGCCCACGTGCGGCCAGCGCTTGAGCGCACGGAGGACCGCCCAGGCCATTACGAGGGCGGCGCCCGCCAGAAAGCCGCCGTGCAAATTGGCCCAGAGCGCGAAAATGGGAGGCAGGAGCCACAGGACTCGCAGGTGGCCGTTCTCAGCCTGTACCAGGGTCACGAGCGCAGCCAAGAACAACAGGCACGTGAAAATCTCGGGGCGCACTTGCATCATGCCGATATCGCAAGGGATGCTGTACAGGAGCATCACGGCCGCGGCCTGCACCCAGGGCACTCCCCTGGCATGGACGTAACGGCAGCCTGAAGCCAACAAGGCCATGTTCGTGAGCAGCCGAAGCAACCCCAGACCGGCCGCGCCTGCCACGCTGTACACCGCTCCGAAGAGCAGCTCCGACAACCATTCCTGGTCGAACCACGGCCGGCCGAAGGCCGTGTAGGAATAGGGATCGGTGCGGGCCACCGCGTGGGCTCGAAGCATGTCGAGGCCGAATCTGAGGTGTCCCCAGAGATCAGGGTCCACCACAGGTGTCCATAGCATCGGGGAGAGCACGGCCAGCAGCACGAGGCCGGTCTCGAAGACCTTCCTGGCGGAGATAGGCCCGGCGCCTATTACGGTCGAGTCTGCTCGCATCCACGACTCCTCTTGAGCATGCGGCACACCTGAGGCGCCCCGACAGCCCAGAGGACAAGTAGCATTGCGCTCAGGTAGACCATGCCCGAGGCCAGCAGCAACTGCTGAGACGCATCGCCGGCGGCCCAGACGATGGGAGCGGGCACCAGCAGGAGCAGCGCGGCCACGACCAGCGCGGGCTTCCAGGGCCGGCTCAGAAAGACGGGCGCCAGCAGGCAGGTGTAGCCGACCCAGGCGATGGGGGACGCGAGCAGCGCGGCGACCAGGGCCAGCCCGCAGATATCGTCGATCGCGGGCGCCGCGCGCCACACAAGCGCGCAGACCCCCACGACCAGCGCTGCGGCCAAGGCGAACCCCGCCAATGAAAGGACGTTGCCTGCTGGACCCTGGGCGCCCGGCCAGCACAGGCCCAGCCGGGCAAACAGGCCGGGAATGGAAGCGTTAACGGAGAACGCCGTCGAAACCAGGGAGGTGGCGCCGAGCCAGGACCGGTAGATACCGGGCCCGAAGCGCAGGATCGGGAGCACCGATAGAATGACGGCGACGGACGCAGCGGACAGAGCGGCTGGCCACAGGCCGGCCAGCAGGAGGAGCAGAGGCCAAAGGCCAAACTGCGGCTTGACGGCTACCAGGATGCCGAGCAAAATCCCCGCCGGCACTTGCTTCCCCCGTCGCAAAAGCAGCCAGGCCCCGGCAGCCAGCAGCATCAGAAGCGTGTAAAGCTGGCCCATCTGAAGGGTGAACCAAGTCCCTGCGAAGGCGAGCACCCAGAGGACCCGCCACGGGGATGAAAAGCGCGGATAGGCGCGGGCCAGCGCGGCAACGGCGAGAACGGCGAAAGCCAGCGACAGGACGTACCAGGCGCGGCGAGAACTGAGCGGGTCGAGCCGTGATAATGGCTCGAACGCCAGGAGCACGACAGGAGGGTTGAGATTCGGGTCGGCGTTATGGACGCCGTAGGGGTTAAAGGCCCACGCTCGCCGCCTGCCCTGAGGCAACGAACGACCCGAAGTCCCTCAACCTGGCCAGATTAGAAGAAGAGCCCAGGAGGTTGAGGGAGAGCAAAATGATCAGTGGCAATGCCAGGGCCACTCGCCTGAGCCGCGCCGGCCGGTCCTTTGACCTTCCTGCGGTTCCGGGTCCGGCCGCGTGCCCAAAGGCTCCGGTTTCCATGCTCGACCCCCGTCCAGACTCCGGTTCCCACTACAGGCCGGGCCCGACCTGTAAGCACTGCCGCCTGGCGTAGCGGCGGACGCCGGCAAAGGCAACTGCTTGATCACGAGAAGCACGCCAGGCCGATCGCGAAGGGAGGCCGAGCAGTGAGCATCGCACTTGGAGCCATCACCTCAGCGTGACAGGTTCGGCGCTACGCCGGGATGTCCGGCGTCCCATGCCTTTTCAGCGGCCAAAACTTCCTGATCGGTTACCTGTGGGCCGAACACCCCCAGTTGATT
>CAWEHT010000433.1:0-3955 GCA_963808455.1 uncultured Chloroflexia bacterium | reverse complement strand
CGCTAGTTAGTCGCAGACCGCAACCTGCTCATCCCCATCGTGGGGATTTTTTGTTGGGCAGCGACCGGAAAGCGGGGACTTAGCAAGCCGGCCAGGCGCCCTCTCATCCTTCGACGAGAGGGCGCTTTGATCGCGCGCCCGCGCCTTCCCGGCATCCGAAGTGATAGGGGATGCCAAACCGTGCGAAAATCGCTCCAGACAGCGCTCGGCCGCCCGGCGAAGGAGAACACCGCTGTGACGAGCGCTGCCTGAATTCCAGCCTGGAGGCCTCAATGCCAATCTGCCATACCCAATCGGCTTCCCGCGAAGCAGACCCTGCAAGACGAGAATATCTTCGTCATGGACGAAGACCGCGCCGCGCATCAGGACATACGGCCGCTGAAGATCGCCATCCTCAACTTGATGCCGACCAAGATCGCCACGGAAACCCAGCTGCTGCGCCTGTTGGGGAACACGCCGCTCCAGGTGGAGGTCACCCTTGTGCGCACCAACTCGCACGACAGCAAAAATACGCCTGTGGAGCACCTCCTGGCGTTCTACGAGACCTTCGACCAGATCCGCGACCAGAGGTTCGATGCGCTGATCATCACCGGGGCGCCCGTGGAACACTTGCCGTTCGAGCAGGTCGATTACTGGGAAGAATTGAAGACCATCATGGACTGGGGGCTCGACAACGTCTTTTCACTGCTCTATATCTGCTGGGGCGCCCAGGCAGCCCTGTATCATCAGTTCGGCATCCCCAAGTATCCCCTGCCGGCCAAGCAGTTTGGCGTCTTCCCTCACTGCGTCGTCCAGAAGCATGTCAAATTGCTGCGGGGCTTTGACGATCTTTTCTATGTGCCACACTCCCGGCACACCGAGATCCGCCGGGCCGATATCGAACGGGTCCCTGAGCTCGAGATCCTGGTCGAGTCAGCGGAGGCCGGGGTGTACATGCTGGCCACGCGTGATGGGCGCCAGGTCTTCGTCACCGGCCATTCCGAGTATGATCCGCTGACCCTGAAGCGGGAATACGATCGCGACGTGGCCGCCGGCCTGCCGATTACGCTACCCGTCAATTACTTTCCGGGAGATGACCCGGCCCAGCCCCCGCGGGTGAGCTGGCGCGGCCACGCCCACCTCCTGTTCTCCAACTGGATCAACTATTATGTCTACCAGGAGACGCCGTACGACCTGAGCAGGCTCGAACGTTTTCATCCTTTTGACCTGTGACCCGCATGGCCATCCTGGGTGAAGGCCTGCCCGGCCACGTTAACCCAACGCCGGTTGGCCGACGAGAGATACGCGGCCTCCAGGATGTCCTGGACGCGAGCGCCGTCCCGGAAATCCGGCGCCACCGGCCGGCCTTCCTGGATGGCCTTGATGAACCGGTACTGGCCTTCGGCGTGCGCGCGTTCGAAGCTCACCGGCATCGTCCGATCGGGGGCGAGTTGGCCCTCGAAACGCTGCCCGGTCTCGACGCGCGTGTACCCGCGGTGCCCACCCATGGGGGCGTCCGGCTCGCGCGGCATCGTAGACATACAGCCACCCGGGATCGGCCAGGTCCAGCCGCAACGCCCCCTGCTCGCCGAAGATCTCCACCACCAGGTCGTTCGTAGCGCCGGTGGCCAGACGGGAGATCTCGGCCGTGCCAGGGATGCCGCCGGCGGTGCGCAATTGCACCAGGGCAAGATCATCGACGTCCACCCGGCCCAGCCGCGCCCGATCATCGGCCAGCGGGCGCTCGGCGATGCGGGTCTCCAGCGTCGCCGACACCTGCGCCACGTCACCCATCAGGAAGCGCTGCAGATCCAGGAGGTGCGAGCCCATGTCGGCAAGCGCGCCACCCCCCAGATCTCGCGGCTGAGACGCCAGGAGAGAGGTTTCTGGGGCGAAATGTAGCTGGACCGGTGATACCAGCCCCGAAATGAAAAGATGCGGCCCAGGAACCCCTCGGCCACCAGCTGGGCGGCCCGCTGGACCGCCGGGATGAAGCGAAAATGGAAAGCGACCTGGCCCTGGACGCCCGCAGCCGCGACGCTTTGCACCATGCGCCAGGCTTGTGCCGCGTTCGTCGCCAGGGGCTTCTCACAATAGATAGGTTTGCCAGCCTGCGCGGCCGCCAGAGCGATCTCTTCGTGCCAGAAGTTCGGCACACAGATATCCACAGCCTGGACGTCGTCGCGCTCCAGCAGCTGGCGGTAGTCATCGGTCCAGGCCTCGCAACCGATCTCTCGGGCCGCCTGCTCCGCCGTCCCTGGATGGCCGGTCGCGACACCGACGATCCGGAAAGCATCGGCAGGCAGGCCGTAGTAATGCGGCAGGCTCTTGTAGCCAATAGCATGGACGCGCCCGATGCCCCCATATCCCACCAGCGCAATGCCAAATGTGGCCATGGATGTGCTCCCTCGGCCGGCCCGCCAGCAAATGGGTGCTCTTCTCTGGGGCCGGCTCTCGAACGCGAGCTTTGCACTGCGGTCAGAATGACAGTCACCCTTGACAGATGCCGCTATCGAAGATGCTCCCTGCACATGCACCGGCAAGCTCAGCCTAGCGCCAGGCTGGCCTGTCCATAGTACTCCTGGCGCCTGCGCGCGTCGGCCTCTGGGCCGCGCCGCATGTGCTGCAGCCTCTCGGTCTCATGGAACCGATAGCGCGCCAACAAGGCCCGGCCTGCCGCGTTGTCCGCCGGGAAAGTGATCCGCAGCCCGGCGTCCTGGCACCGGCCCAGCGCTGCACGCAGCAGTTCTTCGGCAATCGGCACCGAACCGGCGCACCAGGGGCCGACCAGGCCGCCTGCTACGAACAGATAGCCCTCAGGAGGGCTTTCGGCGTCGCGGGCAACGAACGCCAGGTGCGGTGCGCGCAGGAACGCAGCCTGGATGACCGCCGGGCGTTCAGCTCCGAAAACCTGGGCGTCGTAGCAGTTCACCGCCGGCAGATCGGCGTCCACCATCGGTCGAACCGTGGCGCGGGGCGCGGGCGCGGACGGCGCTGAACCGTCTCGCGCCATGCGCAGCGTCTCGCCGCATGCAACGAAGCCAAGCTTCCGGTACAAAGGGGCGCCGGCCGCGCTGGCCTCGAGAAAACGCCGTCGGGCACCCGGTGGCCGCGAGGTAGGCGAGCATGTGGCGCATCAACTGTGTGCCCACGCCCTGCCTCTGCACCGCTGGATGCACCGTCAACACGCCGATGGAGGCCACTGCGCTCGTGGAGCCGGGCGCCCGATAGCATTGAGCGCCGACCGTGCCGACAAGCTGCCCGTCGCGCCGGGCGTAGAAATAGCCCAGCGGCTCCAGCACGTACCGCGCCACAAGCTCTCGCCCGCCCCCGGCCGGTCGAACGCGGCTTCGATCACCGCCGCAGCGGCCGGCAAGTCGCCGGGCTCCAGGTCCGCGATCTCGATCATCCCGCTCGCTCCGGTGGCCGAATTTCCCGCACCATTATAGCGCATGGCAGCCCTGGCGGCCAGGGCTTGCCGGATGTCCCCCGAAGCCGAGTGACGGCGCTCGCTCCCCCTACAAGCGCGACGCCGGCGGCCGGCGCCACGCGCTCCGGGCGCGGCCGCCACGCGAATCTGCCGCTCGGTGCCCGCAGCCAATAGCCTCCCTGCCATCTCCTGCTGCGCAACCCGGTTCGGAGGCACCTTCATCCGCCCTCGCTGCTGCAGGCCACGCTCCGCGGCGGCAAACAGGACCTTTGGCCTAATTACATGCCGCGCCATTTGCAGATAAACTTGCCACATTGGTGGCATTGGCTGTTCAAGGAGGGGCAAGTTGAGCGCCGCCACCAGGGGCAATCGAGGCGTTCGGCGTGGACGCCGGCCCTCATCCGTTGTCAAGCATGGGCAAGGAAGAGACAGATGATGCAGCAATATGATGTCGAGATCGTTGGCAATAGCCCGGCAGGCATCCAGGCCATCGCTCGGCAGTTCGGCGTGACGCACATGCGTTTCCTGGGCTGTGGCTTCCAGGAA
>CAWEHT010000432.1:0-3238 GCA_963808455.1 uncultured Chloroflexia bacterium | reverse complement strand
GATCCCCCCGGCGCCGGACGACGCCGCTGGCCGGCGCCGGGCGTGCGCCGGTTTGCGCCGGGGTCCCGGCGGGTAGGCCGTATCAAACGCAGGCGTGGCCCTGGCAGCTCAGGTCGAGCTCCGTATCCTAACCGGGTCCCGGCCGTCCCAGACCACCGACGAGGTCTGCTTGCCGTTGATGTACCAGACCTCCGCCACGCCACTGGTCGTGGGCTGTCCGTCGGGACCGGTCACGTCGGCGCTGGGTGAGAGGTCGTCGCCGGGCTTCAGGTTGTCGGGCAGGCGGATCTGCGCCTGGCACTCGCCCTGCGCCGTGGGGAAGGTGTAACAGGCTCACCTGGCGCGGTCGGGGTGTTCGTGATGCCAGGCGGGAACGTACCGGCCCAATCTAGAGGAAGCGTGGGCGCCCCGGGCGTGCGGGCGGTTGAGATCAAATCCGGTGTCGCGGCCTGCCCGTTGCTCGGGGCGCCGCACGGACCGCAAGTCGTGCCGTAGGGGCATATACAGGCGTTTGGATTGAATGGATTGCTCTGTGGCAAGAAGACCATCGGGTCCAGGTAGGCGAGCCGGCTGCCGTTGCCGGGCGCCGGGGCCGGACGGGTGTCATCCATGCCCTCGGCGGCTGCCGGCAGCGCGACCAGCAGCAGGGGGCAAAGCAACAGCGTGGCATACGTGATGGCCCGAATAAACCAGCGCATCTCAGCCTCCCCATCCGGCGCGGACCAGGTTGGCCCACAGCAGCCAGCCGGCGGCGATAAGCAGGGCGAAGAGCGCCGGCAGCAGCATGTTCGCCGCCCGTCGCGAGCCGAGGCGGCCCAGCTCGCTCGACACGCCTGCGGGCAGCGACATCAGCCCGGCCACGCCAAAAGACATGACGGCCTGCCAGCCGAGGACCAGGTCGGCGGCGAACGCCAGGACGAGGAAGGGCAGGACCCAGGCTGCGCCACGCGCCACCGCCCCCGTCATGGCCCCCGCCGGGTGCTGCGCGCACCACGCCCGGTTGGCCAGGGTGAGCAGGAGCAACAGCAGCGCCAGCCCAAGCTCCCCGATTGCCGCCAGCCCGGCCGCCACCGCGACCGCCCCGACGAGTGTGCCGGTCTGACGGCCCATCAGCCCGCCGAAGGCCAGCAAGACCAGAAAGGCGCCGCCGAAGAGGGCCCGGCCGGAGGGGCCGGAGGCCCCACGAGTGGATTCGCCATGGCTCAACCTCCTGCGCCAGGAACGCCCACCCGGCCAACACCAGCCCCGCGGCCAGTGTTGCCAGCAGGATGCCGGCGACGGTCTTGCCCGGCAGCAACTCCCGAGCCGTGGCAATCAGCGGGCCGAGGGCCCACAACACTCCCGTCACGCCGAAGCTGGCAGCCGTGTTCCACTTCAGGACGATATTGGCGATGAGGCCACAGAGGCCATAAAGCAGGGCGGGGGTATAGGCGAGGGCGAACGCCATGACCGTCCAGAGCAGGGAACGCGGGGTGCGGGCGATGGCTGCCACGCACCAGGCCAGCACGGCGATGAGGGCGATGCCCGCCGCCCCATAGATCAGGCCGAGCCCGGCCAGCGCGGCGACCTGTCGCGGGCCGGCCGACCCGGCACGCAGGAGGTCGAGCCCGGTCTGCAGGAAGAAGAGCAGGAAGGCCGATCCCGAGATGGCCAGGGCCAACGGCCAGGGCACGGTGCGCCGGCCGCCTCCAAGCGCGCCGGCAGGGTTCAGGAACACCAACAACAGGGAACGCAGAGGGGAAGGACTGGCAGGCAGCGGCAGGTTGGTCATGGGCCATGCTCCCAAAGAACGCGCGGCCGGCGACGGGCTATCGATGGGTGATGCACGCCGGCGAAACGCCAGGGACAGGGAAGAGCCCCGTGTCAGGATGCGGGCAAGGAAGGGCTTCGTACCGTCGCCCATGCTAGCACAAAAGGGGGCAAGCGGCAAAGGCCACCCCGTGGGATCGGCGATTCTGTTGGTCAACCGGCCCGGCGTGCCGAGCTTCGCCGAGTTGCCTTGCGGCGCCTGCAGCCCCTTCTGCGGCGCCCGCTACGCCGGGCAGCCGGCCCCGGCAGTTCATTGTCCCCAGGAAAGACAGGCATTCGCCCAATCCGTGCCAAACCCGGCCGGCACGTCGATCAGCTTGCGCACGCCGCTGCCATCGGGATTCATGAGCCAGATGCCCCAGCCACCGCCGCGATCCGAGCCGAAGGCGATCGTGCTGCCATCCGGCGAAAACGCAGGGCCGAAGTCCTGGCTGGGGCTGTTGGATAGGTCCTGGCTCGCCCCACCGCCCTCAGGTAGGCGCATGACCTCCCAATTGCCCGTGCTCTGCGAGGCGTACAGCAAGACCCCTCCGGCGCTGCTGCAACCGTGGTCGGCGAGATCATGGGTCAACTGCGCCGGCTGGCTGCCGTCGCTGTCGATGGTCCAAATGCCACAGTTGCTCCCCTGGCCCCATTGGTAGCCACATCCGCTGTAGGCGATACGCCCATTGTCCAGCCAGACGGGATAGCTTCCCAGCAACGGCCGCAGGGCGACGATGACCCCCTGCCCATCCTGTTGCCGGGCGCTGTCCGGCAGGGTATAGATGCGCTCTGTCCCGCCGCCGCCAAAGCTGGAATCGAAGACGATGCTCGTTCCCGATGGGGACCAGTACGGGTTGCTGTCTTCTGGGTGGTCGCTGACGTGCGTCTGTCCGCTGCCGTTCAAGTAGATGGCAAACAGATCATTCATGCCGTTACCGGCAGCGTGAAAAATGACACGCCCATCGCTTCGCAGCCTTGCTTGCTTGGCGTCCGTGAAAACGGTAGAGGTCTGGCCGCTGGCCACATCGAGGGCCACGACGTCGGTGGTCCCGTCGTGAGCCTGAGCGAATACGATGTGGCCCGTGAGGGGCGCGGCGGGGGGCGCCGGGGCGGCCGTGGGCGAGGACGTGCCGGCAGCCTCCGCGGACCCCTGGCCGCCTCCAGACGATGCCGGATTCCCGAGCACCAGATCGTCAACGTAGATCGTGCCCTGGAAGGGGCCATTGCCTTGTGGGCCGCCCGGAACCGCGGCCAGCACGATGGCATAGAGGCTCACGGGATAGGTGAGCTGAGCGTTATGCGGGCCGCTGATGTAGTCGTGAGGCCAGGGAGCGCTCGGGTCGAGGTACAACGTCATCGGTTGCCAGGTGCCTTTGTGCAAGATGCGGCCAAAGGTGAAAGCCTGCACTTCGCCGGCGCTGTCCTGAATCCCACACGTTTCAGGTCG
>CAWEHT010000431.1:0-10696 GCA_963808455.1 uncultured Chloroflexia bacterium | reverse complement strand
GGCGGCCAGCCTGGGCGTAGACAAGATCGACTTACCGGCGGCGAGCCGACCGTCCGCCGGAATATCGTGGACCTGGTGCGGGCCATACGGGCGTTCCCGGCATCCGGCGCCTGGCCATGACCACCAACGGCGTGCGGTTGGCCGAACTTGCCGGACCGCTGGCAAGCGCGGGGCTGGACCAGGCGAACATCAGCGTGGATACGCTGGACCCGCGGAAGTTTCGGGCCATCACCCGGCGCGGTGATCTGGAAGAAGTGTGGAGAGGCGTGCAGGCTGCCGAAGCGGCCGGTTGCCGCCGATCAAGCTGAATTGCGTCGTGACACGCGGGTACAACGACGACGATGTGGTGGAGCTCGCCCGGCTGACGCTTCGAGCATCCGTGGCACGTGCGGTTCATCGAGTTGATGCCCCTGGGCACCGTGGCGGATTTTCAGGAAAGCCAGGTGGTGCCGTTGGCCGAACGTGGGCGCGCATCGAGGCGGCCGGGCCCGTCGACCCCAGGCCCGGCTATGATGGCCATGATCCGGCGGTACCCTACCTTCTCGCCGGCGCGGCCGGGCAGCTGGGTTTTATTGGCAGCGTCACCGAGCCTGTTTTGTGAGGGTGTACCCGTCTGCGATTGACTGCCGATGGCAAGCTCCGCCGTGCTCCGCCGCGATGATGAGGTCGACCTTCTGACCCCTTTGCGTGCGGCGCAAGCTTTGCAGCGCTGCAAGACCTGATGGTAGATGCCGCGCTATCATAAGCCGTGGGGACATCGTTTGCCAGAACACGAGATTGCCAGTATCCGCGTGTGATGAGCGAGATCGGCGGTTGAGCGTGCGCCTGACGATCGCCCGGCGTCCCGAAGGGGCGCCTGGCGGTTGGAGCTGGCGGTTGGTGGGAGCGCCAGCGCCGAGGCTTGATGCCAGCGCAGTATTCATCATCATGTTGTTGAGGGATCGAATTCTTCAAGTGGAGGACATCTGATGACAGTAGAGATGACGGACCAGGCAGCCGTGGTGACGTTGACCGAGACGGCGGCCGCCAAGCTGCGGTCTATCATGGATGAGAAGAAGCTAGCTGCCACACACGGCTTGCGTGTTTTCGTGGCCGGCGGTGGTTGCGGCGGCTTGCAATATGGCATGACCTTCGAAGGCAACCCGCGCGCAGTGGACCTCGTGTTCGAGCAGTATGGCCTCCGGGTAATCGTTCAACCCACGGAGCCTGGAGTTTATCTCCGGGGCGAACATCGACTATGTCGATAGCTTGATGGGTGGCGGCTTCCAGATCGAAAACCCCAACGCCGTCTCTACCTGCGGGTGCGGCCAGTCGTTCCACACCAAGAATCAGGGCGGAGAAGAGGGCGCAGGCGGCTGCGCGAGTTGTCGATTAGCTTTGCCCCTGCCAGGCCGGGCCGGCGGAGTGACCGCAGTGCCCGGCCTGTTTTTGCTCCGCTCAAGCCGGTCTCCCGTTGCTGCGCGCCTTTCAGGCCGTTGAGGAGCCGATGATGGTCACTCGCAACGAGTTACGGCAAGTCGATGACCTGGTCTACGAGATCCCGGCATCCCTGCGGCCTGATATGCGCGTTCCGGCCCAAATCTTTGCCGATGAGGAGATCCTGGCCAAGGCGCTACAAGATCGCTCGTTGGAGCAACTTGCCGACACAGCGACGCTTCCGGGGATCGTCGGCCCCGCCCTGGCCATGCCGGATATCCATGAGGGCTACGGTTTTCCGATCGGTGGCGTAGTGGCCACGCGCTTGCCGCACGGCGTGATCTCGCCGGGCGGTGTCGGCTATGACATCTGCTGTGGGGTAAGGATCCTGGTTACTTCCTGCGACGTTGACGAGGTGCGCCCTTTTCTCAAGGAATTGGCCGACAGCCTTTATCGCAACCTGCCCAGCGGCGTCGGCGTCAAGGGGCAGCTGCACGTCAACAAAGCCGAGATGGACCGGCTTCTCGTTCACGGCAGCCGCTGGGCCCGGCGCGAAGGCTACGCCACCGACCACGACGTGGCCCATACCGAGGAAGGTGGGTGCATGGCCGGCGCTGACCCGGCGGCGATCAGCAAGGGCGCGCACGCGAGCGCGGCATGGACCAGGTCGGCACGCTGGGGTCCGGCAATCACTTCGCTGAGGTTGACGTCGTTACCCGGGTTTTCGACGCTGCCGCCGGCGAGGCGTTCGGCCTGCACGAGGGCCAGGTCGCCCTCCAGATCCACTGCGGCAGCCGGGGGTTCGGCCACCAGGTGGCCACCGACTACATCCAGGAGTTCCAATCGGCGGTGCGCCGCTACGGCATCGAGCTGCCCAACCGCCAGCTGGTCTGTGTGCCGCTGGACTCGCCCGAGGGCCAACGTTATCTGGCGGCAATGAATGCTGCCGCCAACTACGCCTGGGCCAACCGCCAGGTGCTCACTTATCGTGCTCGTGCCGCCTTCGAAGAAGTGCTGCGCGGCAGGGTGCGTGATCCCGGCCTCATGCTGGTCTACGACGTGGCCCACAACATGGCCAAGATCGAGACTCACCGCCTGGGCAGCCAGGAAGTGCGTCTTTGCGTCCACCGCAAAGGCGCGACCCGTGCCTACGGGCCGGGACATCCGGACATCCCACCTGACTATCGGGCCGTTGGCCAGCCCGTCCTGGTGCCTGGCAGCATGGGGACAGCGTCTTATGTCCTGGCCGGCACTGCCGGCAGCATGACCAGGACTTTCGGTTCGAGCTGCCACGGTGCGGGCCGCGTCATGAGCCGCACCGAGGCCAAGCGTCAGGTGCGCGGCGAGGCGCTCCAGGCCGAACTGGCACGCGCGGGCATCGTCATCCGCGCCGGCAGCCTGGGCGGCCTGGCGGAGGAGGCCCCGCTGGCCTACAAGGACGTCGATCGCGTGGTGAGGGTGGTCAGCGCTGCCGGCATCGCGCGGATGGTGGCTCGCCTCGAGCCACTGGCCGTCGTCAAAGGCTGAACGCTCAACGAAGAGCTGTTGGGCCCCCACATTGTGTCCGGAATCGGCACTTGTGATATACTGTCCCGACCGCAGATAGAGGAAGGAAGGATTGCGCGCCCCTTTGAAAATACCCGCGATCCGCAATTGCTGCCCGAAAATCGAGCGTTGTTGGAGGTACCCTTGCGCGTCGCGCTCGATCAATCCCAGGTTCCACTTGCCCATCGACACCCGCACTACCCCTCATCTGGGGCTGGCCTACCTCGGCGCAATGTCCGAAAGACGTGGGGACGAGGTGCGCATCTATGATGCCGACGTCGAGGAACAACCGCTCGCCGAGTTCTTGCAAGAGTTCAAGCCGCACATCGCCGGCATCACCGCCAACACGCCGCAGGTGACGGGCGCCTGGCGCACTGCCGAGGCCATCAAGCGCGAGCTGGACATCCCGATCGTCCTGGGTGGCCCGCACGTCAGCGTCGTCACGGAAGGCCTGGATTTCGAGTCGCTCCGCCAGCCGGCCGTGGATCTCGGTCGTGCGCGGCGAAGGCGAAACTGCCTGGTCGGCGATCTGCGATCAGGTCGAGCGTTTCCTGCGCGACCAAGCCGCGCCTGGCACGGCAGGCCTCATGGCTCCCGCCCTCGACCTCTTCAGCACCGTCGAGGGCGTCAGCTACAAGACCGCCGATGGCGAGCTCCATCGCAACCCGCCCGGCCCCGAGGTGCAGGACCTGGACAGCCTGCCCTGGCCGGCGTACCATTTGTTCAAGATGCATTTGTACACGAATTTGCAGCCCGCCACGGACGTGGTCGATGGGTCGCGCAGCTTCTCCATCCTGACGAGCCGTGGTTGCCCCTACCGCTGCACCTTCTGCTCGCAAAGCATCATGCCGATCAAATGGCGAGCTCGCTCGCCCGAAAACGTGCTGGCAGAGTGGCGGCATCTCGTCCGAGATCTGGGCGCCGTTGAGATCGGCGTCCTCGATGACAGCGCCAACATACGCAAGCCGCGCTTGCACGAGATTTGCGACCTGCTCATCGCCAACGATCTTCAGCACGTGCCCTGGATCTTCGTCAACGGCATTCGCGCGAACCTGGCCGACCTCGACCTGCTGAGGAGGCTGAAAGCGGCGGGCCTGAAACGCACGGCCTTCGGGGTCGAAACCGGCGATCCCGACATGCTCGCTCGCATCGACAAACATGTCGATCACGAGACGATCCGCCAGGCCTTCGACAACGCCAAGCGGGTCGGCATCGAGACCATCGGCTTCTTCATCATCGGCCTGCCCGGTGACTCGCGCGAGTCCATGCAGCGCACGATCGACTTCGCCATCGAGGTCGATCCCATGATTGCCAATTTCAGCATGATGACGCCCTATCCCGGCACACGCGTTTACGAAGAAGTGAAGCGCCACGGCCGGCTGCTCATGAAAGACTGGGAAGATTACGTCTTCTTTGACACTCGGGCGCGCGACGAGCTGGGCGACCTCACCGCCGAGCTGGTCGAGGAGATGTATAACAAGGCCTACCGCCAGTTCTACTGGCGGCCACGGTATGTCTTGCGGACCGCGTGCCGCAGGGAATTCTGGCTGAACCTACCCCGCAACGCCCGCCTGGCCTGGCGTACCATCATCCCTCGCAAGGAGAAGAAGGAGCTACGGCCGGCCGTATGAAGACCACGCTGATATACCCCGGCATCGCCGGACGCGGTTTCAACTGCCTGAGCCAGGGCATGGACGCCGGCTGGGTCTCCCACGGCCTTGCCAGCCTCAGCGCCGCTGCGAAGGCCGAGGGTTTCGACGTTGACCTCATCGACCTGCGCGCGGCTCGACAGTTGGGACCACTTTCGGGCGGAATTCGCCCGCCGGGCGCCCGATGTCATCGGCCTGACCATGATGTCTGTCGATTACAACCCGGTCAAGCAGGCCCTGGCCATTGCCCGCCAGGTCAAGCCCGACGTCGTCGCGGTTGTCGGCGGCCCTCACGTGACCCTGGCCCTCGACGACGCGCTGCGTGTGCCCAATGTGGACTACCTGGTGACGCACGAAGGCGAGGTCACTTTCCCCAGGCTACTGCACGCCATCGCCGGCGGCCAGCCTCCGGCCGAAAAAGTGCTCCGCGGCGAGATGCCGGATTTGGACGCCATCCCCTTCGCCGATCGTGACCTCTTCCTCGACGAGTGGCGCAAGTGGGGCTATAGGCTGAACAGCCCCGAAGTGCCTTTTGTCGCCGAGCTGCCCGGCCCTTTCGTGACGATCATCGCCGGCCGCGGCTGCGTCTACAACTGCTCGTTCTGCAAGCCGGGCGAGGATTCTGATCTTCGGCAAGAAGGTGCGCCGCCGCAGCGTTGACAATGTGATCCAAGAGCTGGGCCAGCTGCGCGTCCGCTATGATTTTGCGAGCTTCATGTTCCATGACGACTGTTTGACCGAGGACCGCCAATGGGTCCTCGAGTTCTGCCGCCGCTACAAGGCCGAGGGCTTCCGCCAGCCCTTCTTCTGCCAAAGCCGGGCCGACATCATCACGCTCCACGAGGACGTGGTCGCTGCGATGGCCAGTGCGGGGCTGCGCGGCTATTTCATCGGCTTCGAGAGTGGCAACCAGCGGATCCTCAACTTTCTCCGCAAGGGCACCACGGTGCAGCGCAACCTCGATGCGGCCCGGGTCTGTCGCAAGTATGGGCTGGCTATCTGGGCCAACTACATGCTGGGCATGCCTACGGAAACCAAGGAAGAGGTCATGGATACGGTCGAGATGATCCGTGAGCTCGACCCCGACTACTACAGCCCGGCTTTCTTCACGCCCCATCCCGGCACGGATCTCTATGACTATTGCGTCGAACACGATCTCAGCCTGATCACCGACTACGACAGCTATCGCCGCAACCCGACCGAGCCCAAGATCAAAGGCGCGGATTACGAATTCCTGGCGTGGGCGCGCGACCACAGCCAGGAGCGGAAGCTGAAGAACCGCGCCGCGCGCGTGGCGTGCGCCTTCAGGCGCAAATATGGAGACCCGCACAAATATGTGCGCAAGTTTCGCGATCTGAGAGGTCATTGAGCGTGCGCATACTGCTGGCCAGCCCTGCTTCAGCACTCTGGAACGAGCGCAAGCATATCCCGCTGGGAATCGGCTACCTGGCCGCCGTCCTCCGCGAGAGCGGGCACCAGGTGGGCCTCTACGATGCCTGCGTCGAGGACGAGCCTTTGCGCTCCGTGGTGCAGCGCCACCGCTACGAGCTGCTGGGCATCAGCGCCTGCACCCCGCTGATCAAGGATGCCTGGCAGATGGCCCAGGAGGGCAAGCGCCTGGGCCTGACCACCGTGCTTGGCGGCCCGCACCTGACGCTCATGCCCTACGAATCGCTCGGCCCTGACCACCCTGAAGTGGACTATGTCGTCCAGGGCGAGGCCGAGGAGAGCCTGCTCGAGCTCGTGGAGGCGTTGGCCGGGCAGCGGCCTTTTGAGGAGGTCCACGGCCTTTTCTGGCGCCGGGGTGGGCAGATCCTGGCCAACGCGCCCGGCCGCCTGGTGCCGGACCTGGATGCCATCCCGTATCCCGCGCACGATCTGTTCAAGATCAGCCGCTACACGAATTTGCAACCCATCACCGATGGGCTGGATGCCCGGGCGCGCTCCTACACGATCATGACCAGCCGGGGTTGCCCTTACAAGTGCACCTACTGTTCCAAGCCCATCACCGGGCATACCTGGCGCCCGCGATCCATCGCCAACGTCGTCGGCGAATGGCGCTGGCTGGTCCGCGATCTGCGGGCCACAGAGATCGGCCTGACCGACGATATCTGGAACCTGCGGCTGGATCGGGCCAAGGACCTGTGCCGGGCGCTGGTCGCGGAAGGCCTCCAGACCGTGCCCTGGACCACCGTGCACGGCATGAAGGTCAACCACTGCGACGCCGAGCTATTCCGGCTCATGAAGGCCGCGGGCTGCAAGCGCGTTGGCTTCGGCATCGAGAGCGGCGACGAAAGCATCTTGCGCGACGTGATCAAGAAATCGCAGACCACCGAGCAGGCCCGCAACGCCATGCGCTGGGCCAAGGAGGCCGGCTTGCAGACCATGGGCTTTTTCATCTTCGGCATGCCGGAGGAAACCGAGGCCAGCATGGAGAAGACGATCCGCCTGGCGCTCGAGCTGGACCCCACCCTGGCCAACTTCATGCTGGCTACACCCTACCCGGGCACAGAAATGTACGATCTGATCCAGAAGCGCGGCAGTATCCTGGCCCACGATTGGCAGGATTACGCGATCCACTCTGACCACGCGAGTTTCGCCATGCCCGGCTATGATCCCGACCTGGTCGTGCGCAAATGGAAAGAGGCCTACCGGCGCTTTTACCTTTATCGCCCCGCGTGTGTGGGAGAAGGTGACCAAGAAGAGCTTTTGGGCCGAACTCCCCAACACTATCGGCAACGCTCGCCGCTTCTTCGTGCCCGCCAGACAAGCCTGAGCAAAGAGCAGGTTCGATGCATTTGCTGTTTATCGTCCGCGAGATCGACAACGAGCCGCAGGGCGTTCTCCTCATTGCAGGCGCTCTAAAACAGGCGGGCCACCGCGTTAGCCTGGTCGTCGCCACGGACGAGGATCCCGTCGCTGCGACGAGGCGGCTGCGTCCTGACGTGGTCGGCTACACGGTGTATACCGGCATGCATCCTTATTACCTGGAACTCAATCGCCGCATCCGCGCGGCTTGCCCGGGTGTCCTCTCGATATTCGGCGGTCCGCACCCGACCTTTTTCCCGGAAATGATCGAGGCCGACGGCGTGGACGCCCTCTGCATCGGTGAAGGCGAGCAGGCGACCGTGGACCTGCTCGATGCGCTCCAGGCCGGCGCCGATATCACGGCCATTCCCAACTGGCACGTCAAGGGCAAAGACGGTGCCATCCATCGCAACGCGCCGCGCCCTCTGCTCGACGAGGCAGGGCTCGACGCCTTGCCCTTCGCCGATCGCAAGCTCCTTTACGATGCGCATCCGGCCAGCGCGCACACCCGTATCCGGCCCATCATCACCGGGCGAGGCTGCCCCTACGATTGCTCGTTCTGCTTCAACAAGGCTTACGCGGACCTGTACCCGGGGAGCAAGCGCACGCGCCAGCGCAGCGTGGGCAACGTCTTGCAGGAAATCAAAGAGGTGCGCGATCGGTATGGCCTCAGTTTTATCATCTTCATGGATGACACGTTCATCATCAACCGGGCCTGGCTGCGCAAGTTCACTGCCCGCTACGCCGACGAGATCCAGCTGCCCTGGTGGTGCCAGGTGCGGGCCAACCTCATGGACGAGGAGGTGGCCGGTCTGCTTCGGGAGGGCGGCTGCGTCAGCGTGAGCTATGGCCTGGAGGCGGGGAACGAGCATCTGCGCAACGAGATCCTGAACCGGCACATGTCGCGCGAGCAGATCCTGAACGCTTCCCGGCTACTGCGTGAGCATCACATCGTCTTTTCTACCAACAACATGCTTGGTTTGCCCGGTGGGAACCTCGCCACCGACCTCGAAACGCTGGACCTCAACATCCAGGCCCGCCCGGCCTATGCCAATGTCTTCCTCTTCCAGCCTTATCCAAAGACCCAGATGGGCGAAATGGCTTTTGCCATGGGGATGATGGATGGCACATTCGACGACCTGACCGGCTCCGTCAGCGACAGCACGGTCATCAAGTTTGCCAGCTCCGCCGACAAGCGCCAGATCGAGAACCTGCAAAAGCTATTTGCGCTGACCGTGGAATTTCCCAGGCTGCGCGGGATGGTGCGGCACCTCATCAAGCTGCCCACAAACCCCGCGTTCTGGCTGGTCTACAAGCTGTGGAAAGGCTATGCCCTCAGCCGCCGCCTCTTCCCGATGCGTATGAGCCCTTCTGCGTACGTGCGTAACGCCTGGCAGTATATGCGCATACGCAGCCAGTAGGAGAGCCGTTTCTTGAGGCACCCCCGGCGGTGGTCGCCCGCCGATACCCGGCTTCCATCTCTGAAAGCTCGCGCTACCCGACCGCCCCTCCCACCCACTTGTCGAAAAGGCTGCGCAGGTCCTTCCCCGACACGCTCTCCATGGCGTGCCGGAGGTCATCCGGGGTAGCGATGCGCCAGCGACAGTTGTTCAGGTAGGTCTGCAAGCCGCGCCGGTATTGGAAAGCTCCCAGCTCATCCCGCAACGCCAGCATGAAGAGCGCGCCCTTGGCGTACACGATCGTTTCGTAGTTGCTCTGATTGTAGCTTGCCACCGGCAACCCGATCGGCGCGTCGTGCCCGGCGCTGGCCGCGTAGCTCACCGGCGCCTCCCAACGCTGCTGGCGCAGCAACTCGGCCGCCGGCACGCCGTGGCGGTCGGCGAAGTAAATATAGACCGAGGACTCGGCCAGCGCCTCGCCCAGCCAGGGCGTTTGCGTTCTGTCGTTGCCTACCTGGTTGTACCACCATTGGTGGGCAAACTCGTGAGCTATCAGCACTTCCAACGAGTCCTGATGCGAGCCGTAGTCATCGCTGCCGAGGAAGCTCATGCCCGGCAGCTCCTGGCCGTGGGTGCCTATGGGCACCTCGACTGCAGACATGTTCCTGAAGGGATAGGGGCCGAACTCATCGCTGTAGATCTGGATCGCCGCGATAGCATCGATCAGGGCGGCCTTGCCACTATCCGCGTCTTCGGGCAGGAAGTACGAATGGATCTGGGCGCCGTTGGCCTCGCCGTCGAGCACCTGGTAGCGCGGGCTGAGCGCCAGGGCAAACTCGCGGGCAGGCCCCATGACGTAGTGTGTCGTCACCAGGCCGCCTGATCGAGGCGTTTGATGGGTAGCGGCTCCGGTCGCCGCAATGACCTCATCGGCCGGTGCGGTCACGTCGACCTGATACAGAGCCGCCCCCTCGAAGCCGTAGTCTCCTTGCGGGTCCGCCACCTCCAGCGACCATTTGTCGCCGCGGCGGGCGGGCATCATCGGATAGAAGAACGGCAAAGCCAGGATACCCTGCCCCTGGCCGAACAGAGTGTAGGCGCTATCGTCGTTCAATGGGGCCTGGCCGGCGTACCGGAGCTGTGCTCGAGCGCGGGTACCGATGGGCAAGGGCCGTGCCGGCAGGATCTGGACCGCGGTGCGCTCGGAGGTGTACTGATAGCTGGCCGTGATCCCGTTCAGGCTGGCGCCGGTAACGTCGAGACGGCCGTTGTATTGGTCCAGGTTGGGGTATAGCCTGAAGCATACGTCCTGCCATGGCGCGGTGCCCGTAACCGGGAAAGAGACTTCCAGTGTGCCTGTATAAGCCCGGCTGCCCGGATCTATTTGCACGGTGATGCTGTAGGCGGAGAGCGCCTCCAGTTGGGCTGGGGCCATCGCAAAGCCCGGGGCCAGTGCCGCCCTGTAGTCGGCCAGCAGGTCCGCGGCGGCCGGACGCCGCACGAGCGCGCGCCCGGCCACGCCGAGGGCCGCGAGGCCCAGCAGGCCACAGGCCAGGATCAGGGCAAGCCGCACGGCGGTCAGGCGATGGGGCTTTTGCAGCATACGATCTCCCGATGACGAAGCGATGCGCCGGGCTGCATTGCGGTGCACTGCGCAGGCCGAAGAACCTGCGCTAGAGGAATGCCAACCCGTCTTGTGCTCCTGGCCCGCGTCCGGCCGGCAGCAGGTTGGCGATCCATGCTCAGGCCAGTATAGCACCGCCCATGCCAAAGCCCAAGGGCTTGCGCTCAACCCTCTGCCCGTGCTGGCATGCCGCGACGACGCTTTCTCGCCTGGGGGCCCGGCGACGCAAAGATTCAGAACTGCCGGAGATCTGC
>CAWEHT010000430.1:0-9409 GCA_963808455.1 uncultured Chloroflexia bacterium | reverse complement strand
GCTCACAAAAAGCACGGTGCGGCCGTCCTTCGACGCGACCTCGCCATCTTGCCGAGGCACTTCTTTTGGAACTGCGGCGTCGCCGACGGCGAGCACTTCGTCGACGATGAGAATTTCGGGTTCAAGGTGCGCGGCGACGGCGAAGGCCAGGCGGACGTACATGCCGCTGGAGTAGTGCTTGACCTGGCGTGTCGAGAAACTTCTCCACCTCGGCAAACGCATGATCTCGTCGAATTTCGGCGTGATCTCTGCCCGGCGCATGCCCAGGATCGCGCCGTTGAGGATAGATATTTTCGCGCCCGGTCAGCTCGGGGTGAAAGCCGGTGCCCACCTCGAGCAGCGCACCGGCACCGGCCGTGCAACTCGCCGTGCCCTGCAGTGGGCCAGGTGATGCGGGTCAGGATCTTGAGCAGCGTGCTTTTGCCGGCGCCATTGCGCCCGATGATGCCCACTGCCTCGCCGGCAGCGATGTCGAAAGAGGCATCCTTTAGCGCCCATATGGTGTTTGCCTCGCGCTTGCCCGAGTTTCGGCCGCGCAGCCGTCGAAGCGGTGCCTTCGCTGCCACAACGAGACGATCGCGCAGCGTGGGGAAACGTTCCCGCTGGCCCCCGATCTTGTATATCTTGCTCAGGCCCGTGGCGTGCACGGCGATATCGCTCATCATCCTCCCGAAAATTGGCCCATCCTGCGCCGTGCTTGGCACGATGCGGTGCGCTCCAGCCACCTATCTGCCCGGTCCCCTAACGACGGATGCAGCGGCTCACACCTCGTCGGCAAAGGTCGCTTCCATCCGCCGGAAGTAATACAGTCCGCTCACCAGCATCACAGCCGACACGGCCACCGACGTCGCCATTAGAGCGCCGGGCGGCTCCGTGCCCAGCAGCGCCCAGCGAAAGCCTTCGATTACGCCGGCCATCGGGTTCAAGAAATAGATCAAGCGCCATTTGGATGCGGTGAGCAATTCGGCCGAGTAGGCTACGGGCGAAGCATACATCCAGAGCTGGGCCAGAAACGGAATCATCTGTTGAACGTCACGGTACCGCACATTCAGCGCTGACAGCCAGAGGCCGACCCCCATGGAAGTGATGAGTGCCAGCAGAGTCATGGCCGGCAGCCACAACATGTTCAGGGTAGGCCAGACGTGATAGAAGGCCATCATGACCAGGAAGATAACAAACGAGACGACAAAGTCCAGTGTCCCCACCATCGTTGCCGCCATCGGGATGGCCAACCGTGGGAAATAGACCTTAGTCAGCAGCGGCGAGCTGTTCACCAGGCTGAGCCCTGAGCGCTGCAGGGCGGTGGAAAACAGATTCCACGGGAGCAGGGCAGCGAAGGTGAAAACTGGATAAGGGATATTCTCCGACGGCAAATGCGCCAACCGCCCGAAGATCACGCTGAAGATGGCCACCGTCAGAAGTGGCTGTAGGATTGCCCAGCCTACGCCCAGCGCAGCTTGCTTGTATCGCACCTGGATATCGCGGAAAGCCAAAAAGACCAGTAGCTCACGATATTCCCATACGTTGACCAACTGCAGGGGCACCCAGCCCGCGCGAGGGCTTGATGCGAATGACCGGCAGGGCCCGTTCCACATTTGCCATCTTGCTCTAGCCCAGGTAGCAATGGAGGTGGGCAAAGAACCCTTGCGGGGACAGCCATTCCTCCCAGAGGCGTCGGCAGCGAATTTGCAGGCCGCGAAAGTCCTTGGCCGTCAGGGCACTGTGAAAGGATAACACCTGCTCTCCGATGGCCTCGATCTCTTGCTCATCCACCCAAACACAATACTGCCGCCAATCAATCACGTCGTCATATGGTAGAACGCAATCGGTGTCGACCAATATGGGTATGCGGCCGCAGCTCAGGGTTTCATAGAGCCGATAGGAGAAATTGCCCGCCCCGCGTGCACAAAGCACGTAGTCGCTGTTGATCATGTTTGCCACAAACTCGCGCCGCGAGCTCTGCGCCAGGGCTGCGTCCAGCTGGCCAGTCGCCAGGGCTCCGTTCCAGAATGCCTGTCGCAACACAAAGTTGGTGCGCAAGTCCTGTCTGCGGGACAGCACATGGATGGCTTGCGCACGCACCCTGACCCCGGGATGAGAATTAAAGTTGCATGCCTCGCCGCTCAAACCAGCGCGCAATGCCCGGACGCGCACCCAGCCAGCCCCTCAAGTGCTCGTGCTGCCCAGTGGCCATGCGGCTGTACCCGCAATACCCCACCACCGGCCTCGCGGTCTTCTCTCTAAGAGGTACCTCGCCACCTGTGTGA
Organism: uncultured Chloroflexia bacterium; assembly: GCA_963808455.1. Classification (GTDB taxonomy): domain Bacteria; phylum Chloroflexota; class Anaerolineae; order CG2-30-64-16; family CG2-30-64-16; genus CAWEHT01. Next base: position 7,142 of record CAWEHT010000430.1, on the reverse strand, counting down.
CGCTGCAAGAAATCCTCGCTCCATGCCGGCTGCGCGAACTCCGACTTCCGGCGGCGCGACCGATATAGTGATGTGCGGAAGACGAGGGCCCCCTCGACCTCGATTGGCTCTGTCGAGTCGTTATTGAAGAAGATCACAGTACGCTTGCCCAGGCCGCGCGCTGCTACCGCCAGACGTCGGATGAGCTCATTCTCCTGGCCTGCCAGCCATTCGCAGGGTGCAACGGCCACCGCGGCCTGAGCTAACGGCGCCATAGCGAAGTAAGCTTTCCCCGTCCGAGCATATTCGTCGAAGCGGCCGGTGCACGGGTCAGCCGGGTCCTCTGGAGAAATGCCCCAAAAAGGATACAACATCGCCACGTGCGCACGGCCTGGCGGTAGATACTCGCGGCTTGTATAGATGTCTATCGAAGCCATATCCCTGCCGTTTCGGGCGGCGCCAGGCAATGACACGTACGGAGGGCGCCATCCCCCTGCGTCATACGACGACCCATGTCGAACAAACCATGACCGGTACCAAAAGGCTCGCGGCCTTCTTCCTAATCAGGCTGATCATGCGATACGATCAAGAAGCATGCCTGGCATCCTGAGGAATGCACCTCGTGCCTGCAAGAACCCTGTCGGGGTTGCAACGACATCGGGCTGGTACGGCTGAACGGGCACTCCGGACCGCACAAGACGGTCCGACGCCCGAGCCACCTAAGGCCCCGCCGCGTGCATGCTCTCAGGATGCCAGACACAAAGCGATCTCCCCACCGACACGAGCTTCTCAACGCACCTCGCGTTCCTTGTGTGCGCATGCTGGTAGACCGCACACGTCAGCTACCGGCCTCCGGCCATGCCACGTCGAAGTGCAGGCCGTCCGACCGCAGGATGGGCACGGAAAGGGCCCCCTTGCTCAAGAGGATCCCCTGTTCGAGACAGGTCAGGCGCAAGATGTCGGCAGCTTCGCCTTCATCATCCACGTAGACAACATCGCATCCTCGCTGCCGTACCTCAGCCAGCGCAGCCAGCGCAGCCTGGCGCAGCTCGCGGTAGACACGCAGCGATACGTCCATATAGCTGCGGGTGAGCTCGAACTTGCGGCCGAGCCCAGACGGCGTCAGGAAGTAATGCAGCTTGCGCCGCTGCAGATGGGTGACCTTGAGGTAACCCTTGCCAATCAAGCGCTTCATGTACCAGTTGATGCTGCCCACGGCCACGCCCAATTGCACCGCAAGCCCGGATTGGGTCACGTTGGGATTGCGTTCGATCTCTTCGAGGATGCGCAGCTCGTGCTCGATCTCGGCCATGCCTCATCTCGCTGTAAAATTCAGCCTCTGAATTTTACGTCTGCTCGACCGACCTGTCAAGCCGGGTTAGCCCGTGTTACTGTTTGCCGCGTCTCCAAGTATCGTTCTGGTCCTAACGCATCATGAGAACAGCGAGGGTATCTGCCAGACCGCCAGCAGCGCCACGGCCGCGCCGAACAGCACGAGGGCGCAGAGTGCAACGGTTCGCAGGCGTGATCCTTTCGGGGGCGTGGCCGCGGCCAGGCAGGCTGCCCCGCATAGCCAGGCGGCGGCCAACCATAATTCGGCGGGCCGGCCGCGCCATGGATTGGCGTAGGCTGCGGCACCCCAAAGCCCTCCGACCAGCAGCGCGGCCGTCAGCCACGGGTAGCTGAACCTGAGGGCCGAGACGGCAAGAGCGACGCCGTCCGCGAGGCTGGTGGCCCGGGGGGTGGCTGGCGGGGCTGACTCGACCGGCGCGCCGGCGATCCTGACCGGCGGCGTTGGGCCTTTGTCAGGTGCCGCCACATTCGAGAGGCTTCTGCCGGCTTTTCGCGCGGCTGTGGGTATCTCATGGCCGGCATCCATCTTCTGCGTTGGCAGAGTGCCAAGCGGAGGAATGGAGATTTGCGAGGCGCCCGGCCCGCATCTCTTGAGGACCAGGTTCAACCCGAACCGCCGCGCTTGCGACCTTGGCGCTTCAGGCCCTCCGGACCGCGCGCGCCCATCGGCCGCTTGGGCAAGGACATCTGCCCCATACAGCTCCCCTCCACGCCGGCGCCTATGGGGCACCACTTCGGTGTGCAGCGCTCTGTCCAGCCAGCGCGCTGCAGCGACGAGCCAGCGCGGGAGCCATTACCAGCCAGCCGCCCAGGCCGAGCCCGACCAGGAGGCTACGCAGCCCAAAGAGCCATGTGCGGGCCTGAGGCACCGGCGCCACCGGCGGGTTGGGCCAGGCGAGGAGGGCGCACTCTGCCACGATGAGGCCGCACAATACGGTAGAAATAGAGAGCAGCGAGCGAGCGGCTGGCCGTTCATCCAGTTCCTGCTCGCTGTGCCCCATCCTCTCGACTTGGGACGGCATCCAGAGCTGACACGCCAAAGCCCCCGCCGCCAGCAGGGCCAGTGCCTCGACAGATACCGCCCCCGGCCAACCGCCCTCCGCCAGCGACCGCCAACCTAGCCCGGCCAGAAGGCAGCAGAGCGCCAGGCTCATCAAGCGTGGAGGTACATAAGGTGTGCTTAGCCACGCGGCACGCTCGCCCGCCACACCGGCGCCGACGGCGCTAAGAGCGGCCAACCCCCAGCAAATCAGATCTACCCGGATCATCGCGTGGCATCCCTCTGGGGTTTTATGATGCCACCCTTGGAGGGGGCGTCGCGGAATGGAGCTTGGTCATCGCTCAGCGCAGCGCGCAGCGCCTCGAGCACGCGGCGCTTGCCTTCGTCGCCAGGTGCTGACCTCGAGCGCAAGAAGGCCAGCGTCTGCGGCTCCCCGTTCGCCAGGCTGATCCAGACTTCCGATCGTCCCCACCAGAGGGTAATTGTGATCCCAGTCAGCAGGAGAAGGACACTGACGGCCAGCGGCGCCGCGCCTGGCAGGTAGGAAAAATCCATCACCGCATGGCGATCTTCCTGAAAATGGTACGTGATGCGGTCGAGGGTCAGGGCGGCCTGGCCCTTGACCAGCTGGCTCAAGGCTGGGGTTGGGTCATTCCCCTGATAGGCTTCGACGAGAAAGACAGTCGCCGCGATGCCTCGCTCAGGCAGCGCGGGGTAGTTCGACCACCCGAAAAGCCGTATCGTTCGCCAGCGTCGCGAACACCTGCTCGGTCTGCGTAGCGGTGAAAAGAACATGCAGGGTGTCACTGATGTACGCGCGTGGCGCTGCGGGCTGCTCGTTGTCATTCTGAGCCTGCTCCAAGTTCAACTGGGATGGGGCGGCCGCAGCTGTTTGGGGAGCAGCTACCGACTGTAACAGGACGGGGTGACCTCGCTCGTCCTGTGCGCTTACCACCAGCCCGACCCCGGTCAACTGCTGGACCAGCCAGAGACCGCCCGCCCACGCGGGGTGGACATAACCCACCGACGCCCGGGCGGTGGCACCTCCCGGCCAGGTCAGGAGCACGGAAGAGGTGGGGCTGTTTTCGGCCCCACCGACGGCTTCCGAGGCAAGCCGTCAGCCCGCCCGCCTGCGGCACTTCAGTGGGGATATCCCGTGCCAGCGCCAGGCCCGAAGCTGTCCATCCGCTAATGTTGTTCAGCAGCAAGCCCAGGAGCAAAAGCAGACCTCCGACGCAGGTGCTGACGGGGGCAAGCGCGGCCCAGTTCCGCCGCACACCGTAAAGCACGGTCCAGACGGGGGTGCCCACGAGGATGTTGCAACGGTAGCCCAGCCGCGCCTCCAGGGTAATCTGGATCCGTTCCCGGAGGTCACCGTGTGGCTCGACCGGCGCTCCGCTCCTCGGCGACAAGGCATCCCTGCCCGGTGTGTCCTGTTGGAGCCCGCCGGTCCGGCTTGAAGCCTCTGCTCGTGCAGCGCTTTTCTCGAGTTGGGGCTGGTCAGCCGGTAGGGTCACGAGCTCGGCCGGCACAACGGCTGGAGGCAGGCAACGTAGCCTGTCTGCGGGGCGCAGTGCGCCCCAGGCTCGCAGCCCGGTCCGAGCGGCGCGCAGCAGCAGATGATAGGCAATCGCGCCCAGCAGCACTTGCAGCCAGAGTCCGCCCAAGATATTGTAGATGCCTAAGTAACGCAGGATCGGGCCGAGAATATGGTAACCGGCCGCGGTGGCTATCAGCCACTGTTGGGCGGGGGAGCCCGACAGCCCGGCAGGCTGCTGAGGGAACGCGGCGCAGAGCGCGAGGGTCACCATCAGCAGGGATAACAAGATCAGGCTGGCCGGCGCACCGCTGCCGAAGCGCCAGATGTCGCTGAAAAGATCGCGGACAGGCCGAGCAAGACCACTCTTGGGCGCCACCATGATTGCCAAACTATACCACGCCGCCGCGCCCGGCCCAAACCTGGTCAGCGATGTGCCTTCCCTGCAATCATGGGCCACAGCGGCGCTGGCCGCCCCGCCTTTGCTCAATAACACACCCGCCGCCGGCACCGCTTGCCCCGGCGTTGAATGAGCTGCCCTATTGGGGATGCTGTCACGCTCTGGCTACACACGCTCCCCTGATTGCCAGCAGCCTTGTGTTCTTTGTCTTTTGCTTGAGCGTCGCCGGCGCCTTCCACGCCGCGCTCGGCATCGGGTAAACGTGGCATCGATGTTCATGATCGTGGCCATCATGCCTTGCCATGTGCTCGTGCGCGACCCGACCCTGCTCGGCTCTGGATCGCCGGATATGGTCGTTACCATCCTGGGCCTGACGTCGGCGTACCTGTGCATCAGGAGTCTGGAGGTTGAAGAGAGCCCTTGGTACTTCGTTGTATTGGCTTTGTTGGTGGGCGTTTTCGCGACGGCGGTGAAACTTTCGGCTTTGCCGCTCTTGCTGGCTCCCCTTGCGGTGCTCACCTGGATATTTTGCAGCAGGGGCCGTGAAGCGGGGAACCCAGGCCAGTCATTCGGCCTTGCCGGCGTTGTTGCCGCGGCTGCCTGCATCGCGATTTGGTTGCCCTGACTGCTCCGGGGGGTAGTGCTGTCGGGGTGTTTCGCTTATCCTACCTCGCTGGGCTGTGTTCACTCTCTGAGTTGGGCCGTTCCCGACAGCCTGGTCAGGATAGAGAGCATGTGGATTCGCAGCTGGGCTTGGGTGCCTCATGGCGATCCGAACGTCGTGCTCGCGAACTGGAACTGGGTTCGGGGTGGCTGCAACGCGGTGCAGCTACTGACGAAGTGCGGTGGTTGGTGGGTCTGGCGGTCGTGGGGGCCGCTGCCCTGGGGCTGGCTTCTCGCCAGAAGTGCAACGTCCATGGACAGGCCATTCGTTGGACCGTGCCCTTGCTGGCGCCCGTCGCAGGCTTGCTGTTCTGGTTTCTCACTGCGCCGGACGTGCGATTCGGCCTGGCCTACATCTGGCCGGTTCGGTGCTGCTGCTGGCTGGCGGGCTACACGCGCTCGTGGCAGGGCGCATGAACGTGCCCACCCGGCAGGCGAGGTCCATGATCGCGCTCGTGCTGGTGGTAGCCGGGCCAACCCCGTATCAGCACAAGGGTGGGTAGCACGCGGCATTGATCACGTGGCCACGTGAGATCCCCAAGACACTATTGAAGATGAATGTGACTGCGAACGGAGCGAGGGTGTGGTCACTGGAGACTGGTGATCAATGTTGGGATGCGCAGTTGCCCTGCACCCCCAACTTCCATGCAGGGCTGGCTGTCACGGCGACCGGCGCGTCGACATCCCCTTTCAACATTCAAGCCGATGCACATTGACCTTCCCCGAGAGAGCCACCCAACGGAATCGAACCGTTAACCTAGCGCTTACGAAGCGCTTGCTCTACCGATTGAGCTAGGGTGGCGGCTCACCTACTGCCTGTTGTGGTCCTTTGCCGGTTGCCCACTATTGCTTGTGGTCAGCAGAATGGCCCTTTTCAGGGTTTTTGCGCGAAGCTTTTGCTCATCGTGAGCAAGCGCTTCGCGTAGACGCTTGCTCTTCGCTGTGCGGTTTCGTTAAGGTTGCAACGCACCGCCGGGCCTCGTTTCTCAGTCGTTCAGCGTGTCGAGCCGCGACCGCTCGAGCGTCCGCCCGCCGGCCAGGGTAATAGGCGCGGTGCCCTCTGACAGGATGCGCTCTACTTCCGAGCGTGGCACAAGAATCTTGACGCCCACTTTGACCGCTCGCAGCCGGCCCGCCCTAATCCAGCGCCGCAGGGTTTCAACATGTATGCGCAGCTCCGCGGCCGCTTCGTGGATTGTCAGCATATCGGCCATTCCGTCACCTCCAAACGGAGAGCATACCACACTGCCCCGCAGTTGTCAACGCTATACAACATGTTGCATTTTGCATGTTCACACTATATCCATTATGGAAAGTCGCATCTTTCACAATAGGGGTGTGAAACGGCTGTCTGCTGTTTGCGCCACACGGTAACGTTCGTCTGCCACAGCACCATGCAGCCCGCCACAACGGCCCGCAGTATGCCAATTTTACCAGGCGGCTAGCACGGCTTGCTGGCACATCATGGGGAATCTTGCAACGTGCTAGAGGCAGGCCCCGGTGCTATTGGATGGGAGCCAGGACCATAGCCGTTTGTCCTGTCCAGAGCTTAGGCTCATGACGAGGGGCGGCTTTACCTGTCGGCGCGCGCTGATATCTACCATGAGCGCTGCTGTAGTTCGCCTTCACCCGCATGGCTTACTACGCATGGGACTGGGTAGACTACGCATCCTGCCTGGCAGAAAGAGGCAATCTGCGGGCTTACTGGGTCGAATATGCAAATGGCTGTCAGTCACTCCGGTAGTGGTCAATGTAGAGCATTACCTGTCAAACCTCTGTGGAGCGTCCTGGGGCGCTGTGGGTAGCGCGAGGGTATCTCTGTAGGCTTAGCGCCGTAGAATCGCTCCTGGGGCATCCTACACGGCCAGACAGGGCGTTTGCGTCGATTCTACGGGGTCATCCGGCGCCACCAGACGGGGCGCCTGCCTTCGGCGCCGATGGGCAGCACTCGCGAAACACGTTGCAGCATCTGCCAGGCCGTGCCGTAGCCGGTGCCCAAACGGTCCGCGACTTGGCGCACCGTGAGCGCCGTCTTGTCGCTGCCGAACAACGCGCCCAGCAGCGCGTAGCGCTCGCAGCTCGTGAACTGAGAGTCGGCCCGCATGCTCCCCCCTTCCGGTGTGCGCAGGCAGGGCGCCCGCACGTCCTGATTATAGCACTTGCAGAATGCATCACAACGGGACAGCACAAGTGGAGGCAAGGGGGTGTTT
>CAWEHT010000429.1:0-11018 GCA_963808455.1 uncultured Chloroflexia bacterium | reverse complement strand
TTGGCATCTCGGAAGCGTGCTGCGCGATGATGGCAGCGACAGTCGCCGGCGACGAGGGCGGCTCGGCTATAAGCGTACCGCCCTTGAGATCTAGCAGGGCGACCCGGTCATACCGGTTGCCGGTGGCCTGGATGGTGCTCAGCCACCTTGAAAGCTGCTCGTATGCTTCGGGATCCGATGGGTCGGCAAGATAATTCTGCACCAATGTGGAGAACGGGGCGTTTCCGTACAGGACCGAGGCATCTCCCAGGCGCTCGTTCCGCCATTCGGCGAGCTCGGCCACTTTGAGCTCTGCAGTCGCCGATAGTTGGCTTTCTACTTGGGCCCGGTAGCGTTGCTCGTAGGCATGGTAGTAGATGTATCCGCCGGCGACGATGCCGGCAGCCAATACGACAAAGGCCAAGACAAGTGCGTAAGAAGCCTGCCGTTCCGCCGCACCCGAAACTCTCATCGACGCCAACCTCTACAGATTGACATGTAAGGCCACCAAAGGTCACGGCGCTGCCTGTTGCATCCGCGAAAGGGCCTCCTTCGTGCGAAATCAGATGAGGCCCCAAGGCGGCTGCAAGCGGGTCCCCAAGTGTGATGCGGGACCGCACGCATGATACGGGGATATTACCATCATGCAAAACCTTCTCCAAATGCGTCAGGACGGACCGGCCCAGGGACCGACGATCCGCCGGCCATCGACATGCAGGAAACTCGCGCTGACATCGACATCGAAGAGCTGACCGGCCCTGCGGCGCAGGCCTGAAAGAGACATCCTGCTTCTTGGACCCCATCAACATTCTCAATCCAGGAAGGTCTTCCCGCAATAAACATCTGCCAACGGCAGAAATGGCTGAACGGTGCCTGCGCCCTGCCTCCGCAGCGGACAAGATGAACACCTCGTGATCCGAACACCTCACGCGGTTCCAATGCGCGATGCGTCTGGCGTCGCGCCTACCCGCGCTCCGGCCATCACACGCTGCTCTCTCACGGCGTTCCCGGGCCGGGCTGCCGGCCGCGCGGTTGCCCGTGGGGCCGCGCCCTGCGGCTGCCGGGCGGCCGTCCCGTCGGCGCCTTCTTCCAGCCTGAAGGAGCTTACCGCGCGCTGCAAAGACTCTGCCAGCGCAGCCAGCTCCTGAGACGAGGCCGCGACTTCCTCCACCTGGGCCGACAGCTCCTCAGCCGTGGCCGACACCTCCTCCACCGACGCCGAGTTCTCTTCCGCCGTCGCTGCCACGCTCTCCACCGAGCTGGCGATCTCGCCGATCGACCCCGTCATGTCCCTGGTCGCCGCCAGGTTCTTCTCACCCACCCCGGCCACCGTCTGCAGCCCCTCCGCTACCTGCCCCGCCAGCACCTGCACCTGCGCCGCCGCCGCCTGGATGTTGGCCGTGGCCGCACTGTTCTTCTGCGCCGCTGCCAGGATCTCCTGCAACGCCTGCCCCGACGCCCGCGCCCTCTCGACGCCCCGCGCCACATTGGCCGCCCCCTCGTCGGTCGCCCGCACGGCGTCCTCGGTGCCCTTTTGCACCGCCCGCACCAGCTCGGCGATCTCTCGCGACGAGGCCCCCGCCTTCTCGGCCAGCTTGCACACCTCGTCGGCCACCACCGCAAAGCCGCGACCCTGCTCGCCGGCCCTGGCCGCCTCGATGGCGGCATTGAGCGCCAGCAGGTTAGTCTGGTCGGCGATGTCCTGGATCGTGCCGACGATCTTGCCGATCTCCTCGGAGCGCTGGCCCATCTCCCGCACGCGGGCGGCCACCTGGGCGGTGCTCTGGTTGATGGCCTCCATGCCCTGGACCGTGCTCTCCACGGTCGTCGCGCTCTCCTGGGCCGACCCGGCCACCTGCTGTGCTGTGGCGGCAGCCACCTCCATGGCCCGGCCGGCTTCATCGAGGGTCTCCCGCAAGCGGGCGACCTTCTGGCCGGCGCCTTGGACCAGGCCGGCCTGCGACTCGGCCCCGCCGGCGATGTCGCGGACGCGGCGGGCGATCTCGTCCATAGCAGCGGTGACCTCGGTGGTGCTGCTGGCCTGGCCGGCCGCGCCCTGCGCCACCTGCTGGATGGTGGTGGTTACCTGGCCGGTGGCCTCGCCCGACTGCTCCGCGGCGGAGGCCAGCTGCTCGCTGGCGCTCGTTACCTGGTCCGCGCTGGCGGCAATCCCAGACACCAGCTCGCGCAGCCTGGCGAGCATCTCCGTAAAGGCCTGGCTGAACTCATCCTTCTCCGACCTGGGAACCACCTGCACCGTCAGGTCGCCGGCGGCAATGCGCCGCGCGATATCCGACATTTCGGTGAGGTACTCCTCTGAGCCCTTCAAACCCTTACCGATCGTGCCGATATCGTCGTCCCTGCTTGAGATAGCGATCTTCAAACTCACCGGTATGTCGCGATTCAGGTCCCCTCTGCTGAAATTAGCAAGCGCCCCGGCGATGATCCTCAGAGGGTCGATCAGCGAGTGGGAAAGGAACAGAGCAATGCCGAGGCCCGCAAGCACGGCCAGGGCTATGGCCCCAAGGATCAAGTCGCGGGTGCTCGCGAAAAGCGCCACACTGGAGTCGAAGTCATTCTTGGCCTGCGCCTGCTCGCTTTGGGCGAGCTTGTCAATGCCATCGTCGATGGCCGAGACCGTGGGCTCGGCGCCTTGCAGGGCCTGCGCCGCCTGGGCGCCCTTACCCTGCCCGGCAAGCGCCAGGATGTTGGCGGCCGCCGCCTGATAGGCCTTTTGGCTCTGCATTACCTGCTGGTAGAGCTGCTGCGTCTGCGGATCGGCGACCACCTTCCCGAAATCCGCGAGGTGCCCGCTCATCTCGTCATCGAGATCGTTCACATCCTTGGCGTCCGACTGGACCTGGTCGGCGTCGCCAGCCGAGATGGCGTCGCGAAGCGAGACTTCTATCTCGAATGCGTTGGTCTGCGCCGCCTGGATGGCGGAGATCCCCTGGGTTCCGGAGTTGTAAAGATGGGATGCGGCGCTGCCCAGCGCGCTTGCGCCGCGATATCCCGCCACGCCGACGCACAACGCCAGCGCCACGACCACAGCGAAGCCTATGAGCAGCTTGGCCCGGATGTTGAGCTTCATGTCTTAGGTTCTCCTACACTATGATTACGGATCCGACGAAGGCGCGACCGATCTGGCTCGGGAACGCCATCAGGCCGGTGAGCGATATCCTAGTGCAAAATCAATCAACCTATTCGGCAGTGCCCGACGGATTCTTCGCTGGCGCCTTGCCGCGGCCCCCGGTAGACCGTAGGCCCGCTCAGAATGACACCTGGTGCTGCCGAAGACGTCGCTTGTGGGTGCACTAGCCGTCCATACGCTGGATTTCCCTCCTGCCTCTGAAACACACGAAGGCGCAAGGACCGCTCCCCAACCGGAGTGTTCCTTGCGCCTTCGACTGGAAGGCCCGAAGCCTTTCCGACAAGGCTGCCCGCCGCGACAGATGCGGGCCGCTATTCGCCTGGCCGGTGTGCCGACCAGCCAAGAGCTCTGTGCCGCCTTGATTTCTTTATCGACAAAGACGACCTTGACGCGCGTAAGGGCGGCGTAAACATGCTCACTCGCATTCCGATACTCTCAAACGTGCCGGAAAGCCCCGGCCTGCGCCCGTTCTGGCTGCCCAGTCCTATGTGCGCCTTGGGGCGGGGCTGCCGGCCGCGCGGGCTTCGCGTGGCGCAGCGCGCTGCCGCGGCATGGCCGGCTGCAGGCCACCGGGCCCGCCAGCGCTCTCTCCCAGGTTGAAGTGGCTCACCGCCCCTTGCAGTGCTTCCGCCAGGGCTGCCAGCTCCTGAGATGACGCCGAAACTTCCTCGACCTGCGCCGACAGCTCCTCCGCCGTGGCCGACACTTCCTCCGCCGAGGCGGAGTTCTCCTCCGCCGCGGCCGCCACCCCTTCAACCGACGACCGCGACCTTGCCGATGCTCTCGGTCATCTCCGACGTGGCCGCCAGGTTCTCTTCGGTTGCGCCCTTCACCACGCGCAGCGCCTCTGCCACCTCCGCCGCCAGCTGCTGGATACGAATGGCGGCTGCCCTGGCCTGCACTGCTGCCCGGTTGTTGTCCTCGGACGCGGTCAGGATCCGCGCGAGCGCCTGCCCGGCCTGGCGCGCGTCCTCCGCGCGCCGGTTCACTTCATCCGCCTGGCGTCTGGTCGCCTCCACCGCCTCGGCCGTGCCTTTCTGCACCGTCCGCACGAGCTCGGAGATCTCTCTGGAGGCCGAGCCCGATTTCTCCGCCAGCTTGCGCACCTCGTCCGCCACCACCGCGAACCCGCGGCCCTGCTCGCCAGCCCGCGCCGCCTCGATGGCCGCATTCAGGGCCAGCAGGTTGGTCTGGTCGGCGATGTCCTGGATCGTGGAGACGATCTTGCCGATCTCTTCCGAGCGCTGGCCCATCTCCTGCACCCTTCCGGCGACCACCTCGGTGCTCTCATGGACGGCTTGCATCCCTTCGACGGTGCCTTTTACGACCTCGGCCCCGCCACGCGCCGATTCCGACACCTGTCCGGCGGCCGACGCCTCGACCTCGGCCGACTTAGCGACTTCGGCCAGAGCCAGGCCCAGGTGCTCCACCGACTTACCCGCCCGGTCGACCGCGGCAGACTGGCGCTCGGCACCGCGGGCAATGGCCTCCACCTTGTGCCCGATGGCCTCCATCGCGGCCGCGACATCGGAAGCGCTCTCGGCCTGAGTAGCGCTGCCCTGAGCGACCTGTTGGATAGTGACAGTGACCTGCGTGGTGGCCATGCCGGATTGCTCTGCCGCTGATGCCAGCTGGCCGCTGGCGGCGGTTACCTGGGCGGCGCCTCCAGCGACCTGCCCGACCACGTCGCGTAAACCAGCCGTCATGTCTCCGAACGCGCCGCCAATCTCTCCCAGCCGGGCAATGATCGTGTTGAAGGTCCCGGCCATCTCGCCAATTTCGTCCCGCCTGTCTACGTCCACAGGCCGAGACTGGATGGCCAGCGACCGCGTCAGGTCGCCGCCCGCCAATGCCTGCATCCCCGCGGCCAGCGCCGCGAGGTCCACCCCGGCCACCTGCCGGGAAACGTCCGTGACCAGCCGCAACGGCCGCGTGATGGCGCGGCTGATAAACAGCCCCAGCGCGACTGCAATCAGGACGCCCAGCAAAGCGGTGGCCAGCAGTATCCTGGATGCGCTGCCGAATGTCTGGAGGTTGCCCTCGGATGCCAGCCGGGCCTGGTCAGCCATCCTCTTGGACAGGTCATCCGTGGCCGCGCTGATGGCCAGCCGGGCGGTCGGGGCCGGAGCTCCGGAATGAAGAAGATCGAGAGCTGCCTGCGTGTGGCCGGCCTTGGCCTGGGCGATGATGTCGGCGCAGGCTTTCTGGTACGCCGGCCATTCCGTCTGGAAGGTGGCCCAATCCGCCTTCTCGGCAGCATCCATGTTCACGTTGCCCAGGCTCTCGGTATCTTTGTCGATGGCGGCGGTGTCGTTGGCGAGGGCCTTTTCCTCCGTGGCCGCCTGGCCGGCATCAGCAAATACAGGTAGACGTCGCCGCGCATGGTCCACAGGTCGGTCTTCATGGCTCCGAGCTGCTGGATGGGCAGCGTCCGCTCCCCGTACATGGCGGCGCTGCCGGCGTTGATTTCGCTCATATGGGTGTAGCCCACCACGGCCAACACGACCAGCAGCGCCGCCACGACCAGGAAGCTCGCAAGCAATTTCACGCCGGTCTTCAGGTCATAGAACCATTGGAACATCGAGGTGCCTCCTTCTCTCCGCAAAAAAGCGAGATGCCTTGGAAAAACACGAAGGCGCAAGGAACACTCCGGTTCGGGAGCGGTCCTTGCGCCTTCGACTGGAAGGCCCGAAGCCTTTCCGACAAGGCTGTCCGCCTGGACAGATGCGGGCCGCTATTCGACGGGCCGCTGTGCCGGCCAACCAAGAGCTCTCTTCCGCCCTGATCTTCTTATCGACAAAGACGACCTCGATGCGCGTAAGCATGGCGTAAACATGAAGATAACCCAGCTATCAATGACCTGCGTAGTCTGCCAGGACTTGCTCGAGCTTCTGGCGGAGATCCGCCAGCTCCCGCGACTTGAAATGTTTCCGGCTGTTTTCCAGCACCTGGATCGCGCCCTCGACGGCCCTGAGCAGGGTCACGGGCTGGCCGGCGTCGGGGCCTTGCATGGATAGGATGCGGGTCATCTGCAGCACGTCCGACATGCAGCCCGCCATGTACTGGAGGGTGAGCCTGACGAAGAGGCCAAGGGATTGCGCGGGATCGTCTACCCCGGCCGCCATCGTCCCCTGTACGACCGCCAGGTCCTGCAGCCAGCGGCGCAGGCGGGCGTCCAGCCTGCGCGCCTGGCGCTGGCCCTGTGCCAGCCCGGCCGCAGCGCGCGCGTGCTGCAGCAGCTCTTGCGGCGGCACCGGCTTGACCAGGTAAGCGACTACCGGAAGCATGATCGACCGCGCGGCCGTGTCCATCGATGGGGTGTCCGTGACGAGGATGACGGGAGGGCAGCCCGGTGCGCGCGCCAGGGCTGAGATGAGCTCGAGGCCGGCGTTGCCCGCCAGCCCAGTGTCGGCAATCACGATATCGTAATCGCCCGCGCCCAGAAGGCCCTCGGCCGCCGCGCCGTCGGCAGCCGCATCGCAGGTAAAACCCTCACCGCGGAGCAATGAGGCCGTCGCCTCGCCGAAAATGGGGTCGCCAACGGCTACCAAGACATGTCCCAGAAAGGTGCTTTCGACCACCACGTGCTCCTTACGCTGCCACCCGCGGCATGGGACCGCGGGGGCAGGTGAACGGCCCGCGGCGCCGCAACGGCGCCACGGCATGTACTGGGCGCAGCCTGCCATCTCGGCCTGGAGACTCTGGCATCTCGGGGTGCCGAGAGCCGGCCGCGCCGGTCCCGCTCACGAATAGTGGTTCAGGTAGATCCGAGGAGAGACGTTGCCCCGCCAAGAGGCCCTGCGCCTGCGGCGCACATAGGTGCTCCCTGGGCGGCAACACCCAGGGCCCGGCCCTGATACGGAGCGCATAAGGTCTGGAAGAAGCGCGGTAGGGATGCCCGAAGCGGTTTATCGCGGTGCGCTGAGACAGGCCCGCCGTCCGGACTGCAGCGACGTCAGAACAACACGCCTGCGACCGATACCTTACAGCTGTCTTCGAACTACACGGGAAACACACTCAGTTTAACACAACTTCCCGGAAACGCGGCAAATCCGGGAACCCCTGCCCGGGAGCGTTTCACGTCGGGGGCAGGGTGTGGCCGCCGACCACGAATGGCGCCCACGAATGCACGAATCGCCCGCGTTGGCCGCGCCGATTCGCGCACGTGTGCCAGAATTCGTGGTCGGCCGCGCCCCCAAACTGAAACACACCCCCCCTCCCCGGCACGGTCCGGGCCCGGCCAGAGAGAGCCGCAAAAGTTTATGCGATCTTGACGCCCGCCAGCGAGCAAGCAGCCGATAGGGACAGGTAGATGAGCAGAACCATTTCGTGATCCCGCTGGAGGTATCGCGACCGGTGATGCGCTGCCTTGCCGTGTAGGACCAGGGCCTACAAGCCGAAGGCATGGGCTGATCGCTTCGCTCCAGGGTGAAGCGGGCGGCCGATGCCTTTTTGTTGTGACTCGTCTGCGTCTCGAGCGCCGTCTGGATGTGGGACGGCTCCAACCCTGGAGCCGGCGCTTTTGCAAGTAGGAGGTGATCATGCTTCGAAACGTCAGGTTGTTCTGGAAGTTCGCCCTGTTGGCCATCATGATCCCGATCTCCAGCGTCATCGTGGCCGGGATGGCGCGGCCTGACGGCTCCGGCCGCAATGGCGCTGTACGTCCCGCTGGCACTGCTCTTGCTGACGGCCCTCGGGTTCGCAGCCGCCTGGGGGCTGGCACGCTCGGTGACGGTCGGCCTGGCTATCACCCGTAGCGTGGGGCTCAACCTGAGCCTTGGCAAGCTGACCAGCACGGCCAGTATGTCTCAGGCCGTCAGGAAAAAGGCGCTCGACCGCAAGGACGAGGTGGGCGAGATCGCCAACGCCCTGCTTCAGGCCCGGCTCTACGTGCAACAGATGAACGAGATCGCCGGCCGGATCGCAGAGGGTGACCTGACCGCAGAGGTCTCCTTGCGGTCCGACGGGGACGAGATGGGTCTGGCCTTCCAAAAGATGGTCGTGAACCTGCGCAAGCTGATCGGCCAGGTGAGGGACAGCGCGGAACAGGTGGCCGGCGCCAGCGAGCAGCTGGCTTCGGCCGCGGAGCAGTCGGGCGAGGCCACGGGCCAGGTGACGGCCACCGTCCAGCAAGTGGCCCAGGGCACATCCAACCAGGCCGGCAGCACCACCGAGGTCACGGCCGCCATAGACGAGATCGCCCGCCGCGTCCGTGACATCGCCGGCGGGGCCGAGTCGCAGGCCGGCCTGGTCCAGGACGCCGGCCAGAAAGTCGCCCGTTTGCGGGAGACCGTCGGGGAGGCCGGCCGGGCCATGGAGGTGACCGCGGCGACGGCGCAGCAGGTGGCTGTGGCGGCCAAGGAGAGCGTGGCGACTGTGGAGAGCACCGTCCAGGGCATGGAGGCCATCAACCAGAGCACCGCCCAGGTGGCGGGCCGCGTGCGGGAGATGGGCCAGCGCTCAGCGGAGATCGGCAAGATCGTGGGCACGATCCAGGACATCGCCGACCAGACCAACCTGCTGGCGCTCAATGCGGCCATCGAGGCAGCCCGGGCCGGAGAGCAGGGCCGCGGCTTTGCGGTGGTGGCCGACGAGGTGCGCAAGCTGGCCGAGAAGGCCGGGGCCTCCTCGCGGGAGATCGCCGAGCTGGTGCGGGCGGTGCAGCGGGGTACCGAGGAGGCCGTGCGGGCCACCGACGAGGGGGCGGCCAATGTGGCGCGCGGCGTCGAAAGGGCGCGGGCGGCGGGGCAGGCATTGAAAGAGATCCTGAGGGCCGCGCAGAAGAACAGCGAAGCCTCGGCCCAAATGCAGGCCGGCGCGGCGCAGGTGCAGGAACTGGCGGGGCAGGTAGCGGAGGGGCTGCAGACGGTGGCCGGGGTGGGTGAGAAGAACCTGGCGGCGACGCGAGACATGACAGGGTCGATCGGCGAGATCGCCAGCTCGGTGGAGAACCTGGCAGCGGCGGCGGAGGAGAACTCAGCGTCGGTGGAGGAGGTGTCGGCCACGGCCGAAGAGCTGTCGGCGCAGGTGGAGGAAGTCGCGGCCTCGTCTCAAGAGCTGGCAGCATTGGCCGACGCGATGCGGGCCACCGTGGACACATTCCGCCTGGCCGGCGCGGCCGCGCCGTCGCAGGGCGAATTCACTTTGCGGGGCCACGCCAGGCCAGCACGCTCAGTTGCGTCCACCCGGCTCGCTTGCCGGTCCCGGCGGGCTAATTCGCACAGGATGGACACGGAGGTCCCCGCAGGGGATGGATAGGCCGGATAGACACGAAGGTCCCGGCACGGGATGGATGTTTTTTGGGCCTGACCCTGTCTATCCCGTCGAATCCATCCCCGTTCGGGGACCTGCGTGTGCATCCTGTGATGGCGGCTGGTCCCAGCGGCGCGCGCTGCCCCCGTTACGGTTGCCACACTGGAGGCCGGCTGCAACATGGAATGGCCTTGGCGGTCGTCAGCGCGCAGGCCCTGTCCAAAGCCAGGATCGCCCATGGCAACGGTCGTCAGGCGCCGTAGGCCTGGGCCTTGAGGCAGCCCGGCCCAGAACGTGCCCGATTTTCCCCGACCCTGACCGCGTCGCGCGGCCCCACAGGTTCCCCTACAGGGCCGGGAGAGGGAAGACCCTCTTGTCGAGCTCTCTGGGTGGCGACGCCGTCCGGGGAGCCCAGCCAGTTCCTTGGGTTTGCGCTCATGGCACCGTATGCAAGGCGGTGGCGCTACCTCCTTCCCCGAGGCCCAAGTGCAGGGACCCGGGGGCCCCTTCGGCGACACCCGGAGGGATGCTCCCCCTGTAGGGGCTTCGCCGCCAGCGTCCGGCCGCGGCGAAGGTTGGTTGACGTCTGCCTAGAAACTCCTGATACGGATTCTTCGCTGCGGCGTGCCGTTGACAGGCTTTGTGGGCACAGCCGCTCAGAATGACAGTCCAGGGGTTTCTTGCGTAGCCGCATCCCGCGGCGCGGGATGGAAAACTCAGCATGACAGTCACTGCTACCGAAAACCGCCCTGCACTTGCCTAAGCTCCGGGAATCCCAGGCCTGGTTTGCCAGGGGCCAGGTTGTGATCTAGCATGGCGGACTAGCGGCCTGCCAGTTCCCGTGTGCGCTGCAATTGGCACAGCCAGAGTGCTGCCCAGAATGAGGCCGGCCGGTCAGAGGGCCCAGGGATAGGGGTCTGAGCGGAGCAAACCTCCACGCGAGGCTGAGCACGGCAAGACCAGCGCCAGCGACGCATGCCTCTGCGCGACGCACTGAGCCAAGCAGCCCCCGCCCTGGTATCGTCCTGCGAGCCCGCTCATCGGAAAGCGCGCCTCGAAAAGAGCGCGCTCGGCATACCTGGCATCAGCATGGCAGAGCCAATCGGAGAAGACGCCAGTCGATCGGCTCTGAATCATGGCCGCTACACCATTCGTAGAGGTTGACGATGCGCGAACCTCCAGCACAAGTATTGCTGGTCGATAATCACTTCGCAGATATCATCCCGTTGCGAGAAGCCCTCGACGCAGCCGCCCCGCGGGCGTTCGAGCTGACGACGACCGAGCGGCTGGGAACGGCCCTCGAGCTGCTGGCAGCCCGCCCGTTCGAGGCCGTCCTGCTCGACCTCGACCTGCCCGAAGGCGGGGGCCTGGCCGGTTTCAGCCGGCTGCACGCGGCGCAGGCCGGCACCCCGGCGGTGATCCTCTGTGGCGCGGCGGATGAGGCCGGGGCGCGACAGGCCGTGAGGGCAGGGGCGGTGGATTATGTCGTGAAGGATCGCGCCGGATGGAGCCGCCTGGCGCCCGCGCGGTCCAGGACGCCATCGAGGGCGCACCGGCCCGGTCCGGCCCGCCGGCCGGCCTGGCCGAGCAAAGCGGGCAAGGCGGCAGGCGCGCCCTCAGGCTCTTCGTCGAGTAT
>CAWEHT010000428.1:0-3687 GCA_963808455.1 uncultured Chloroflexia bacterium | reverse complement strand
AGTAAGACCGCCAGCGAGGCTACGCGTACGTCGAACATGGCCTTGAGGGCGCCCCACATCAGGAGCAGGGTCAGTCCTCCGACCAGTATTGTGGTCAGGCGCAACGTGGCGACGCTGACGCCCGCCAGCAGAAAAGCCAGAGCCATCTCGTAGGTGGTGGTGGGGCCGATGTACGGCATGATCATCAACGGCCACGCATGCCCCCAGAGCTGGACGGTGACCGCGCCCTCGATCGGCTGGTGCTGCACCATATCGATGGCGGGGACGACGTCCGCCGCTTCATCGTAGCCGACGCCGGGAAGTTGCAGCTGGTGGGTGGCTGCAAGCAGATACCCGGCCATAGCCAGGACGAGCACGATCTTCCATGCGTTGGCTGCGACGGCAGACTCCCTGGATGCCCGCGACCATTTCGCCGGGCTTTGTTCAGCCGCCGAGATCATAGGTGCGTATTCTACATCACCGCCTGGAAGCACCCAAACGGGACCTTTGACACTGCCCCGCAGATCCGCTATGCTTCGGCGAGCTTGTGAATAGGGGAGCGCATGCGGGAAATCCTGACATCGCACGTGTCGGCTCCTGCCGTAACGCGTGGAGGCAAGGTGCTTTCCTGGCTGCCTCGGCTCCTGGCCGGGAAATGGTCGGGCGTGATACTGGCCTGGTTGCCCTTTGTCGCCATCCTGGCCTGGAGGTGGGGCGCGAGAGACCTCTTCCGGACCATCCCATTCTATGGCGATGTGCTCGAGGACACCTGGGGGATCTCGTGGTACGCCGATGCTCTGCGGCTGCAACACGGCTTTCTGTTCTATCCTCTGATCTTCTTCCCACAGGGATGGCAGGTCGCAACTTTCGGGCAGGCGTTGGGCCCGGGGCTGTTCGTGCTCACCGCTCCGCTTTGCTGGCTCGGGGGCGCGGCGTTTGCCTACAACGCTTCCGTGCTGCTGACCTTCGTGGCCGCCTACGCGGGCTCGCTGAAGCTCGCCCGGTGCTTCGTGTCCTGGCGCGTGGCCGTTGTGGTGGCCCTGATGAGCGCTTTCTGGAGCGTCCGGTGGTTCAGCCTGATCGGCCACCTCAACATCCTGGTGGGCACCGCCGCCCTGCCCTGGGCGCTTTGGGGGCTGGAGCGGAGCCTGGGCTCGCCTCGCCGGTGGGGGGCCTGGCTGGTCTTCGCAGGGGCGTGCTGGGGCCTGGCCATCTCCGGGACCGCCTATTTCGTCTGGATCGGCGGCATCGCGCTGGGCCTCTGGCTGCTTGGCCGGCTCCTGGCGGGCCATGCGGGCTGGCGGCAGGTGCTCCTCGGCACCCTGATCTGCGGCTTTACGGCCCTGGCCCTGAATGCCCCCGGGTTTTTCCTGCTGTGGCAGGCCAGCGTGCGCACCGGCGCAGAGTTCTATGGGCCTCAGGAGGTCAATTTCTGGGGGGCCAGCCTGAACAGCCTTTTCCTGCCATTCCTACAACATCCCTGGCTGGGTCCCCTGGCCCTGTCGCTCTACCGGGGGGTGCCTTTCGAACAGGCGCAGGTCAATCTCGGCCTGTTCGCTTCCCTGGCGGCACTGCTCGCGGTGCCTGCAGCCTGGAAACGACCGGAGTGGCGGCCTGCCCTGTTCCTCGCCGCCGCAGGGGTGCTGCTTGCCCTTGGCCTGACTTTGAAGTGGGACAATCAGAGCATCCGGCTGGCCGCCTTGCAGCCATTGGATGCCGCCGTGTGGCGATTGATGCATTTCCTGAAGCCTTCCTTCTTTTCGCCGTCTCAGCCGCCTGCGCCCTTCGACGCGTCCATCGCGCTCCCTGGCATGGCGCTGGCCGGTGTCGTGCCGTTTTTCGAGCGGGCGCGCGTCTTCGCCCGCTATGCCGTGATCGGGAGCATCGGCATCTTCCTGCTGGCCGGCCTGGCGCTGGATCGGCTGCCGAACCGGTGGTTGCGGTTGGCCCTGGGCGCGGCCCTGGTCTTCGAGATCCTGCCGCCGCCCCTGCCGGCCGAGCCTTATCCGCCTCCAATGCATCCTGCCTTCACCTGGCTCCGGCATCAATCGATGCCAGGCCAGGGAATCGTTCAACCTTGCGGCCTCGACCGGCTCGACCCTGGAGCTGACGATCGACGGGGAGACGCTCGTCGCGACGGCCTATCACCGGCAGGCCACGGTGTCCGGCGCCAGCAGCGTCTGGCCCGCGCACACACGCTACCTGATGGCCTGGCTTGCCGGCCACGAACACCCGCTCACCGACCCCGATTTCGCCCAGCTGCTGCGCTACTACGGGGTGCGCTACGCGCTCCTTCACATGCACGGCGATAGCGAACGCGCGCAGCTTACGGAGTCAGCCTCCAATCCTGACCTCAGGAATGCCGGCTGCTTCCCGCCGCCCCCCGGGCCGAATCCCTGGCCCTATCCGATTTGCGTATTGGAGATCGCGCCGCCGGCGCATCCTGGAGTGAATCTGATCCTCCAAGACAGCTGGTCGAACCAGGAGGCGTGGGGCGTTTGGGCGGAAGGCACCACGTCGCGCGCCATGTGGGTGGCCACGGAGGCGTCCGCGGTCCGGCTAAGCGCCGCTGCATTCCCGCAGTGCGTGCCCGGCAAGGCGCAGCGGCTGGAGATAACGGTGAACGGCCAGCTTCTTGGCAGCCACCAATGGCAGGGCTGCGAGCCGTGGTCGGCCGCCATTCCCGTCCCGGCCTCGCTGGTGCGGGTTGGCGAGAATCAGGTCGTGTTTCAGGCAGCGTACGCCGAGAGCCCTGCCGAGCTGTCCAAAGGGGCGAACGCCGACGCTCGCCCGTTGTCGATTGGCTTCAGCAAGCTGCAGATCGCGCCGATGCCGGCGAAGTGAGGGCGCCGGCGCCTCATCCTGGTGAGGAGGCCGCGGTTCCGTAGCCTGCAACGTCAGATCGGGGATCTGCTGCTACTGCGAGGGGCGGTCCATCTGGCTCAGCCAGTTGCGTGCCGCGTCAAGAAATGCTTCCGCATCCTCGAGCAATCCTGTTACCGCGCTCTGCTCGAACGTCAGCCGCTCATCAGTCTCGTAATCTGCGGCGTGGCGAAGGCCAAACGCGTCTTGCAGCCTCTTCTGGAATCGCCTGTCGAGTGCGCCGGGTTTGCTGAAATACTCGCCGTACTTCGCAATGACCGCGCTGTGCCTCGCAAACCTGAGGCCATGATAGTCGAGCAACGCCTCGGCGGTGAAGAACATGGCATAATAGAGGCGGCTGATGGCGTCCTCGTAGAAGCCGTCCCTGATGAGGCTTCGGGGCACGCGAATGCGCGCCCTCGGCCTTTTCGAGGAGCAGGTCGCGCCTAGACATGAAGGATGATGCCTTCGTCTTTCACGTTTTCCCAGAATGGGCCGGTCGCCCGCCGAAAGTGCGAGTCCGCAATGGGGCGCACCGCAAGCAGGACGCCCCGGCTGATCGTGATTTCTGCCAGGACCTGCCCCAGACGAAGGAGTTCGGTGACGGGGTCAATTTCCTGGGTGAAGATGAGAATCAAGTCAATATCCGAATCGGGCTCGGCGCTTCCACGTGCCTGAGAGCCATAGAGCAAGCATTTAGGCGCGCTGGGGCCGTAAATCCCGACCAGCGCGTGTGGCAGATCTGACAGCGCCGCCTGCACCGGCGCACGAAGCTTCTCCACGGATGTCGATTTCGGTGTCATTGCCTGCATGCGGTGTGCCTTGGGAGCCGACTGTGTGGCGATG
>CAWEHT010000427.1:0-5968 GCA_963808455.1 uncultured Chloroflexia bacterium | reverse complement strand
CCGATCTACCGTTACGCGGCGGCACGCGGCTCGTCTGCCACACGGCCAGATGGCGCAACGCCCGCAGTTTCCCGGGCTTGCGCTGCATGCCGGGCGGCAGCAGCTCCGCCTCCCCGGCGGTCAGCCACAGCGCGCCGCCCTGCAAAGCCAGACCGGCCTCTGGCTCCTGGGCTTCGTCGTCGGGGTACAGGTACCCGTCCAGCCGCTCCCCGGCCAGGACCTTTTGCAGCAGCGCCTCCGAAAGGTAGCGCGTGCCCCTCAGGCTCTTCGCCACGCTCGCGGATGGCTGGCCGTGTGACGACCCGCGTCAGGTCAACCGGGACTGGATAGAAACGCACGCCCCCCGCGTAGGGGAAGGCCGAGCTCAGCAGGAAGGGCGGGTCGGGCTCGGGTCCCAGGAAGGGCGCGGCAAAAGCCTCCACATCCCCGCCAGTCTCTCGCCAGGCGGCCAGCAGCGCGGCAAAGAGCGTGTCTGCCGGCACGTACCGGCCCGCATCCTCGGCCTCGGTGCCACGGGTGCCCAGGTGCAGCGCGCCGCGAAAGGCCAGAGCATAAGGTGTCAACTCGGGCATGGGGCACTCCTCCCGGGCATCACGCCAGGGCCTGCAATACCTGCCCCTGTAGGGCCGCCAGGCCGGCGGCCATTTTCGCGCAGCG
This sequence comes from uncultured Chloroflexia bacterium, assembly GCA_963808455.1. Classification (GTDB taxonomy): domain Bacteria; phylum Chloroflexota; class Anaerolineae; order CG2-30-64-16; family CG2-30-64-16; genus CAWEHT01. The sequence goes on along the minus strand of CAWEHT010000427.1, from coordinate 5,311 downwards.
TGCCATACTCGCCGACCGTCTTGGGCGCGGCGAGGTACTCGGCTTGGGTGCGCAAGCCCACGCGGATGGCGCTCAGCCGCACCTTGCCCGAGCCGCGCGAGCCGAGCCCGCCCAGGTAGTCGTCTTCGAGTAGCTGCAGCCCTTCGACCACCACCTTGAGGCCCTCGACGTCCTGGCTGGTGTCGCAGCCGCCGCCGCTGTAGATGCTGTAAACCATCTCTGCTTCGCCGAACACGGTGCCTGCCGGCACGCGCTCCATCTGCCGTGGGTTGGCGGCGGACGTGACCCGGTCGATGGAAACCTCGGTCTTGACCTCAGTATAGGGGAGGTCGGTGCGGCCGCTAACCTCGAGCTTCCGCACGCTCGCGTCGCTCATTGGAACGTCCCGCACGATCAGCCGCGTCGGGCCGCCAAAGTCGCGCTCGCCTGGCACCCCGAACACCCGGCAGACTTCACAGGTGGCATAGGCGGCGGCATCCTGGCACGAATGAATGTAGCCCTGACCGATCCTCTGGTTTTGCTCCTTGCCCCGGTACTTCTCCAGCAGGCTGCGCATCTTGCCGCGCAGCGATGATCCGGGGATGTACGGCCGGTTGGTGAGCGCTCGCGGATCACCGTCTTGTCCACGCCACCGATCTCGATCCCGCTCTCCGTCCCGCCGATGTGGAGGCCGGTCACTGCCTCGATGCCGAACGATAGGAATACCCTGCCCTCCAGCCTGATCTTCTTGCCTTCCATACGAAAACCCCTCCCCGGCCGCGTGACCGGCCGTCAATTGCCGCCGTAAGCTTTATGATAAGCCAGGATTGCCTCGAAGAACTCCACAAAGCGCCGGAAGTTGCCGTCCTGCCTGGTTTCATCGCGCTCGCGCACGACCTCGTCCAGGGCGGGTCCGAGCACGTCAACGAGTTCCCGGACTGCGCGGATGCCTCGTTCTTTTTCTGCTCGATAGGCCATCTTCGGCTTGAGCAGGATCAGGCGCCGCGCCGCCCGCTGGCGGGCCTCTCCACCCATGCTCCACTGCGCTTCAATCTGGCGCACTTCGCCGAACAAGGAGCGGATCTGGCTGGTGGTCAGCCTACCCTCCTTCAGGCGCTTGCCGACCTGTTCGGCCTGCCTCACGAGCGTCTCTGCCCCGTTCGCATCGGCGATGATGGTATGCATCTCCTGCGCAGGGATCGCTGCCGCCGTCTGTTCCGATGGCGGGCGTCGTTCGGACCTGAAATCTGTAGCCACATTTGCCTCCTTTGATCGCGCGGGCGCGTCGTGCGGGATCGCGCCCGGGTCAGCGCAGATAGAGCTCAGCCCAGCGCGCCGCCAGGCCGATCCAGGGCATGCTGCGAAATTCGTCTTTCCTGAGCTGGTCTCGAAGGACGTTTATGTCTGCATCCTTCGTGCGGTTTGCCATACGAGTAAGCGTGTAGACGGCCTGCCACATCCACGGCCCCCAGAGCACCTGCTCTTCGCCGGCCACGTTCTGCTCCCGGCCTTCGCGCCGGCGCAGCTCCGTCGTGGCCTGGTACTGCTCATGCAGCTGAATGAGCCGCCGGATGAGCGCCCTGGGTGCGCCAGGCCCTCCCTGATCCGGCTCCCCGCCCATGCCCACCAGCCGGTGCATCAAGGCATGCGCGCTGCCGACGCCCGCGCTGGCACACGGCTCCAGGCCAAACCGCTCCCAGGGCAGCGCCTGGCCGAGGAAGCAGATAGCGTCTTTGCTGCGCCGGGCCTTGTCCTTGACCCAGTGCAGGCCCTTGGCAGCAGCCTCCGCCTCCGCCGCATCCGCTGCAGCCTGCGAGAGCGGGTACTTCCCGCCTACCAGGACCAGGCCGGCGCTGGCGTGGATGCCGGGATGCCGCGCTGCGTAGCGAGCGAGGTCGACTCGCACTTCCCGCGCCAGCTCCGCCACCGCGTCCCAGGCGCCGACGAAGAACAGGTCGTCACCGCCCGAATAGATCGAGTAGAGCCGCCGGCCCAGACCCTCCCTGGCATCATCGCGGTTGCGTCGCTCTGCCAGCACCCCCACCCAGCCTTCGAAAAAGAAGCTTACCGCCGAGCTGAGTCCCGCCACGCGAGAGAGGGTCGCGCGGTCGCCCATCCCCTCGGCAAAAAGCCGGCCCAGGTTGTCGACATCCATGCGCAGCACGCCCAGCCGCGGGATGCCCCGCGACAGCGCCTCCAACGCGCCGAAGGGCATGACGTCGCCCGGCCATGGCATTTCAGCTTCGTCCAACCGCCGCTCGCGCAACGTGCGGACGTCGGCGGCCGTAGCGACCGGCGTCACGTTGACCAGGAACCGCCGGCCCACGGCGGTGCGGGCGCCGGCTGCTCCCGATAAAGCAGCCAGCGCCTCATCGCTGAGCGCTAACACGACCCGGCGCAGGCCGTCTAGACCGGGCAATGCCGCGCCAGGGCCGAACAGCGCGGCGCGGCACCCCAGCGCGGCCAGCGTTTCCTCCCACGTGCCCGGGGCCGCGCCGGCGCGGGCCCCGCGGTGATCTTGGTCAGCACCAGAAGCTCGGCCTGGCGCAGGGACAGCCCAAGCGCCTCGTATGAGGCACACGGCGGGCAGACGCGCACCGCTTCTCTGCCCGCTTCCCGGCTTGGGGTCAGGGTGCCGGGATGTTCGGCGCCACAGACCTGGCACTGCGATTCCTCGTTGCCGCCGTGGCCTTGCGGCTCGAAGAGGCCGCCGATGTCCCCACCCAGCTCGCTGAAACGCCGCTGCTTGGCCTCCTGCATGCCTTCTTCTCAGCGCGCCCCAGGCCCGGCTGATGCCCCCTTCATAGAAGTCGCGGCCGTGCAACGGCTGCCAGGCCAGCGCAAGGTAGAGCTCGCCGCGGTGCTGCGCCAGCAGGACGCCGCTGATCTCGCGCTGCGCAGCGGGCAATCGTGTCTGGTCTTCCGGCCGCGCCAGCAGGTAGAACTTCCCGCCGCCGGCGTAGACCACGTTCGTGATCGGCAGCTCGAGGCGGTCCAGCAGGAAACGGGTCACTGCCTCGGTCAGGAGCTGCAGGTAGAATGACCGGCCTCGCAGCGCGCTGGCCGCCCGGCGCGCTGCAATCGTGTAGATGAAGTCCTGGACCCCACTCAGGTCGCCGCCCACCAGCAGCGCCAGCCCTTCGTCGCTCTTGTCGGCTTGCCGGCCCAGCGCTTGCAGCTCAGCATCGCCGAGATCGCGCCTTTCCAGCACCGCGGCCAGCGCCGCAGTCATCCGGCTGTGGTCGTAAAGGCTTATGTCGGGCTTGCTGCCATAATACGCGGAGGGAACGCACCACAGGAAGCGCTGCATCATCAGCAACAGATGCTCCACGTACGTGGGCAGATCGCCCGCTGTTGCGTGCACTGCCGCCAGCTTCGCCGCCTCGGCCGTGAAGGCCGCCCAAAGCTCCCCGTACCGCTGCCTGCTCCCTTCATCGGAGAGCGCGGCGCGTGGGAACACGACGCCTTCATCCAGCCGGAGGGCCTCGAGCGGCCAGAACTGCTCCGCCGGCGCCCGCTGTCCATCCGCCTCGACCGAGCAGAAGACCGACAGGAGCTGCCTGGGCTGCGCCATCTTGTCGCCCAGCCCGATGCCCGCACGCTCGCCCGCCGAGAGCCGGTCAGCCAGGGCGATTATCCAGTCGCCACGGGCGGCCGGCCGGTGGTGGCTGCCCGCTGCGTTTTTCACCGGTACGCGCCACGGCTCAGGCACGTACCTGTCGATGAAGTCGGCTGTCAAGAGAGCATGTTTGTAGCCGAAGTCGGCCACGCCTTGGTCGTCCCAGGTGCGCGTGCCGCCCTCGCCCGCTCGCAGCGCGAATTTCCCCATGTCGTGCAGCAGGCCCGCCAGGGCCATGATGAAGGTGGATTCGGACATGCTCGCCTTCCTCCAGGTGAGAACGCTAATCAAAGTGCAGGCTCAGATCGTCCGTCGGCCGGGCCGCGCTCGCCAACCATGGCATTATGTGCGGCCCGGTCCGGCCGCGCATCGGTAAATCTGCCTATCTTGGAACCTCCTGCGGCACCACCGCCGCGAACTCGGCGATCAGCGTGTGCCGGTCCACCCGCACGTCGTCACGCACTTCCAGGAATTCCCGCAGCTTGTCATAGATCACCGCCAGCTGGTGCGAGATCGTGCGAGGGCTCTTGTGGAGCGCACGCGCCAGCTCGGCATCCGTCGCACCTGTCTTGATGACGAGCTCGGCGACCTCCCTCTCCGAACGCGTCAGCTGGCCGGTGAGAAAGCGCCGCCGGGCCGTGAGCACGTGCTCCTGCTGCCGTGCGATGGCGGCGACGGGGTCTTCGGCCAGGGCCAGGTCGGTCAGCAGCGGCGGCGCCGGCGACCAGCGCAGCAACGGGACCGCCACGAGCCTGACCTGTCCGGCGCTGGCTGCGAACAAGTCCCGACTGGCCACCAGTTCGGCAGCAGACTGCAGGTACCAGAGCCTGTCGCCATCGTCGAACAGCAGCTGCGCGACCGTCATTCCGCACAGCGCCATCAGCTTGCGCCCGCCCGAAAGGCTCAGGTGCACCGCCTGTCCGGCCTGCTTTCGCCCCCGGACGGCCCGATACAGGGTATTCAGGGTGGCCCCGAAATCCTCTTCCTCGAGCAGGTCCGGCACGGGGCCGCTCTGGCCGCGGATCACGAGGCGGCAGTAGCCGGCCCGCCAAGTTGCGAGACGCCCGTCGGTGGCGAACGCCGTGTCCAACGCCTGGACCGCGCCGGCGATGCGGGCGTCGAGCGCAGCCGTATGCACCACGATCACGTCGCGCACGCCTTCGCCCATCGACGCGAGCGCCTGGAGGGCCAGGGTAACCACCTGGGGCTCGGTGCCCAGGGTAGCGATCAGGCAGGCGTCCTTCCGCCCGCCGGCCCGGGCGTCCGTGGGCGCGCTCGATGTCGCGCCTGCCAGCCGCGTGCCCATTCCGCACTTGCGCCTGGCACCCGGAGGAGCCCTCATATCGCGCCCTCAGGAAACGCGAAGCGTCGCCACGCGGGCGCGTCGGCGCGAATGGCAGCTGCCAACCGGCTGTCTCTGATTTCGTCCGGCAAGTGCGTCGCGGTCACGACTTCCTGCCTTGTGGGAGGGGACCGTTGCGGGGAGCGGCGGGTGCTCTGCGGGAACGGCGTCGCTCGGGCTACTCAACGGCGTGCGACATCAGTTCGGCCAGATCCTACAGCATCCCGCGGCTTTGCGCAAGTGCCGTAATCCGGGGATCTGGCCAAAGTCCGCTGGCGGGGAAAGGTTGGCCGTCGGTCCCCGAGCTGCGGGAGGGGGCCATCCGTGCGCCGTGACTGCTCGGTGCAGGCCGGGGCAGCGAATTGGATGCG
>CAWEHT010000426.1:0-16349 GCA_963808455.1 uncultured Chloroflexia bacterium | reverse complement strand
GTATTGGTGGTGGAAAATTGGCTTAGAGAATGAATATATTAAAAAGATCGTTAGTTACGGATATATTTTCGTTTGCCGTGTATATCCTAATGATATTTATGTAAGACAAGGTGCTTTTTCGAGCATTAACTTTTTTTTTTTTTTTTTTTTTTTTTTTTTTTTTCTCCATGGCCGAGCAGGCATTATAAAATAGTAATTAACAGAGCTTTTAACAAATGGGAAGTCAAATATGCATACTTGACGGTACAGTTGGTTTGTTCGCTAAAGGTGCTTCTTGGGTTGACAGATTCTCTGGCGATTAATCGTTATTGCTTAGAGCCATTGTGGCTTATTTAATCGGTTATTTGTGGTTTCCTGGTACGCCTGGCCATACGGAAAAATATTTTATAGGTTGGTTTGGCTGGTGTGATCAAGGCTGCTATCTCAAGTCCTGCGCAGGCCATGGCTCATTGGAAACTTTCCCCCGAAACCTATATTTATCCACTCGGTTATCCATGATTGGCTGTGCCATTCTTAAACGCTTATCCCTGATCCATTTTTGATATTTCGAATTTATTTTTTTGTAGGAGTTGTGTTGGCTTTGCAGGCGGCTCCTGCCGGAAGTTTGTTACCAGGATCTGAAAGTGGCTTTTTGACGATTTTTTTGATCATATTATCAGCTTTCTCACGACCAGTAAAGCTATTTCCGGCCGGACTAATATGGTTCCAATCGTTGGTTGTGCCTTGGAATGTGATACGGTGTTCTTTCGGCGTATTTGGCCATATGGCTCTTGATTTTTAACAGAGCCACTTTTCCCAAGCTTTGGATCGTTAGTTTAGCTATCGCGCTAGCATTTTTCTGGCAGACCGCCGGATGTGTTGTTCCTTGGAATTATTTATCTGGCAGGTTTGGTTGATTTAAAATCATTCAAAGAAAAAATACAAGGATTACTGGTCCTTATATTTCCATATGTATGTTTGTTCTGGCCGTGGTACTGGTTTCGAAGTTGGCCATCTTCCATAGTTTTATCAATCCGATATGATATTAACAATATCGGCGTAGGATTCAATTTATATGATTTGCCGTTTAAGTTCTATCTGGCATTTTTCGACGGAAAACCGATCTGTGGCTTCAAGGATTTGATGTTGTTTGCCCAGATGCCTTGGTTGTTGCTGGCTTCCGGGTATTCTGTTATTGGCAAAAGATATTCCATGTCAAAATTTTGGTACTTAATGGTGTCGGTCGCGGCAACGTCCTTATTTTTTATATAAGTTTTAACGCCGAAGCGCCTTCCAGCATGATGAATTATCAGGGTTTTCATTATTTTATATGGGTTTTGATGGTTAGGATTGTGTGCCTATTTAACATTAACCCGTTCTTGGGAAAAGATTGGCAAAATGGAAAACGATAGCTGGTGTCTTGGCTGGGGTGTTGTTGGTTTTGATTATTGGGTGGAAGAAACGGCTGTTGCTACAATTTCGCCTCATGAGGTTATCGGGCGTCGTGCATATGGGGACCTCGGTGGCGATGATCCCTGCCACCGGCATCCCCCTACCCTTTATGAGTTATGGCGGGTCAGCGATGGTGGCGAGCCTGGCCGCGGTCGGCCTGCTGCTCAGCATCTCGCGGGCGTCGCCAGACAAGCGAGCGCCCTATGAAAGTTTTAGCCTCGGGTGGCGGAACGGGCGGGCACGTCTATCCGATCCTGGCAGTGATGAACGCCCTGGAACAGCTCGCATCAGCGGCAAGCCGCGGCTGCGACGAAGGGCCAATCTGCTCACGCGGATCAGGCGAGCAGTCGGCCCAGCCAGGAAGCAACGGAGCCACACCAGCCGCGGCGACGCGGGGGCTGCCGTGCCAGAGGCCATACCTGCCCGCAAACCTACGGCCGGTAGCCGGCCGGGCAACGCCCATCGCTGAGGCGTGCTCGTCCGCCCGCATGGTGGCCGCTGCGCGGCCCTCGCTGGCCGGCGCGGAATTCCGGGGCCCGGCAGCTCCGGATGCCACGGCCTTCAGGCCCGGCGGGACCCGCGCCGCCAGCGACTGCGAGGTGCGGTACGTCGGCCAGAGCGATGGGATCGAGGAGTCGCTCGTCCGGCGTGCCGGTGCATCGTTCGTCTCGATTGCCACCGGGCAAATCCGGGGGCGTTCACCCTGGGTCGTGCTGCGCAACGCGTTACGCATGGCCCGCGGCGTGCAGGAGTGCACGGCGCTGATCGATGATTTCCGGCCTGATGTCATCTTCATCACGGGCGGTTATGTCACCGTGCCGCTGGCCGTGGCGGCGTGGCGCAGCCGGCGGCGCGTGCCTTTGCTGATCTATCTGCCTGATCTGACGCCCGGCTTGGCCGTGCGGTGGACCAGCTACCTTGCGGCCCGCGTAGCGGTATCTTTCCCGGAAGTGGCGCACTATTTTCCGGGGAAGGCAGTGGTCACCGGTTACCCTGTGCGCCAGGAGCTGCTTGCGGCGGACAAGCAGGCCACGGCGGGCTCAGCTGAGGCTGGGCGAGGCGCCGGTCGTGCTGATCTTTGGCGGAAGCCGCGGCGCACATAGCCTGAACGAGGCACTGGTCAATGCCCTGCCGGTATTGTTGGAAACCTGCCAGGTGCTTCACGTCAGTGGCCAGGGCGATTGGGCCTGGATCAACGAGGTAGCCGCCGGGCAGACGGAGGAACTGCGTGAGCGCTATCATCCTTTTCCGTACCTGTATGATGAGATGATCCCGGCCCTGGCCGCGGCCGATCTGGTGGTTGCCAGGGCAGGAGGCCTCTACGCTGGGTGAGTTCCCGGCGCGGCACCTGCCCAGCATCCTGGTGCCGTATCCCTACGCAGGGCAGCATCAGCAAGCTAACGCGGCCTACCTGGCTGACCGGGGAGCCGCGCTGATCATCGAGGACGGTGAGCTGGCAAGTCGGCTGGCTCCCAACGTGCTGAGCTTGCTGGCCGATCGCGGCCGGCTGGCGAGCATGGCTCGGGCAGCAGGCTCCCTGGCCCGCCCGGAGGCTGCCGCCGACATCGCTCGCCAGTTGCTGGAACTGGCCGGTCCTTGAGATGGGCACGAACCTGATCCTGGCCTTCAGCATGGCCTTATTCGGGGTCCTGGGCTACATCTATGGCAGTGGGTCGGCGTTGCTGACGGCCATCGTCGTATGGGTGGGCATGCTGGTGGCGGCAAGGCTCGGCGGTTCGGTCGAGTCGATCCTGGAGGGACTCTACAAGGCCGCACGTTTCGCGCTGAGTGGCGGGCTCGGCGCGTTGAGCAACAGCGGGGACACGCAGGCGCTGGTGCAGGCTATGAAGCAGGTTGGGGCCACCGGCCCACTGCTCGGTGGCAATCAGCACGCCAGCACGCTGCTGCTGCTGGGTGCCGGCGTGGTGCTCGTCGTCCTGTTTGGACGGCACCCACGCCTGCGCAGGCCGCCTTCATTGCTCGGCCTGTTGCTAGGCTTGCTGAACGGCTATCTTGTGGGCGGTTTTGTGCTGGTCGCGCTGGTCGGGCCGACGGCTGCGGCCCTGCCTTTGCCTTTCGGGCTCAGCGCCGCGGCTGCTTCCGGAGCGAGCGTCGAACCCACGCTGGCCATCGACTCGGGCGGACAGCTCGTGCATTCGCTCCAGAACGCGAGCCAGGGCTCGTTGAGCTCAGGTGCCGAGGTTATCATCACAGCCCTGGTTCTGGTCAGCGTTGGCGGCCAACGTGAGGGCACGCGGCAGCCGCAAACGCAGCCGAGATCGCGATTAGGGTCGGCAAGCATGGGCCCGGTAGAGACGCTGTTCCTGGTGCTGATGGCCTTTTTTGGGGTCATAGGGATCGTGCGTGGCTTCCATCGCGAGCTGGGCGTCACCACGATGCTTCTGCTGGCGCTGTTGGTGATCAAGCTCGCGGAGGATCGTTTCGGCCACCAATTCAACGGGGTGTTGGCCCTTGTTACCGGCGACGGCGTTGCGCAATTGCCCAGGGCGCGGGCCGTGGTGTGGGTGCTCTTCCTGATCGTGATCGCGTTCGTCTCATACGAAGGCGATCGGCTCGCCTTCCCGGGAAGGGGCACCGCCCCTGTGCTGGGGCTGTTGATCGGGCTGCTGAACGGATACTTGTTTGCCGGAAGCATGTGGTATTACCTGGCCCAAGCCGGCTGGCCGCTATTGCAGGTGTCGACGCGCTACACGGATCTTTACGGCACGCTGTCGCGCCTGCTGCCGCCAGCGTTGCTGAACTGGCCTTTCTTGATCGGGATCGTCGTTATCATGGTTCTTTTCAGGGCGTGGGAATGAACGATTCACCGTCGCGCTGCGCTTCCCAAGATGGACCGTCAGCCGACTGGCGCCGCCTGTTGCGTGTGCCGGCCGAGGCGCGACCGGGGATCCGGTTCCACCTGGTTGGCATCGGCGGCTCGGGCCTGTCGGCCATCGCCGTCCTGCTGCTGGAGATGGGTTTCCGCGTGAGCGGCTCGGACCAGGCGGCGGGCGACATACTCGCGGACCTGGCCAGCCGCAAGGCGACGGTCCACGCCGGGCACCGGACGGAAAATATTGCCGGCACGGATTTGGTGCTCGTCTCCTCCGCGGTGCAGACGGACAATCCGGAAGTCAAGGCGGCGCAGGCTGCCGGTATCCCGGTGGTCAAGCGGTCCGAGTTCCTGGGCGCCTTACTGTCCGGCCAGGAGCCCGCGATCGGCGTGGCGGGCACGCACGGCAAGACTACCACCACGGCGATGCTGGCGCTGACCCTGTGGCGTGGCGGGCTCGATCCGTCTTTCATCGTGGGTGGGCGCCTGCCGGAGCTCGGCCTCGCCGGATCGGCAGCGCGCGGAGGTCATGGGCCGTTTGTGATAGAGGCAGACGAGTACGATCGGCATGTTTCTGGGCTTGCCGCTGGCACATGGCGATAGTGACCAACGTCGATTGGGATCACGTTGACTGCTACCCCACGCCGAGGGCCTATGCTGAGGCGTTCGAGCAATTCGTGGGGCAACTTCCCGCCGGCGGGCATCTCGTGCTGAGTGCCGACGGGGTGGGCGCCGCCGCCTTGCGCCCGGCGGCGGGCTGCCAGGTGACGACCTATGGTCTGGGGGGAGACGCCGGCTGGCGCGCTCGGGGCGTAGAGGTGAACGACAAGGGGGGGCTCGGCGCCATTGTGGAGCACAACGGCGTGCAGGTGGCCCGCCTGGAATTGGGCGTGGCCGGGCGGCATAACCTCTGCAACGCGCTGGCCGCTATGGCCGCCGCCGATCTGTGCGGGGTGCCGGCGCCCGTGGCGGCGAAGGTCATCGGCACTTATCAGGGAGCGGGAAGGCGCTTCGAGCTCATCGGGGAGGCGAACGGCATCGCCGTGATCGACGATTATGGGCACCACCCCACCGAGCTCGCTGCCGTGCTGGCCGCCGCCCGGCTCCGCTACCCGGATCGCCGGCTGTGGGCGGTGTTCCAGCCACACACCTATTCCAGGTTCCGCGCCCTGCTGCCCGCCTTTGCCGCCAGCCTGGCGCAGGCCAACCGGGTGGTGCTGCTGGACATCTACGCGGCGCGGGAGGCCGACGAGGGCACCGTCCACAGCCGCCAGTTGCTTGATCTGATGCCGAGCCCGGATTCCGTGCACTACGCCGGCACGGCAGAGGCGGCAGCAAGCTACCTGCTGGCCGAGGTGCAGCCGGGCGATGTCGTGATTACCTTTAGCGCCGGTGACGGGAATTGGGCCGGCCGGCGGTTGCTCGAAGGGCTGCGCGCCCGTGCCAGCGAACCCGGCCCCATGGCTCGCCGGCCCCCAGAGTCCAGGCGGGAACAGGTGGAAGAGGAGCCCAGCAGCAGAGAGCTTCATGCCCCATCCCTCTCTTCGGCGGCCTGCCGCAGGGGACCTGGCGAGGCGCTGGCCCTGCCCGAAATGCGCCGGGCCGAGCGCGCAGAGCTGGCAGCGGCGATCGCGGCGCTCGGCGCGCCGGCGCTGGCCGACGAGCCGCTGGCCCGTCACACCACATTTCGCATCGGCGGGCCCGCCGAGCTGTTCGTGACAGCCAGCGACTCGCAGCGCTTGTTGGCGCTGGCTCGCCTGGCGAGCGAGCGTAACTGGCCGGTCACCGTCCTGGGCGGCGGCAGCAACGTGCTGATCAGCGATGAAGGGATACGCGGGCTGGTCATCGCCAGCGCAGCGCGCGGCGTGCGCAAACTCACAGGAGACGGCTTGCCGGGCCTCGTGGCAGATGCCGGCGTCCCGCTGGCTGGGCTGGCGCGCTGGGCCATCCGCCAGGGATGGTCCGGGCTGGAATGGGCGGTCTCCATCCCGGGCACGGTGGGCGGGGCTGTGATCGGCAACGCCGGAGCCCATGGAGGGCAGGTCAGCGACGTGCTGGACTGGCTGGAAGTCGGGTGGCCTGACGGCCGGCGTGAGCGGTGGGCTGCGGCTGACCTGCGCCTCGGCTACCGCACGAGCTCCCTCAAAGAAAGGCTGGGGACTCAACAGCCAGGGCCGATCGTGCTGGCGGCTGCCTTTCGCCTGGCTCACGGCGATGCGAAGGCGCTGCGCCTTCGAGCTGACGCGTGCCTGGCGCAACGCCGGGCCACGCAGCCCGTGGAGCCCAGCGCCGGCAGCGTTTTCCGCAACCCGCCCGGCGATCACGCGGGGCGGCTGATCGAAGCCTGTGGCCTCAAGGGCACGCGCCAGGGTGGGGCTCGGGTGTCGGAAAAGCACGCCAACTTCATCATCAACACAGGCACCGCGTCAGCGGGCGACGTTGCGGCCCTGGTAGAGACGATATGTGACAGGGTTCGCGGCAAGTTCGCGCTCGAGCTACAGCCGGAAATCCTGTTCCTGGGCCAATGGACCCTCAAGCGATGAAACAGAGAATCCGCGTCGGCGTCATCTTTGGCGGGCAATCCGGCGAGCACGAAGTCTCGCTGGCCTCGGCGCGCTCGGTAATGGCTGCGCTCGACCCTGATAGGTATGAGATCGTGCCCCTGGGCATCACGCATGCGGGACGTTGGCTGTTGGGCGGTGACCCGATGGCAGCCCTGGCGGAGCCCCAAGAGACGGCGGGCCTGGCTGCGCTGCCACCGGCGCGCGCCCGCAGGGCCCCCACGAGCTGGTACCGGGCGCCACCGGCCAGACGTTCCCGGCGCTGGATGTCGTTTTCCCTGTGCTGCACGGGCCATTTGGCGAGGATGGCACCATCCAGGGCCTGCTGGAGCTGGCAGGCGTGCCGTACGTCGGTTCAGGCGTATTGGCCAGCGCGCTCGGCATGGACAAGATTGCCACCCGATCGGTCTTTGCCGCCGTTGGCCTGCCCCAGGTGGCCTACCGCGCCTTCAAACGCAAGGAGTGGGAGAGAGAGCCGGAGGCCATCCTGGCGGACGTGGAAGCCGCGCTGCGGTATCCGATGTTCGTCAAGCCCGCCAATCTCGGCTCCAGCATCGGCATCAGCAAGGTGCGCGATCGTGAGGGGCTGCGCATCGCCCTCGACGATGCGGCCGGCTATGATCGCAAGCTTCTGGTCGAAGAAGCCGTGCCGGACGCGCGCGAGATCGAATGCAGCGTGTTGGGCAATGACGATCCCATCGCCTCCGTGCCCGGTGAAGTGATCCCTTGCAACGAATTCTACGATTACGCCGCGAAATACCTGGACGGGAATTCGCAGCTCTTGATCCCCGCCCCGCTGCCCACAGCCGTTGCCCAGCACATACGCGAGCTGGCGGTCCAGGCCTATCAGGCGATCGACGGCGCGGGCCTGGCGCGGGCAGACTTCTTGCTGAGCCGGAGCACCGGGGATGTGTACGTCAACGAACTCAATACCATGCCGGGCTTCACCCAGATCAGCATGTATCCGAAGTTGTGGGAGGCTTCCGGCCTGCCCTACGGCGAGCTCCTCGATCGCCTGATCGATCTGGCATTGGAGCGTCACACGGACCGCGGGCGGTCATTGAACAGCTACAGGGGTGCCATGGCGCCGGATGGCCGCTCGGGTTCAGGGTCGTGCGGTGGCCGCGACAGGGCAGCCGGCCCGAGCAACGGCGCGACGGCGCCGGCCGCTCAGCCCACCGATCCGGTTGAGGGTGCCGGCAGAAAGCGTGAGATGAGATGAAAAAGAGGCAGAAGCAGTCCCTGGCCGGGGATACCTCATCGCCCGAGCCGGCCTGGCGGCGGCAGAAGCTGCCGCGGAAGCGGAGCAGGCTGCGCGCAAACGCCACGCTGATCGCACGCCTTCAGACGGCAAGCGCCACGCATGGCTTCGGGTCGTCCAACGTGGCGCACGGCTCCTCTCGCGGCGGGGGCCTCTCAGGCCGGAACCTCGTCCGGCTCCTGCCTGCAGCCCTGTCGGCCCTCCGCGAGTCGATTCGGCTCGACTGGCGCCGATGGGCTCTGGTGCCTCTGGCGATGGTCATCGCTTGTGCTGCCTTCGAGCTCTCCACCAACGATCACTTCTTCGTTTACGCAGCCCAGATCCAGGGCAACACGCGGGTGTCTGCTCAAGATATCTACGCTGCGAGCGGCATCGACGGCAAGAACATCTTCTGGATCTCGCCCGCCGAGGTGGTCCGCCGGGTCAGCCAGATGGGCGGCATCTCTCAGGTGGCGGTGCACGTGCGGCTGCCCGATCAGGTCACGATCCAGGTCCAGGAGTTGATGCCCCTTGTCATCTGGAAGACGGCACGCGGGACCTTCTGGGTCACCGACGGGGGCCAGACGATGGCGCCGGCCGGGGACCCGCCCGCCCTGACCTTGACGGATCGCGACGGCACCGCGGGCATCCAACCCGCGGACGGCGCACCCGGCTCAGACACGGCGGCCGGCCTCAGCGACAGCGGAGTGTCTCCTGGACCTCGCTTGCGTTCCGGGGTACTGGCTCAGTTGGTGGCGCTTCGCACGCTGCGCTCAGACATCAGCAACCTGTACTACGGAGCCGAGGAGGGCCTCTATTTCAGGGCGCCTGAGGGATGGACGGTCTACCTCGGGAACGAGGGCGACGTAGCAAGCAAGCTCACCTTGCTGCAGGCCGTTCAGAAGCAGGCAGCCGGCGAAAAGACACCGCCACGGGTGGTCGATCTGCGTTTGGAAGGTCAGGCGGTCTACCGGTGAAAGCGAGGCGTGCGTGAGCGATCTGATATGCGGCATCGATGTTGGCACGACCAAGAATCTGCGCGCTGATGGCCGAGCTGGACGACGAGAACCGTCTTAGGGTCATCGGCGGCGGTCGTGTGCCCTCCCAGGGGCTGCGCCGTGGGGTCGTTGTCAACACAGCGGAGGCCCACGCGGCCATCGGCCTGGCCATCAGCGAGGCCGAGCGCACGGCCGGCCAGACCCTTGAATCGGCTTTTGTCGGCATCGCGGGCAGCCACATCAATGCGATCGGGAGCAAGGGCGTGGTGGCGGTGGGACGAAGTGGGCGCAGCATCACATCCGAAGACACGCAGCGCGCCCTCGACCAGGCCAGGAATATCGCCCTTCCGCACAACCGGGAGATCATCCACACGGTACCGCGGGTCTTCTGCGTGGATGACCAGCGTGGCATTCAAAACCCGGTCGGCATGTTCGGATATCGCCTGGAAGTCGATGCCAGCATCATCACGGGAGCCTCGTCGGCGGTTGCCAACCTGGTGAATTGCGTGCAGTCCAACGGTGTGGCCATCGACGACCTGGTGCTGGAGCCCCTCGCGTCGGGAGAGGCGGTGTTGACGGAGGACGAGCGCCAACTCGGCGTGGCGCTCGTGAACGCAGGCGGCGGGACGACGGACATCGCTATCTATCTGGATGCCGCGCCGTGGCACACCGTGGTGGTAGACGTCGGGGGGGATCACTTCATCCGGGACGTGGCGATGGGCCTGCGCATGCCCTATAACAAGGCCGAGGATCTCATGCAGCAGTTCGGCCACGTGCTGCCGGGCGTGATCCCACCGGACGCTGAAGTGCGCAGCGGCGCCTTTGGACAGGCTGGCCAACAAAGCATCAATCGACGCATGTTGGCCGAAATCCTCAATGCACACGCGGAAGAACTGGTCAACCTGATTTTCCGCGAGGTCAAGCGCAGCGGTTATGATGGCCTGCTGCCTGCGGGCATCGTTCTCACAGGTGGCATCGCGCAGCTCGTGGGCTTTGCCGAGCTGAGCCGCAACCGGCTTCAGTGGCCGGTAAGGGTTGGGCGCCCCGACGGTGTTTCCAGTTCCGTCATGGACGTGACGAGCCCCGAATACGCAACTGCAGTGGGGCTCTTGCTTTGGCGCCAACGCCAGGGCAGCGTCCAACACGGCGCCGTGGCCTCGTCCAGCAGCCCGCTATTGAGCCGGATCATGAAATGGTTGCGAGCATTGCTGCCGTGAGAAACACGGCGCATCGACCGCGTGACCCTGATCCCACCACCTCGCCTCTGCAAAAGGGGCAAGGTTACAAACGATCTAAACGGCATCCAAATCCATGCGATAGATGCAAAGAGGAGCTAACTTTTATGACCCAGCGAAGCCCCCAGGCAACCTTTGTGGAGAACCCGGCGCAAATCAAAGTGCTGGGCATCGGAGGCGGTGGCTCTAACGCAGTCAACCGCATGATCGAGGAAGGCATTCAAGGTGTTGAGTTCATTGCCGTCAACACCGATGCCCAGGCCCTGGTGTTGGCCCAAGCGCCCCAACGGTTACGCATCGGGGACAAGCTGACGAAGGGCCTGGGATCGGGCGGCCAGTCGGAAATCGGGGAGAAGGCCGCGCAGGAATCGTCAGAAGAGATCAAAGCCCTGCTCAAACAGGCCGACATGGTGTTCGTCACGGCGGGCATGGGCGGCGGCACAGGCACCGGCGCCGCGCCGATCATCGCCAAGTTGGCGAAGGACTCGGGCGCGCTGACCATCGGGGTGGTCACCAGGCCGTTCACCTTCGAAGGCGCCCGGCGCCGCAAGACGGCCGATGAAGGTATTCGCAAGCTCAAAGAAGGGGTCGATACCCTGATCGTGATCCCGAATGACCGCCTGCTTCAGGTGGTGGACAAGAAGGTCAGCATCAACCAGGCCTTCCGCGTGGCAGACGACGTGCTGCGCCAGGGCATCCAAGGGATCTCGGAGCTGATCACGATCCCCGGCCTGATCAACCTGGATTTCGCCGATGTCCGCTCCATCATGTGTGAAGGTGGATCGGCGCTCATGGCAATCGGGCGCGCTTCGGGAGACAATCGCGCCCAGAACGCCGCGGAACAGGCCATCCACAGCGCGCTGCTCGACGTCAGCATCGAGGGCGCACAGGGCATCCTGTTCAACGTCACAGGCGGCCTCGATCTGTCGCTGTACGAGGTGAACGAGGCAGCAGAGATCATCCGACGCACGGCTGACCCCGACGCCAATATCATTTTCGGCGCGGTGGTCAACCCCGAGCTGAAGGACGAGCTGCGCATCACCGTGATCGCCACCGGCTTTGACCTGGTCAAGGACGCGACGATGCCGACTGTGGCCAAGGCTGACGATGGCGCGCGGACGATCGAATTCCCCAAGCGAACCTTTGATCGGGATGACCTCGATATCCCGGCATTCCTGCGCCGCGCCCGCTGAGCCTGGTCCTTGGGGCCCCCACGACGTGGGGGCCCCTGCATCGAACTACGGGCAGGAAGCACCTTCCTCCAATCTTAAAGTTTCTTCAAAGATGTGGTTTTACCCCCTTGTCAAGCGCCTGCTCCTGTGGTACACTCCATCCGCCTCTGGAAGCTACAACATTTAGTAGCTCAATGAATCTTACCTACTATATGTAGTGAGATCAGGGCCGGGTTGCTGAAAGCGGCTTCTTGAGTGGCGTGCGGACCGGCGCCGATTCTGCGTGGCTGAGTCAACCCAAAAAGGTATGCTCCAGGAATGAGGTTGGTGCCGCCATGCAGTGCCCGTATTGTGGCCAGGCCGACTCGCGGGTGGTCGAACACCCGGGGGACCGGTGACAGCATCCGACGGAGGCGCGAGTGCCTGGGGTGCGGCAAACGCTTCACTACGTACGAGCAGATCTCGGAGACGCTGCTCATCGTCAAGCGCGACGGCCGGCGTGAGCCGTTCGATCGCCACAAGCTGCTGCAAGGCGTTCGTATCGCCTGCGCCAAACGCCCGATCGCGATGCAGGAGATCGAGCGCATCGTCAACGAGATCGAGGAGTACCTCTTCTCACACGGCAAGGCCGAGGTTCCCAGCTCAGCCATCGGCCAAATGGTCCTCGAGAAACTCAAAGGATTGGACCCGCTCGCCTATATCCGATTTGCCATCGTCTATCTGAACCTGGACAACCTCCACGCACTGCGCACCGAGGTGGACCGCCTGATGGCGGACCATCAGTAAGACTTTGCTCGCCGGTTCGGGCTGAGGATGCCTGGCCCCAATGTGACACCGGATGGCAGACCATCCGTGGGGCTCGCATCGCCAGTTCGGTCTTGCTCGGAACAGGAGTTATTTTACCAAATGTCAGCCAGGAGCACATCCGCCCCCGCCCGCGACCAGCTCAAGCCCTTCGAGCCGGCCTTGCAGCCCGGCCAGATCGAGATCAGCGCGAACGGCCGCCAGGTGCTGGAAAAGCGTTACCTCCGCCGCGGGCCCGATGGGAAGCCCATCGAGACCATCAGCGAGATGTTTGAGCGCGTGGCCCGCACCGTGGCCGCGCCGGACGGCGCCTACGGCTATGATGTCGAGAGCACGGCAGCCACATTCTACGCCTTGCTGACCTCGTTGCGCTTCTTCCCTAACTCGCCGACCTTTACAGGGGCAGGCACGCCCTTGGGCCAGCTTGCCGCCTGCTTCGTGCTGCCCATCACGGATGATCTGGGCAAGGAATCCGAGGGCATCTTTGAGACGCTGCGCAACGCGGCGTTGATCCAGCAGACAGGGGGCGGCAACGGCTTCTCGTTCTCCAGGCTGAGGCCCCGGGGCGATATGGTCGCCAAGAGCGCGGGCGTGGCCAGCGGGCCGGTGGGGTTCTTGCGAGTCTACGATACGGCCTTCGGCGAAGTGGCGCAGGGCGGAACGCGCCGGGGAGCCAACATGGCCGTCTTGCGGGTGGACCACCCCGATATCGAGGAGTTCATCAGCAGCAAGGCGCGGGAAGGGCACATCGCCAATTTCAACATCTCCGTCGGCGTCACCGACGATTTCATGCGGGCCGTCGCCAAAGATGGGCAATTCTCCCTGGTCAACCCGCGAGACGGCACGCCGCGGAGCACGGTGAATGCCCGCGAGCTATTCGACAAGCTGGCTACTTTTGCGCACCACAACGGCGAGCCCGGTGTGCTGTTCCTGGACGCGGCCAACCGCGCCAACCCCGTGCCGCACCTGTACACGCTAGAGGCGACAAATCCGTGCGTCCCCGCAGAGACGTGGGTCCAGACGGAGGAGGGCCCGCGGCAGGTCCGCGAGCTGGTTGGTCGCCCATTCGTCGCCATAGTGGATGGGAGGCCGCATGCCAGCAGCCCGGCCGGCTTTTGGCCTACCGGCATGAAGCCGCTCTACGAGTTACATACCGTCGATGGGCGAAGCCTGCGCCTCACCGCCAACCACCCAATCTTGCGCGTCGACGAACTGGGACGGCACGAGGAAACCACGTCCTGGGCCGATGCCGCACAACTCCAGCCGGGGGACAGGGTCAAGCTGCACGACCACAACAGCCTCGGTTGCTGGCTTGGGCAGGGCAGCTGCGTGGAAGGCCGGCTGTTGGGGCTGCTTGTCGGTGATGGCACCTTTTCGGCTCGTCACGCCGTGCTCTCGTTTTGGGGCCAGGATGCCGAGACATTGGCGCAGGATGCGCTCTCAGCGATCAAGAAGAACCTGAAGGCCCGTTCGGACCTTTCCGTGCAGTGCATCCCCAGCCGCAATGAGTACCGCGTGCGTTCGGTGGGGCTATGCCGGCTCGCTGCTGCGTATGGCGTCGGGCCCGGCCACAAGACCGTCACAGCCGGCATCGAACGGGCCTCCAGCGAATTCTACCAGGGCTTCCTGCAAGGCCTCTTCGATGCTGATGGCTCTGTACAGGACGGTGGTGAGAAGGGGCTGTCCGTGAGGCTGGCCCAGTCCGATCTGCCACTGCTTGAGGGCGTCCAGAGAATGCTGCTGCGGCTGGGCATCAATGCGACAATCTACCCGAACCGCCGGCCCGCGGGCGTCCGGCAGTTGCCGGATGGCAGGGGCGGGCGTGACAACTATGCAACCAGAGCGCAGCACGAGCTGGTGGTGTCGAAGGAAAACCTGCTCGCTTACACGGCCCAGGTCGGCTTTGCCAACCCGGGCAAAGCGCGGGCACTGGCGGCGAGCCTGGCGGAGCGCAACGCGCGGGGCCCCTACCGCGAGCGGTTTGTGGCGGAGGTCGAGTCAATCGCAGAGGTGGGCAGCGCGGAGGTCTATGACTGTTCCGTGCCGGATGCCAACGCCTTCGACGCCAATGGGTTTGTCGCGCATAATTGCGGTGAACAGTGGCTCGGGCCCTACGAAAACTGCTGCCTGGGCTCGATCAACCTGGCGCAGCACGTGACGACTGACGGCAAGGTGGACTGGCCCAAGCTGGAGGAGAGCGTCGTCATTGCCACGCGCTTCCTCGACAACGTGGTGGATGCCAACGGCTACGTGCCGGCGGTGCCGCAGCTGCGGCTGGCGGCGATGCAGGCACGGCGGATCGGGCTGGGCTTCATGGGGCTGGGCGACCTGATGTACCGGACCCAGGTGCGCTACGGTACCGAGGAGGCGCAAGAGCTGGCGGCCCAGGTGATGGAATTCATCCGTTTCCACGCCATGAAGACCAGCATCGAGCTGGCCCGCGAGCGCGGGCCCTTCCTGGCCATTGCCGGCAGCATCTACGATCCGGCCCGCATCGACGTGGACGGCGGCCACGCCCAGGGCTGGCAGCCGCCCCGCCCGATCAGGCCCTCCAGGCGCGACTGGGGTCGCCCGGCGCTCGACTGGAACGAGGTCACCCAGGGGATCGCCCGGCACGGCATCCGCAACGCGGCCCAGACGACCGTGGCACCGACCGGCACCATCGGCACGGTGGCAGGCTGCGAGGGCTACGGCTGCGAGCCGGTGTTCGCCCTGGCCTACACCCGCACGGTCAAGGACAATGGCCGCGACCTCAGGCTGACCTACGCGAGCCCGCTCTTCGAGGCCGCGCTGGCGGAGGCGGGCCTGCCGGAAGCCCAGCGGTCCGCCATCATCGAGAGCGTCAGCGCGACGGGAAGCTGCCAGGACGAGACTGCCGTGCCCGAGGGTATCCGCCGGGTCTTCGTGGTGTCGCAGGATATCACGGCCGAAGAGCACGTCTACATGCAGGCGGCCATCCAGGCGTTTGTTGACAACTCGATCAGCAAGACCTGCAATTTCCCGCCGGACGCCAACGTGGAGGATGTGAAGAACGCGTACCAGCTGGCCTGGGAATTGGGCTGCAAGGGGCTGACGGTGTACGTGACCGGTAGCCGCCGCGAGGTGGTGCTGGCGACCAGGTCTGTGGCCGCCGGGCCCGTGCCCGCAGCAGGGGCCCCGGCCGGCGAGGCGCAGGCGGAGCAGCCCAGCACCCTGGGCGAGGGACAGCCTGCCGAAACGCCCCGCGGGGCGACTACAGGCCAGGCGACGGCTGCCGATCACGGTATCGCCCCAGCCGCCGCGGCAGCGGAACCGGGGCAAGGGAGCGCGCGGACCTCTCCTCCTTTGCCGGAGGTCAAGCGGCCGCGTCCGGGCGTGCTGGCGGGCAGGACGTATCGCAAGGAGACGCCGCTGGGCACGGCATTCGTGACGGTGAACGTGAACGGCCATGAGCAGCCCTTCGAGGTGTTCCTGAATGTAGGCAAGGCGGGCAGCGATGTCGCGGCGGTGGCGGAAGCGGTGGGCCGGCTGATCTCGTTGGTCCTGCGGCTGCCTTCCTCGCTCGACCCGAACGAGCGGCTGAAGCAGGTGATCGACCAGCTCGCCGGGATCGGAGGCGGGCGCGCGCTGGGGTTCGGCATGCGGCGCGTGCGCTCGCTGCCGGATGCGGTGGCCCAGGTGCTGCGCGAGCATCTGAACGGCTACTACGAAGCCGAGGACACCGAGCCGGAGGAGGCGTCTGCCGAGCAGCTGCCGCTGCCCATCAACGAGCGTCCCATCGGCGACCTCTGCCCCGAGTGCGGGCAGGCCACCTTCATCTCGATCGAGGGTTGCAAGAAGTGCTACGCCTGCAGCTACAGCGAGTGCTGAACGGATCGGGGCGAGGGACGGCGTGTTGGTTGTA
Source organism: uncultured Chloroflexia bacterium (assembly GCA_963808455.1). Classification (GTDB taxonomy): domain Bacteria; phylum Chloroflexota; class Anaerolineae; order CG2-30-64-16; family CG2-30-64-16; genus CAWEHT01. The sequence goes on along the minus strand of CAWEHT010000426.1, from coordinate 192 downwards.
GGAAATCACAGATATTGAGCTTACGGGTCATAGATATTGAGCTTGGGAATTCACAGATATTGAGCTTGAGTAAGTTGTCACAATAGCGGCTCATGTGTGCTCTCTTGCGTAATCTCCGTGCATATTGGGCTTGGGTTTGTCAACGATGATGAGCTTGGCGGTTAGCGCTTTTGACGAACCCAGGCCCGAGTA
>CAWEHT010000425.1:0-3651 GCA_963808455.1 uncultured Chloroflexia bacterium | reverse complement strand
TGAACGTCAGCCTTCGCAGCTCGTCTTCAGTGTACCCAAGCACTCTGCAGAAGGCATCGTTCGCGCTCAAAAAGGAGCGATCAGCACCTGACGTGGCGACCCCAATGGGTGCATTCGTGACGATGGCCCTCAGTCGCGCCTCGCTCTCGCGCAAGGCGACCTCGGCGAGCTTGCGTTCGGTGATATCCAGGATGAAGCTCATGTGGCACGGTCCGTCCGGGAGGTCCACGCGCCCGTCCAGGACCTGGACCGGTAGGGTTGTCCCATCGCGCCGGATCAGCTCGATTTCAAGGCTGCCGGCGGCCCGGCCTCCCGTGCGTTCCTCCGAGGCCTCGCGCCGACGGCGCGAGCATGTACTCCACCACAGGGCGGCCAACGACGTCTGCGGCATCCTGCCGCCCCCCCAGGCGCAACCACTCGCCGTTCGCGTAGACGATGCGCCCGTTCCGGGTAAGCAGGATAGGGATCGGCGCCTGTTCGATCAACGTGCGGAAGCGCGCCTCGCTGGCCTGCAATGCCCGCAGCATCCCGTCCTTGGCGAGGGCTGCCCGGTGCAGCTCGGCCTGGGCCCGCTTGCTCTCCGTAATATCTTCAATGAAACCGGTCAGGTAGGTCTTGCCGTCGCCCTCGACCTGGGCCGCCAACCACTCGTTGCAGAACATCTCGCTGCCGTCGCGGCGACGATAATGGGCCTCGTAATGCTGCCACCCATCGGAAGGCACGATCTGCCGGACCATCCGGGGGCGCTCGGCGGGGTCCCAGTAGCTCGCCCTGGCCACGCCGACCTCGTTTGCATAGGAAACGTATTGCTCCGGGGAGTCGTAACCGAAAATGCGCGCGCCGGCAGGGTTGACGAAGAGCAGCCGATCCTCGCTGGTGGTCTTGAAGATGGCCACGGGGGCGTGCTCGAAGAGGGCCCGGTACCGTGCTTCGCTCTGGCGCAGTGCCTCCTCGGCCTGCTTGCGCTCGCTGATGTCGCGAGCCACCAACAGGACCGTGTTCGCCGACATGGGCGAAATCCTCCCCGCAAACCAGACCGGCGCACCGTCGATTTCGAGCTCATAGTCGACGGAGGTGGTTTGCTGCGTCTCCAGGGCGCAGCGGATTTGCCGCAGGATCAGGTCAGCCTGCGTTGCGGGCAAGACCTCATGCGTCCTCCTGCCGAGCAATTCGGTAGCCGGGCGCACCAGGTGGACTGGATTTGAAGGGGCAACCTCGAGATAGCGCCCATCTCCATCCAGGATGAAGATCACGTCGGTCATCGCGCCAAAGAGCGCTCGCAGCTTCTGCTCCGATTCGCGTAGCTCGCGTTCCGCACGCTTGCGGTCGGTGATGTCGCGGCAGAAACAGAAAATCCTCCCCCCGCCGGCACCCAGGTAGGTCACATGCATCTCGACGTCGATGATCTGCCCGTCCTTGCGGCGGTGCTGTGTCTCGAAGCGGTCAGCTCCCTGGCTGACGATGCGCGCGATGTGGGCGGCGTTGTCTTGTTCTGTCTCGAGGGCCTCCACATCCGGAATCCGCAGCCGCAGCAGCTCGTCGCGGCTGTAGCCGGAAAGGGCACAATAAGCCTGGTTGACGTCCAGGAATCGCGCCTGAAGATCTGAAAGCCAGAAACCTTCAAGCGACCCCTCCATGAGCATCTGCAAGTGCCGTTCCCGATCCGCGAGCGCTTGCCCCGCCGGCGTGCGCTCAGTGGCGTCGCTCAAGGTGACCTGGCGCACCTGCGCGACGTCGCGGCCCTCCGGCGTGTCCAACTTGCTCTCCGTACCTTCCCATGGGACTTCCCTTGGAGCCCCATCCTCACCGCCTCCTTGCGGCCCGCTACCGATCACTTTGCTTCCTCCCCATGCGGGGCCCGCACCACCGGTCCGCTCCCACGCTGCTTTCGCGCGCGAGCTCACGCATTGGCCCTGGCGATGCCAACACCTAAGCAACCCACGACAGACACCCGCAATCCGGATAACGTATTATACCACACGCTACCGCTGTGCGGCGCGGGTTTCATCGGGGTTCGAGCTTGCCGGTCATCTGGAATTGTGGAGCATTGCGATGCGCCCGAGGCCGGGCCTGTACGTTACTCCACCTGCTGCGCGGCGAGGAGCCGCACAAGGAGGAAGAAGAGGGCGATGGACATCAGGACCGGCCAGGGATAGATGCTGGGCGGCAGCTCGCGCCACAGGATGCGATCGATGGGGGTGAGCACCGCTCCAGAGGCGGGCACCAGGGGCCAGCCGCTCTGCGCCAGGTAAAACCAGAGCGACCCGCCCAGGAGGTAACCGTTCAGCAGGCCGTTGCTGAAGCTCAGCACATTGCTCGCCGAGGCTCCTGGGAAGCGCAGAAAGTGAGCCTGATAGGCGATGAAGAGCGTGCAGAGGAGAAAAGCGCAGTAGAGCACCCCTCGCACGGCGATGTCGTATGAGCGCGCCATGGTCGATGGTGCTGGCCAGAAAGGACGACAACTGGACGCTGAAGTTGCTCTCGACCAGCCCCACGGCGCTGAGCGCAAGGAGCAGCAGGATGGTGACGCCCATCTCCTGCTTGTAACCCCTGGCCATCCCCGTGAGGGCGAAGACGGCCAGGATCGCGACAAAGACGAACTCGACCCGCATAGGCACCACGGCAACCAGGAGGTTTTGCCACCAATCTACAAGGAATTTGGCAGGACGTCAATAGGACGGATGGCGTAGCGGCGTCCCGGGCCCTGCCGCTCAGCGCCCGCTCAGGGCACGTAGACTTCTCCCTCGAGCACCTTGACGGCTTCCCCGGCAAGCCTGACGCCGGTGACGGAGCCCTGCGATCCCTCGATCTCCAGCCGGCCTTCGCCCGGCCGTCCCAGGAGGTGCCCCTGTTCGGCCAGGAGATGAGGGCCGGGCCGCAGGCCATGGTTGACCACGTAGGCCCCCATGCAGCCCGCGGCCGAGCCGGTGTACGGGTCCTCGCCGGCGCCCCGTGGGTCGAAGAGGCGGGCGTGCGTGTCGGCATCGGGCGCGATGCCGCCCAGGCAGAACATGTACGCCGAGCCGACGCCCGCGCGGTCGCAGAGCGCGGCCAGCTCGTCCCGCCGCATTTGGGCCTGGCGCAGCACGTCAACCGCTCGAGCCGGCACGACCAGGAAGGGCACGCCGGTGCTGACGACCTGTGGCGCCGGTTCGGCGAGCAGGTCGGAGGCCTGCAGGCGAGAAGCAGGGCGCGGTCTCCTGGGCCGAAAAGGCCGGCCCGAAGGCGGGACGGGCCTGCGTCATGATCGCCCGTACGGGCTGCCCGTCGTGGACCTCGATCTCCACCGGCAGCACGCCGACCTGGAACTCCAGGCGGATGCGGACGCGCGGCCCGGCGAGCGCGACCATGCCTTCCTGCGCCAGCATGAAGGCCGTGGCGATCGTCGGGTGGCCGGCGAAGGGCAATTCGCCGCGCGGCGTGAAATAGCGCACGCGGTAGTCGGCCACCGCCGAGGGTAGCACGAAAGACGTTTCCGAGAGGTTGGTCTCGCGGGCGATGGCTTGCATCGCTTCGACGCTGAGATCGCCGGCATCGGGCACGACGGCGCAGGGGTTGCCGGCGAACGGCACGCGGGTGAAAGCGTCAAGGTAGATGATCCGGTAGGGTTTCATCGTTTATGCAACTCCTGCGCCCTGGCTGATAAGGCTG
>CAWEHT010000424.1:0-5942 GCA_963808455.1 uncultured Chloroflexia bacterium | reverse complement strand
CTTTTTGTCGTCTACTGGTTCAGTTGGTGTTGCTCAGCGCTGATGATGGGCAGGAAGCTGTAAGGGTCGAGCCCTTGCACATCCTGGCCGGACTTGTCCCGGATTCTCAGCTCGTAAGGGAAAATGCGATCCCGGCCCGGGAATTGCGCCTCGAAGAAGGCAGTGCCCTCCTTGCGCGTCATCGGTTCGGGCGCCGCGCCGGCGGCCACCACCCAGGCTTGTTCGGCTTCAGGTAGACAGGCCCGCACCGACACCAAAGGCTGCCCATCCAGACCCGTCAGGTGGGCGCCCAGCACGTCAAAGGGATCATGATGGTAGGCAAAGACGATCCGGTCGATCTGATCCGCGGTAACCGAGAACTTCATATGCTGGCTCCTCGGATGATATCATGTGCGAATTTCGCAATCGGGGGTTGCAGCACGCCCTTCGCCAGCATGCCGCACAGGCATTATATCACCAAGGTGACGAACCCGCACGCAGGCGCACCGGGTGCATGCCCTTCACGCGCAAGGCACGTAGGATGCCAGGAAGATCGGCGTAGCCATTGACAGCGTGACTTTCTGCTCCGACACCGTGAGTTGTTCGAGCAGCCGCGTGTTGAGCTCTGAGCCGTCTGAGCCGAAGCCAACCAGGTGGAGGAAGAAGGTCAGTTGGCCCTTGTGCAATTTCTGGGTTGCGTCGTCCGTCTGCAGCTCGAAAGTGCCAATGTAGGCCGGCTCACCCGCCTCTCCGGCCCGGATCTGGAAGGTGCCGCGTTGCAGTGGTGAGATCCAGTAGTCACCGGCGTCTGGCCCCGAAACGGCCATCGTGATCCGGAAACTGCCGGTCGATGTCAGGTGGATGGTGCGCGGCTGGCCGCCGCACACGTTGGCAGGAGGAAACGAGAAATCGGCCGCCGCATCGTCGAGGGATTGGGTATAGCTAACGATCTCTGTCGGGCCGGTCCAGGTGCTGGCACCAACGCCCATCAGCGCCGCGATCAGGGCCGCTCCAAGAAACATACGCCGGAATAAGGATGTTTGCACGGTGATAAAAATACCTCAACACACGCCATGACGCAGGCCACATCTGCTCCCGAGCGCGCCCAACGACCGCTGCCTTCCCTGATGCAATATGGTACCTAACATTGATAGCCACGTTCCGTGCCCGAAATTACAGATGGCACCGACTGGCATCCGGCATGCTCGCCGCGTAGCGACGCCGGGCACAGGAGCCGGCCCGGCTGGCGGACCCAGGGCGTCGACACGCACCGGACACCGACCTCCTGGCCGGTTTCTGGCACTCACCCCAGGCCGGGCGGCGGTTTGTGAGAGACGGTGAAGCGCGCTAAAATGGAGTTAGAGGAGATGGCGATGCTGCTGGCAGTCGATATCGGCAATACAAACATCACACTGGGCATCTATGATGGCGAACGCCTGGCCGCGGATTGGCGGCTCGCCGCGGCCCGCGATCGCATGCCCGACGAATATGGGCTGCTGCTCTTGGAGCTCCTGGCCCACCGCGGCCTCCCGGCCGGGGAGATCGACGGCGTGGCCCTGGCCAGCGTCGTTCCTGCCTTGACGAGCACTTTCCGGGAGGCAAGCCGAGATTATCTCGGCCGGACGCCCCTGGTAGTGGATGCCGGGGTAAAGACCGGTGTGCGAGTGCGGGTAGATAACCCGCGCGCGAGGTGGGGGCCGATTGGGTCGTGAACTGCGCGGCCGTCCACATGAGGTACGGCGGCCCGGCGTGCGTCGTCGATTTCGGCACCGGCACTACCTTCGATGCCGTATCGCGCGAGGGCGACTACCTGGGCGGCGCCATAGCGCCCGGCATCGGGATCGCCGCCGAAGCCCTCTTCGCGGTGCGGGGTGCGGCTCTATCGGGTCGAGATCGCGCCGCCTTCGCGAGCCATCGGCACTAATACCATGGCGGCAATGCAGTCGGGCATCTTCTTCGGCTATGTTGGCCTCGTGGAGGGGCTGGTGGCGCGCTTTCGCCGCGAATTGGGCGATGATATGAAAGTGATCGCCACCGGCGGGCTGGCCGAGGCGGTGGCGGCGAGAAGACGGCCGTTGTGCAGCACATCGATCCCTGGCTGACGCTGGACGGCCTGCGGCTGATCTGGGGCATGAACCAGCAGGCTTGACGAGCGGATTCCGCCTCACCCGACCATTTCGCGCAGGGCCAGAGCATCGCGCACGGCCGCAGCGCAACCATCGTTGTTGAAGTATACATACACATCGTGGCCATCGCCAAGCCAGGAACGGATGCGTTCGGCCCACGGGCGCAGAGCCGCGTCGTCGTAGCTACCGCCGCAGGGCGCGCCCGAGCCATGGAAGCGGACATACACGGCGCGGGCCGTGACTTCGTCAGGACAGGGCAGCCCCGGCATGTGGAAGACGCAGAAGCTCAGGTTGCGAGAGCGCAGAATGTCGAGGACTTCGGGCGAGAACCAGCTGGGGTCTCGAAACTCGAAAGCGCTGACCAGGTCGCCCGGCACAAGGGCGGCAAATTCGGTCAGGCGTTGGGTGTTGGCGTGCCAGTGCGGCGGCAACTGGTACAGCACCGGCCCAAGCGCCGGCCCAAGCCGGCGGGCGCGCAGCAGGAAGTGTTCCAGTGGCTCCGCTGCGCCGATGAGCCGGCGCAGATGCGTCAGGTAACGATTGGCCTTGATGGCGTACAGGAACCCCGGCGGCGACTGCTGTTGCCAGGCGTCGAAGGTGGCTTCGGCCGGCAGACGATAGAAGGTGTTGTTGATCTCCACCGTGTCGAACTGGCGGGCATAGTAGGCGAACCATCCCCTTTGCGGCAAATCGGTGGGGTAGAACGTCCCGCGCCAGTCGCCGTACACCCAGCCTGACGTGCCAACCCGGAAGTTGCCTCTGGAGACGCTGCCCATCCCCACCCCTCCACGAAACCGAGACGAAGGCCAGGCTTTTCAGCTGCCTGCCGGCCGGCCTGATCGCACCCAGGCCGGCTCAGCTTCACGGTGCGGGGTCCACCGGCGGCAGAGGCAGGCCGTTGAGCTCGAGCCAGGCCAGGCGAGCCTCCGCCACGACGAAGACCGAGCCGGTCACGCAGATCAGGCCGTCATCCCCGGCGCCCTTCGAGCGCGGCGCTTAGCGCCTTGGGCACCGCCGGGCAGATCAGCCCTTCCCGGCCCGCATCAGCAGCGACTTGCGCAAGCCTGGCCGGCGGCGTGGCCCGTTCGTGACGGGAGGCCGTGAAGATGAGCCGTCCGGCAACAGGCAAGAGCTCGCGGCAGCGTATCGGCGTAGGGATGGTCGCCGGATGCGCCAAAGACCAGGGTGGCATCACGATGCGGAAACCATTCCTCGAGCGCCGCGCGCAGCTTGCTGGCCGAATCGCCGTTATGGGCACTGTTGACCACTACATAGGGTTCCCGGCCGAGGATCTCGAAACGTCCAGGCCACCTCGCCGCAGACAGGCCGTCCCGCCGGGCCTGGGCGGGCACGATGAGGCCGGTCCGCGCCGCCATGGCATCCAGCGCTGCCAGCGCGGTGGCCGCGTTGGCCAGCTGATGTTGGCCCAACAAGGCAATATCGTAGCGCTCGCCTTGCAACTCGAAGGACTGGCCTTCCAACGTGGCGCGGCCGGGCAGCCAGCGATAGTCACCCGTGCCCACGAGCCGCAGCTCGGCTTGCTGCGCCAGGCAAACTTGCTGGATCACCTCCAGCGCTTCCGGCACCTGGGGCGCGCTGACGGCCACGCCCCGCGGCCGGATGATGCCAGCCTTCTCGCCGGCAATCAGCGCCAGCGTGTCGCCTAACACCTGCATGTGATCGTAGCTGATCGGTGTGATGACGGAAACGGCAGGGTCGATGGCGTTTGTGGCATCCAGGCGCCCGCCGAGCCCCACCTCGACCACAGCCATCTGCACCTGGCGCTCCGCGAACGCGGAGAAAGCCAACGCGGTCATGACCTCGAAGGCCGTCAGCCGCGGGATGGCCTCCAGGTGCGGCGCCAGCCGACCTATGAGGGCCACCAGATCGGGCTCAGAAATCAACTGCCCGTTCAACCTGGATGCGCTCGCGGAAGCTGTGCAGGTGTGGCGACGTGTAGAGCGCGGTGCGATAGCCGGCGGCCCTCAGCATGCTCTCGGTGAAGGCCGAGGTCGACCCCTTGCCCTTCGTGCCCGCAATCAGCAGCGAGGCAAAAGTCCGGTGCGGGTCACCGAGCCGGGCCAGCAACTCTCGCATGCGGTCCAGGTCTGCGGCAGCCAGCCTATACTTGGGCACACCTTTGCGCTCGTAATTGGTGTAGCCGTAGATATACGCCAGGGCGGCTCGATAGTCCATCATCGGAGGCGGCTCGGGGCCGGGCAAAGAATACTCGCTGGCAACCACGTCCCAGCTCATGCGGCGCGCCACCGCCTGCCCGGCGTCGAGCAGGCAATTCATGTCGTACTGTGTGCGCGGCAGGCGATCGACGATCTGCCTGGCCACGTGGAAGCTGTTGCGAGCCTCCAGATCATCACGCACTGCCTTGTCGATCCAGAGCGCATCCCACGGGTTCCATAACGCCCAGTTCGATTGCAGGGTTGTGTAGTCGGCCACGATAAGGTTCCCGAAGGGCTGGCCGGCGGCCGCGCGGCGTGTGAATCCGGTGCAGCCGGTGATGTTGGAGACGACGCACAACGCGCCGGCGCCAAGCGGCTCGACCTGGGCGATGCCGAACGGCTCATAGATCGATTGCCCGAACTCCACGTCGGTGCCGATGCGCAGGTCGGCGAAAGTCATCGCCTCCGGCATGCGATCCCCACATCGCTCGCGGCTCCAGCCGAACTGGTTGACAAGGAGCACGCGGACGTTGTGGTGGCCCCAATGGAAGGGCTCGATGGCGTGGAAGAAAAAGGCATCTTCGTCGCCGCGCAGATCGCCGTTGTCGGCACGATGGCCAACCGGCCAGCCATACTCGTGCTCCCAGCGGTGCACGTCGAACGGCAACCGGCCCATGGGGTCCCCTGTGGCGACGATGAAGAAGATCGCGTTCTTGCCCTGGGCTGCCAGCAGACGGTCCATATGCTCGAGAACTCGCAGGTCACGCCAGAGCGCCTTGCTGACCACCAGACGCCCGACGTGCGTAAAGACATAGTCGGGGCGATAACCCACGAGGTTCTGCGCATATTGGAGCATCAGCTCGCGGCTGGCCAGCTTGCGCGCCATATCGATCGAGGCGGCGGGCACACCATTGTAGACCAGCTCAACCGGCTTGCTGCCCACGACGCCGCCCAAGAAGCGCAATTCGTCGATCACCAGGTCGCCGACCGCGAACATCCCGTCGCAGATCCCGGCGCGCTGCACCATGGCGTGTTTGAAAAACCCTGCCTGGTCGCCAAAAACGGCATCCAGGCTGTGGCCTTGAGCCAGCCCCAAACGCAGCGCGTTGTAAAAGCGTGTGTCGTGGCCACCGTTGTACTCGACCAGCCGCCGAACAACAGCCACCTCGTGAGCGTAAAAGACGCTCTTGTAGCGGCCGGGCGCGTGCAGGTCAGCGCTCAGGACAACGGGCAACCCCATCCATTCGTGGGCGATCAGGTAACGCGCGCATCTGCCGGCAAATCACCGGTCACGTTCGGGGTGATGCTCTGGGTGCTCCACGCCAACCACGTCGAGTTCCGATCCGGCTGGTTCGTCGAGTCGATCGCCACGCAGACCCTCGTCATCTACGTGATCCGGACCCGCCGGATCCCCTTCCTGAAGAGCCGTCCCAGCCTGGCGATGCTCACGGTGCCGACCGGGGCGGCGCTGATCGGTGCGGTCCTGCCGTACACCGGGCTCGCCAGGTGGCTGGGGTTCAAGCCCTTGCCGATCGTGTTCTTCTTCTGGCTGTTCGCGACGGTCGTCGTCTACCTCGTGCTCGTCGAGGTCGCCAAGACGGTGGATGACCGCGTGCCTCACGCCCGAAGTCCGCGGCCGTCCTCACCCGCGCCGAGCGGG
>CAWEHT010000423.1:0-6188 GCA_963808455.1 uncultured Chloroflexia bacterium | reverse complement strand
ATGGCTCTCCCCTGTTTGAGTTCTACCCACCCCTGGTGAGCTTCGGCACGGTAGCATTCCAAGGCACCGGCCTGGGCTGGATCGAGGCCGGCAAGGCAATGACCACGTTGTCACTTCTGCTGGCCGGGATAGGCGGGTTCGTATATGCCCGCTGGCTGTTGAACTCCCGACTGGCCGGGCTGATGGCCGGCCTGGCCTTCGCCCTGTCTCCCTACCTGATCCTGGACATTTACTATCGTGGGGCCGCCGCCGAATCCCTGGCGCTGGGGATCTTGCCCTGGGCTTTTTGGGCCGGGCATCACGTCTTGCGCAGCCAGGACAAAGCCTGGGCCGGCGCGACCGCTGCTACAATCGCCCTGTTGGTTCTGGCCCACAACATCACGGCCCTCTTCGCGCTGCCTTTTCTGGGGCTTTACCTCTGCTTGATGGCGTGGCGCGAGCGAGCCTGGGCGCGGGTCCCAACCCTGGGCGCGGCGCTCCTCCTGGGCCTGGCCCTGAGCGTGTTTTACTGGGGCCCCGCCCTGGCCGAACGGCAGGACACGCACCTCGACGCGACGATGGTGACGGGCATCCTGAGCCCTGTCACCAATCTGAAGACCCCCGACAGGCTACTCGCAACCGACCTCGTTACGGACTACTGGGGCAACAGCCTCTTCCGTGTGTCGCTCTGGCAACTCCTGCTGGGCGGCGCGGCGGTCCTCCTTCTGGCCTGGCAAGGAAGAGGCTGGCGCGGATGGCTGGGCTACCTGTGTGTCATCGTTTTCATCTGCCTGCTCTTTCAGCTAAAGCTCACGGCCGGCCTCTGGACCGGCGTGCCGCTGATACGCTATATCCAGTTCCCATGGCGGCTTCTCGGCATCGTGTCATTCTGCATAGCGCTGATAATCGGCGCAGCCTTCGCATTCCGTCCGTTGGCCAGCCGCGCCGGCTGGCTCGTGGCGCTCTGCGCCCTGGCGTTGATCGGTTACGGCAGCCTCGATGGCCTCCTGCCCGCCAAATCCCCGCATTGGTGGCAGATCGACAGCTCCCAAATCGGCCTGGCCGACCTTTATCAGCGCGGCGGGCAAGAGGGCTTCGCCCTGTTTTACGACTATTTGCCCGCCTGGGCCGTCAGCAACGATTGGAATCCAGGTGCCAGGCCCCCGGCCCCGGTCAAAGGCACGCCGATGCCATCGGTCCCGGCCCTGCAAGTGACAAAGGATACGCCGGCCGGTCTAACGTTGCACGTACACGCCGCGTCCCCCTTCACCCTGAAGCTGCACCGCTTCTTCTATCCAGGCTGGCAGATACAGGCCGGGAACCAGGGGTTGCCGGTGACGCCCAGCGGGCCGTTCGGGCTGGTTTCGGCCACCATGCCGGCAGGCGATTACACTGCGCTCGTGAGGTTCGGGGAGACGCCGCTCAGGCTCGGCGCAGATATCCTTTCAGTTCTCGCGCTCGCGTCATGCTGCATCGTCATGGGGACCACGCGCCTGGGGCGCAAGGCGCTGGCGGCCAGCGCGTTGCTTCTGGGCGCGCTCCTGGTCCTCGCCGTTGCTCGTGGGGCCTTCGCCTGGCCATCCTATCAGCCCTCCAGTTCGCCGGCTAACTTCGAGGATCAAATCCAACTGCTCGGCTACGGGCTCGACAAGACGGCGTGGCAGCCCGGTGATGTGCTGTCGTTGCGGCTTTACTGGCTGGCCGAGCAGAAACCTGCCGAGGACTACAAGGTATTCATCCACCTGGTGCCATACCCCGATGGCGGGGCGGTCGCCCAGGAAGATGCCGAACCACTGGGTAATTCCGACCACACGAGCCGGTGGGAAGCCGGCGAGCTGGTGGAGGATGACCACTCGCTATCCTTGCCCGCCGGGCTCGCGCCGGGCAAGTACCGCATCGAAATGGGCGTCTATCGGCAGAATCCTGTGCACAACCTGCAGGTGAGCGGCGCGCGCCTGGCCTTGCCGGGCGACCGGGTCGTCCTGGCCGACATCACGATCGGTGGTGATCGACTTGCCGTATCGCGCTGATAGGTGGGCTCCCGACTTGGCGCCTGATCCCGCAAGCCGGCCGGGCGGGGCGGGCACGGTGGCCACGCGCCCTCTGGACAACCCTGGAGCAAAAGCACGGTGGATCAACCCGGCATTGGCCGTGATCCTGGCGCTGTACCTGGCCCTGGGGTCAGTTTACGCTATGGTGACACCGGCTTTCGAGAAGCCGGACGAGCAATGGCATACGGCTTACGTCCGTTACATTCTCGATCATGGCGGGCTGCCTCCCATTACCGCGGATGCGGCCCTGAACCCCGCACGCCAGGAGGCGGGACAGCCGCCGCTGTTCTATTTGCTGGCAGCCGGCTGCTCTCGCCTTTTCGGCTGGCAAGTACCTGCCGGGGCCCTGCCGCGCAACCCCTATTGGGGCTATCCCGCTCTCGGCACGGTCAACGACAACAAGAACCGTTTTGTGCATCTTCCCGGCGAATGGGGGTCAGGATCGCTGCGGGGGCTGCTCTGGCTGCGCCTGTTCTCGGTGTTGCTCGGCGCGGGCGGCGTGACCGCCGCGTACGGGCTGGGCCGGCGGCTGGGGGCGGACCCTCGCCTGGCGCTGGCGGGCGCTGCCTTGATGGCCACGCTGCCCCAGTACCTGTTCATTGCCAGCAGCACCAGCAACGATGCCCTGGCGGCCACATTGGCCGGCGCAGGCCTGTGGGCCCTTGCCGGGGCCCTGCGGCCCGGCGCCCGGCCGGGGGATTGGCGTCTCTTCAGCGCGCTGGCCAGCCTGGCCGTTTTGACCAAGTCCAGCAACCTGATCCTGCCCCTTTTCGGCGCCGCGCTCGCCGTCCTCACGGGGATGCGGGCGCATTCGTGGCGAACGGCGGCGAGCCGCCTGTTGACCGTCGTCGTGGGGCTGCTCATCCTGGCCGGGCCCTGGTATGCGCACAACATGCTGCTCTATGGCGATCCATTGGGCCTGCAGATCCACTTCAGAGTCATGGGGCGGACGCAGCCTCTAACGCTGGCCGGCCTCGTCCAGCAAGTGCACGACGTCGAAGTCACGTTCTGGGCTGCTTTCGGATGGGGCAATGTCACACTCCCCAGGGCCGGTGTACACGGCGCTGCGCGCTGCGATGGTCGTTGCCGCCCTGGGGCTGCCGGCAACCCTATTGGGGCGTGATGCCCTTACGCCCTCGCAGCGGGCGCTGGCCTGGGTTTTGATAGCCTTCATGGCCAGCGTCGTGGCCAGCCTGGCATGGTGGACACGCACCGTCGCGGCCTCGTTGGGCAGGCTGCTGTTCCCGGCGCTGGCGGCCTGGGCCGCGTCTGTCGGTATTGGGATGGGCACACTGGCACCGGAAGCTCGCCATGGCGATGACGGCCGGGGTCGGGCTGCTGGGGCTGGCTTGTCCATTTTTCATCGCTCGCGCCTATGCACCGCCGGCACTGATATCGGCGGCGAGCGTGCCCGTGGGTACACAGCCCACCGAGATTGACTACGGCGGCCTCGTCCGCCTGTACGCCTTCGGGCTGTCTTCGCACAACTTGAGCGTGGGCGACAATGTAGATGTGACATTGTGCTGGCAGGTGCAGCACGCCACATCGACAGATTACTCGGTCTACGTGCAGCTGGTCGGTGACGGCGACGTGATGGCCGGCATGCGCAACACATACCCGGGGCTGGGAAGCTACCCGTCCAGCCTGTGGGCGCCGGGCGCGGCCTTCTGTGATCGCTATGACCTTCCCGTCACCCAGCCCAGATCCCAGTCCGGAATCTATTCCCTTGAGGCCGGGCTGTTTGAACTGGCAAGCCGCCAACGCCTGCCTGCCCGCGACGGCGCGGGCAGGCCTCTGGCGATCGTGAAACTGGATGAAGTGAAAGTGGCCGGGCCAGCGCAGACGGTGCCGCCCTCGGCAACTCTCCGCACGGCCGACTTCGGCGGCCAGATACAGCTGCTCGCCTACGAAACCGGTCGCGCCCGGCCGGGCGTGGAGCTTCCGTTGGACCTCTATTGGCAGGCAGCCGTCCGCCCGGCCGGCGACTATACCGTGTTCGTCCACTTCCTGGATGAAAGCGGGCATCTGGTGGCGCAGGCCGACGCGGCGCCGCAGGGAGGACGCTATCCCACCCATTGGTGGGATGCCGGGGAGGTGGTGCTCGACCGGCACCAGATCGCGCTGCCGGCCAACCTGCCGTCGGGACGGTATGAGATAGAGATCGGGCTCTACATCCCGGCAGGCGGCGAGCGTCTGCGCCTCGCCGGCAACTCCGGCGACAGCGTTGACGTCGGGCCGATCGAGGTGACGTCCGGCGGGTGAGCCGTACGCGGGTCAGCGGAAGTCAACCCACTGAGCCACGCTGACCGTGTCGCCCGCCACGAGCCCCTGGGTCTCACCGACGACGCGGTATTCTACATCGTCCAAAGGAGCCGGGGTTTGGATATCGACGTCGAAAAGCCCTTGCTGCCCTGGGCCTGAGAAGTCGGCCGCAGACAGGTCGCGCCAGGCATACTCACGGTTGGCACCGGCCAGGAAGACGGCCAGGCGCGCAACCGGGCCCACCGTGCCCTCCGCTGGCAGCTTCAACACGAAGTAGGCCTTGTACGTCCCGGCAGGCAGCCGCGTGCGCGGGACATAAGCCAACGGTGCCGACTGAGACACGGCCACCGTGCCGACGGCGCCTGATAGCGAGGCGACTCGCTGGGGCTGGGCAGCGCCCCCCAGGTCTTCATCGAGGGCTGGCGCAGGCGCGACGCTCATGCCGGGAGCATGGAAGCTGCCGACAGGGATCTCGAGGTTCAGCGGCATGACCTGGATGCCATCCACCGACAATATCGCAGGGCCATCATACAGAACCCTGTACTCGACGTCGCCTAAGGCTGCGTGGACGTCGAAGTCGAAGCTGAAGTCCTGATAGGTGTCAGGCACCGCAAAATCGGCCGGGCTCACGTCCATGGCGTGGAGCGCCCCGCCCGCCGAATTCGAAAAGGCATCCAGCGTGGCCAGCCTGCCCGGCCCGCGGTCCCCGTTGACTTTCATGCGGTAGGTCACGCGATATCTGCCCGGAAGCAAGGCATCATAGGGCCCATAGGTCAGGGCGTGCTTTCCATTCGCCGTAAGATCGCCCGGCCGGGCCACGCGGGCCTGGCCCGCGCCGGCGCTCACGTCCGGCACGTCCTCCCCCAGATCACCCCGCATGTCGCTGGCTGCAAATCTCTCGGAGAAGATGGCCCTGAGAGCGGCCAGATCCTGGCCCGTGTCCGCGCCACGACGCAGCAACAGGCAGCCATCTTGCTCGCGGACTACCCCATATTCGCCGGATGCCAGATAGGGCGCCAGGGTCTGGACCGCTCTCGCACGGCTGTTCAGCCCGACGTACGGCCAGAAATTAGCACTTGGGTCGCTGTCGAAGAGGATGTAGTCGGCCTCGTTGACGATGGGGAAAAGGTAAACCTTTTCCCTGTGCGAGACGTGAGGGACGATATCGCTGGTCGTGCTGACGGATGCATCGGGCGGTACTGGCGTCCACGAAGGCATTTACGACGAGCTGATGCGCGTTGGGCCGCGGCAAGCCGGTGAAGCTCTTGGAGAACAACAGCCCCGATTGATAGTTCATGACCAGGCTCGCCAGGAGGACGGCGAAGGCGGCAGCGCGAACGTTCCAGCCGCGGTCGCTGCAGCGCCTCGAGCCCAAGGATGGCTAGAAAGAAGAGGAACGGGATGCTGGTTGCCGGGTACTGGTAGCCGATCTGGTAGTGCGCGCTGATGTCGGAAAGCAGTGGAACGGCGAGCGCCGGCAGGGTGATATACCACGCCTGCCACGCCAGCAGGGGCAAGAAAGCGAGCGGCAGGAGCATCTCCCACAAGAAGGTGAGGCGCCCGGGGTTGAAGAAAATATACTGAAAGACGTAGACCGGGTTGGTCGCCATCGTGGTCAAGATCGCGCCGAAGCCGGAGCCACCCGCCGGCATCACCCCGGTGAAAATGTCCACCAGCGGCCCGTGCCCCAGCGCCGGCATCAGGATCTCGTTGACGAGCGCGAAATAGGCCAGGCTGGCAGCTCCCACGAGGATGCCCTGGCGCGGGCGCTTCTTGGCGAGGAATATATACGCCCCGATCGTGGCCCCGCTCATGGCAACCTCTTCCTTGGTCGCCGCCGCCAGGATCAGAAAGAACGCGAACCAGCGATCGTGGCCGGTTCGAGGAAATACAGGC
>CAWEHT010000422.1:0-8988 GCA_963808455.1 uncultured Chloroflexia bacterium | reverse complement strand
CCCCGCGCCACCAGGCCAGCGCCGCGCCGCCCAGGGCCGCGCCGAGAAGGAATGGCTCGCTGACCAGCAGTGCGCGCCAAAGACCGGACCCGCTGTAGCCGGCAGCCATACCCAGCGGTGATCGGTGCCCCCGGCAGCAAGTCGCGGGCCCAGCGGCCCACCAGATCGGCAACCCATGCCAGGCCGAGGGGACAATCAGGAAACCGGTTGCGCCCAGGACGAGGGCCGCCCCCGCCGCCAAGACGACGGTTTCGGTGGGCGGGCCTGGACTTCTTCCCAAAGGCTGTGTTCTCACGGTCCGCCAGACTAAGAAGCAGCCACGATGCCGATCAGCAGCACCGTACAGTGGCTGGGGCCGGCCGCTAGAAATTTCCCGAGGGCGATGGCTGCCCAGACCAACCAACGCGGGCCGCTGGAGGCCCGACGCCTGTTCCCCGCGGCCGCGCCGGCCCCGGTGGGTCCGGCCTGCCCAAGCACAGGTTGAGCGTGGCCAGCAAGGCCAACGCCAGGGGCGGCACGAGGCCAAAGCCAAGCCCCAGCCGGCCGACGAAGACGGCCATCGGCGCAAAGGCCCAAAGGGCCGCCGCCGCCAGCGCCTGCCGCCGTGCCCCAGGCGATCGTGCAGGGCAAAAAAGAGCAAAGGCGCCAGCCCGCCGAAGAGCGCCGGCCAGGTGTGTGCGGAACTGGTCGGCCCCGCCGAACGGGTTCTGAGAAACTCGGGGAGTTGAAGAGAAGGGGGCTGATCCCGGCCAGGTCGTAGGCCCTGCCCGGCGGCTGCCTGCCCGCCAGGCCGGCAGCGCCTGCATGGCCTCTGCCGGGGTCGGAAACACGGCACCTGGCCAGGTCGAGCAGCCGCAGCCCCAGCAAGCCTACGGCTCCGTAGGCCGCCTTGCCACAGTCAGCCATTCGGCCAGGGAAACGTGGCCCCCGGCGGTGGGCTTATTCAGTTCGTCTCGGTCAACTGACCCTCTCACGACCGCTCGTAGATTTACACGCCATCCCCATGGTACACGAGTTGCAGCCCGGCGCACTTGAAGCGCGGCCAAGTGTTGCGTCGGTGACACCGCACTTTTGACGCTCCAGGGCGCCTACGTACACGTACTGGATGTTCCATTTCTCCAGCAGCGCGGGGAGGTCCTCCGGTCTGCAGAGCGATAGATATCGTCGAGCGCCTGGAGGCGGCCGGCGGTCAGGGCTTCATAAGCATTCCCGCGCCCCCGCACCGGAACCCCCAGCTGAAAAGCGTCGCAGGTTGCTCGTCGCCATCGAGAATCCCGTTCTTCGCGCCGTCGGTCGTGTAGGCTCTGCCGCTGGCTTCCAGGATGACGTGCGTCCGGTAGCACGTTCTTTGCAATTGCCGCGGCGTCGCCCGGGTCTCACTGGCTCAGATAAGCCACTGCTGTCCAGTGTCGCCGGGTCTTGAAAGTCGTCCGGCCTTGCTCGGCGTGGCCAGCAACGGATAGACCAGCAGGCCGGCTCCGGCCAGCACGATGGTGAGCATGAGCGCCGGCGCAGCCAACTTCAGGGGCGTGGTACGTGGCCCCTCGGGCCAAGGCGGCTCGAACGTGTAGGTCGCAGCCAGGGCCAACAGGACCCATGCCTGGTAGTAAAACTTGAATACGGTGTTCATCCGTGTGCCAAAATGGTCCGACACGTAGACGAACTCGACGCCGAAGGCCAAAAGCACCGCTACGCAGGAGCATCAGGACGGCCAGCTCGTGTCCATCTCGCTGCAGCTCTGCGCAGGCCGGCATACAAGGGAGGGCCGACGCCCAGGCCATGAGCCCGGCGAGGGCCAGGTAGGTCCAGGGAGTAGCCAGGCGCAGGTGTGCGATAAGCGCCAGGAGCGGGCGGTAAGATGCCACCGGGAGCGGCGAATGTATGGCAGGGTCCCTGCTCTAGGCCATCGATTAGGGCGCGGCCCGGAGCCTAGCGCCGGCGCCACTATGACGGCCCACCCATGACCACCACCGGGAGGCCCGGCCAGGGCAGAGGGTCACAGAATCCCCCCTCCCCCGCCGAGCTCGCTGGTCTAGGAGCATCAGGAAGAAGATGGCGATGACCAGGAAAAGGCCGAACATCAACAGGAACTGGCTCAAGCGGGTGGGAAAGAGCAGGTTGGGCAGCAAACCGCTGGCCTGCGAGTGGGAAGCTCACATAGAAGGGCAGGTAGCTGAGCCAGCCGAGCACGCCGAAGTCCGGGCCGGCTGCGACCGTCGTGCCGATCACCCTCCGTGTCAGGCCCTTGTGTAAGCCGACCCCCAGGCCCACGCCAGCGTAGTCAGGGCCAGGTAGATAGGAAAATCCCAGGTATTGAGAAAGGCAAGACCGCCCAGCGCGACGCGATACAGGAGGATGCCCGGCGTGCCCAGGTCGGTCGCCAGGCCGAGCGCCCGCCAGACGTCCACGGTCAGGCCCCGCGCCGGTGCTCCATGGCCTCGCCGAGGCCCAGGGTCCCGTGAGCGATGTCTCCAGCGGCGATGCCCAGCCGGGCGGATGGCGCCGCCCAGCCCCGGTCCCGCGCCCCGGCAGGGCGTTCGAGCCATTCGGTGAAAGGCTCCGGCGCTGTGCGGTGCAGGAGGGTCGCGGCCGGGAGCGTCACGGCCAGCAAGACAAAGGGCAGGCACAGCACGTGAGGATGGAGATTGCCTAGCAGGGAGCTGAGAAGGGGAACTCGTCGATGACCTCCACCGACCCGCCGAGCAGGCCCTTGTCGTGGCTTGACATCGAAGATCTCCAGCCTCCCGCCGACCGGCACCTGGACGGGCACGGGCTGGTGGCGGGGCACGCCCCCCGTGATCCACGACAAGGACCTGCTGGGCGGGTCGGTGGAGGTCATCGACGAGTTCCCCTTCTTCAGCTTCCTGCTAGGCGATCTCCACCCTCACGTGCTGTGCCTGCCCTTTGTCTTGCTGGCCGTGACGCTTGCCACGAACCTGCTGCTCGGCGCGCGCCGGAGCGTTTCGCGAATGGCTCGAACGCCCTGCCGGGGCGCAGAACAGGGGCTGGGCGGCGCCATCCGCCCGGCTGGGCATCGCCGCTGGAGACATCGCTCACGGGACCCTGGGCCTCGGCGAGGCCATCGGCGCGGCGCGGGGCCTGACCGTGGACTTCTGGCGGGCGCTCGGCCTGGCGACCGACCTGGGCACGCCGGGCATCCTCCTGTATGGCGTCGCGCTGGGCGGTCTTGCCTTTCTCAATACCTGGGATTTTCCTATCTACCTGGCCCTGACTACGCTGGCATTGGGCCTGGGGCTGGCTCTGCGCGAGGGCCTGACACGGAGGGTGATCGGCACGACGGTCGCAGCCGGCCTGGCCTTCGGCGTGCTCGGCTGGCTCAGCTACCTGCCCTTCTATGTGAGCTTCCACTCGCAGGCCAGCGGTTTGCTGCCCAACCTGCTCTTTCCCACCCGCTTGAGCCAGTTCCTGTTGATGTTCGGCCTTTTCCTGGTCATCGCCATCTTCTTCCTGATGCTCCTGACCGGCGAGCTGGCGGGCGAGGGGGTGGGCCGCCGCTTTCTGACCCTGCTGCCCTGGCCGGCCTTGCTCCCGGTGGTGGTCATCGGTGGGCTGTTGATAGTGGCGCCGGCGCTGCCACCGGGCCGCGCCCTGATCGATGGCCTGTTGAGGGACCCTGCCGTGCGTTCGCGGCTGCCGGTGGCATCTTACGGCCCGCTCCTGGCGCTTATCGCACACCTGCGCCTGGCTACTCCCTGGACCTACCTGGCCCTCGCCGGGCTCATCGCCTGGGCGTCGGCCCTCCTGTATGCCGGCCTGCGCAAGCTGCACGAGATCGACGCGGTCGGCCGTCCTGATGCTCCTGGTCGCGGTGCTTTTGGCCTTCGGCGTCGAGTTCGTCTACGTGTCGGACCTTTTTGGCACACGGATGAACACCGTATTCAAGTTTTACTACCAGGCATGGGTCCTGCTGGCCCTGGCTACGACCTACGCGTTGAGCCGCCTGGCCCAACGTACCACGCCCCTGAAGTTGGCTGCGCCGGCGCTCATGCTCACCATCGTGCTGGCCGGAGCCGGCCTGGTCTATCCGTTGCTGGCCACGCCGAGCAAGGCCGACAACTTTCAAGACCCGGCGACGCTGGACGGCATGGCTTATCTGAGCCAGTCTGACCCGGGCGACGCCGCGGCGATTGCCTGGATCAGGCAGAACGTGCTACCGGACGCCGTCATCCTGGAAGCCAGCGGCAGCTCCTACGCGACCGACGGCGCCGAACGGATCTCGATGGCGACGGGCAACCCGACGCTTTTGGGCTGGGATTTCCACGAGCAGCAATGGCGCGGGAATGCTTATGAAGCCCTGACCGCCGGCCGCCTCCAGGCGCTCGACGATATCTATCGCTCTGCCAGACCGGAGGACCTCCCCGCGCTGCTGGAGAAATGGAACATCCAGTACGTGTACGTAGGCGCCCTGGAGCGTCAAAAGTACGGTGTCACCAACGCGACGCTCGCCGCGCTTCGAGCGCGCCGGGCTGCAACTGGTGTACCATGGGGATGGCGTGCAAATCTACGAGCGGTGATGAGAGGGTCAGTTGACCGAAGACGAACTGAATAAGCCCACCGCCGGGGGCCACGTTTCCCTGGCCGAATGGCTGACTGTGGAGAAGGCGGCCTACGGAGCCGTAGGCTTGCTGGGGCTGGGGCTGCGGCTGCTCGACCTGGCCGCGTCGCCTTTGACCCCGGCAGAGGCCATGCAGGCGCTGCCGGCCTGGCAGGCAGCCGCCGGGCGCGCCTACGACCTGGCCGGGATCAGCCCCCTTCTCTTCAACTTGCAGCGCTTCTCCTTTATCCCGTTCGGCGGGGCCGACCAGTTCGCCGCGCCTGGCCGGCGCTCTTCGGCGGGCTGGCGCCTTTGCTCTTTTTTGCCCTGCGCGATCGCCTGGGGCGCGGCGGCGCGCTGGCGGCGGCGGCCCTGTGGGCCTTCTCGCCGATGGCCGTCTTCGTCGGCCGGCTGGGGCTTGGCTTTGGCCTCGTGCCGCCCCTGGCGTTGGCCTTGCTGGCCACGCTCAACCTGTGCTTGGGCGCGACCACGGGGCCCGGCGTGGCCGCGGGGAACGGCGTCGGGCCGGCCGGCGGCCCGCGTTGGTTGGTCTGGGCAGCCATCGCCCTGGGAATAATGCTAGCGGCCGGCCCCGGCGCCTGTACGGTGCTGCTGATCGGCATCGTGGCTGCCTTAGTCTGGCGGCCCGTGGCCCGCGGCCTTTGGGAAGAAGTCCAGGCCCGCCCGCGAACCCGTCGTCTTGGCGGCGGGGGCGGCCCTCGTCCTGGGCGCAACCGGTTTCCTGATTGTCCCCTCCGGCCTGGCATCGGTTGCCGATCTGGTGGGCCGCTGGGCCCGCGACTTGCTGCCGGGGGCACCGATCACTCTGGGTATGGCTGCCGGCTACAGCAGTTGGGGTCTTTGGCGCCAGCTGCTGGTCAGCGAGCCATTCCTTCTCGGGCGCGGCCCTGGGCGGCGCGGCGCTGGCCTGGTGGCGCCGGGATGCCTTTGGGAAGTTCGCCGCACTCGCCGCCGCGGCGGCGCTGCTGGTGCCGGTGGCCGGGCCGGGGAGGCAACCCGGTGACCTGGGGCTGGCTGTCATGGCGCTCGCACTCCTCGCCGGCCCTGCGGTGGCCTGGATCTTGCGGACCGCGGCCGGCTGGCGCCGCGAGGTGGACGCCTGGCTGCTGCTGGCGTTGAGCCTTGCCCTGCTGCTTGCCAGCGCCATCGGCCTGGCGAGCACGGTCAATCCGTACCAGGCCGCCGACCGGAATATGTATTCGATTGTGGCCCTCGTCACCGCCGCTCTTGCCGTGGCCTTGTGGATCGTTTTCGGGGCCCTCGGCAACTGGGACCTTGTGTGGCATACCCTGCCGGCCCTGGCTTTCATCTGGGGCGCGGCCTGGGGTGTAAGCCAGCTCACCGGCATCAACTTCCAGCAGGACCCCGATCGCTTCAGCGGGGCCCAGGCACAGGTGCCCGCTGACGGGTGGCCGCTATTGAACCGGCAGTTGAACGAGCTGACCGGGCTCTTCGGCACCGGCGCCCGAGAGGTCACGATCGACCTGTGGAACACGGCGCCCCTCGCCAAGGGCTCGGAGGGCCAGGGCCTGGCCAGCGCCGAAGAGAGCCCCCTGATGCCCATGCTCGAGTGGGAGCTCAAAAGCTATCCCAACCTGCACGTGATCCAGGGCCCTGCGGCCGCCAGCCCGGGCGCCATCATCATCACGCCCTTGCCGCCGGGGACCGCGCCGGCTGCCCAGGTGGGCGTGCCCTCCGGCTACAGTGGCACGGGATTCGATTTGCTGGCAAGCTGGCAGCCTGACAGCCTATCGGGCTTCGCCGGCTGGCTGCGCTGGCTGTTGTACCGCGAGACGGGCACGCCGTCCACCGAATGGCCTGCGGTGCTCTGGGTCAACTGGTCCACGGCGCACACGACGGCGCAAGGCGGTTTGGCCGGCGCCAGCTCGATTTAACATACCGGAAATGCTTTGATCCTTCGTAGAGTACAGGTTCAACCAAGCATTTTGATCATTCGTGGGGTACCTTGAACATGCAAAATGTCGAGACGGCACCTGCGGCCACGCTGGCCCGCCCGGACGGCAACGGCAGCGTCGCGGGCCAGGTGGCTCCCAGTCTATTCGATCGCGCCTTGCTGTCGCTCTTGCGCTGGGATGTCGAGAAGGTGGCCTGGGCGGTCCTGCTGATCATCACCGTGCTCAGCCGGACGATTGGCCTGGGCGATCGCGCCATGAGCCACGACGAAAGCTTGCACACGGTTTACGCTTTCAAGCTTTACGACGGGCAAGGCTACCGGCACGATCCGATGATGCACGGCCCGCTCAAGTTCTACCTGACCGCCATGGCCTACTTCATGTTTGGCGCGAACGATTGGAGCTCGCGCATCAGCATAGCGCTTTTCGGCATCGCCATGGTGTGGATGGCCTGGCTCCTGCGCCGTTGGATTGGCAAGACCGGGGCCTTTCTGGTGGGCCTGATGTTCGCCATCTCTCCGGCGCTGCTGTTCCACAGCCGCTACATCCGCGACGAGGTGCTGCTGTGCGCCCTGCTGGTGCTGCTGGTGATCGTGGTGTTCCGATACCTGGAGACCCGCCAGGCGCGGTGGCTGTATTGGACGACGGGCGGGCTGGCCCTGGCCTTCACGACTATGGAAGCGTCTTTCATTTATGGGGCAGTCATGGGCGGTTTCCTGGTGCTCGCGCTGGCAGCCGAGCTCTGGCGCGCGCCATGGTCTACGTCCGAGCGCCGTACCTTCCGCCTGGCAGTCTCGGTGGCCGGGCCGGCGCTCGCCGCCGGGTTCATCTTCATCGTGCTGACCCAGGTGGTAGGCGACGTCAGCTCGGTGAGGCTGGCCGGGCTGGCTTTTCTGGGCATCGGCCTCGTGGCTTCCCTGCTGGCATTGGTTCTGGTCGTGAGCAATTGGGGGCTCGACGAACTCAGGGCGTTCCCGGAACTCGATCTCATCGTCCTGTTCGCGACCCTGGCCTTGCCTTTCGCGTCGGGCCTGCTCGTCAAGCCCCTTCTGCACTGGGACATCGACCAGTTTAGCTCAGGTGTGACGATCACCGGGACGATGATCCTGAGTGGAGGGCTCCTGCTGGCGGTGTTGTTCGGCGCCAGCATCCTGATAGGCACCTTCTGGCTGCGTGAGAAATGGGCGTATTGTGCGGGCGCCTTTTGGGCCATCGAGCTGCTCCTCTTCACGACTTTCCTGACCAACGGCGCAGGCGTCGTCACCGGTATCATGGGCTCGCTCGGTTATTGGATCGCCCAGCAGGCCGTGCAACGCGGCAGCCAGCCCTGGTTCTATTTCTACCGGCTCGTGCCTCTCTATGAGTTTCTCCCGATGCTGCTCAGCATCGGCGGCCTGATCGCCTGGCTCCAGGGCAAGGCACGGTATCAGGCAGGTGCGCAGGGTGGCATGCGGGCCGACGGACTGGAGAGCCCTGGGAGCGACGGCCAGGGGCAAACCAACGGTGCGCAAAAAGGCCAGCGGGGCAGCGTGGGGCCATTTGCCCCCGAGCCGATGCGGGGCGGGCGTGCCGGGGCGATCGTGGCCGCTCAGAAAGGCCCGAGCGCGCCCATCGCCATGCCTGACAGGGGCGCGGTGACTGCGCCCGCCCTGGCCGCCGGGCTGCCGGCCGGTGCCGTCGCGCCTGCGCCTCAACTGATCGACGTGCGCACGCTGCTGGTCGCGTTCCTGGTCTTTGGCGTGGCGGCTACCTGGCTCATCTTCACCTATGTCGGCGAGAAGATGCCGTGGCATGTCGTCTATTTCGCGACCTTCATGGCCCTGTTAGGAGGGTGGTGGCTGGGCCGCGTGGTCGATGGCATCGACTGGCAGTGGGTCCGGGCACGCGGGGGCTACTGGTTCATGGCTATGATCCCGCTTCTCCTGGTCGCGCTGCACGAGATCGTGCCACCATCGGGCCGCCGTCCATTCACCGATATCAGCACCGCCGGCCTGAGCAACACGGGACAATGGATCCTGGCGCTCGTCGTCGGGCTGGTGCTGGCTTATCTTATCTGGGAGCGGGTTGTGGCGCTGGGCAGCGACCATGCCTGGCGGCTGACGGCGGTTGCCCTGGCCGTCCTGCTCGGGCTCTTTACCGTGGCCACCGCCTACCGGTTCGCCTTCATCGATTATGATTACGCCACCGAGCCGATGGTCTACGCTCACGGCACCCCCGATCTCAAGCTCGCCATGAGCCAGATAGACGAGATCTCACGCAAGCTGGGCGGCGATCAATCTTTGAAGGTGGCCTACGACGACGATGCCACCTGGCCGCTCGAATGGTACCTGCGGAACTATACCAATCGCGTCTATTTTGGCTCCAACCCCACACGGGAGGCGCTGGACACACCGGTCGTCATCGTCGGCGACAAGAACTATGCCAAGGTGAAGCCCTACCTGGGCGACCGCTACTACGAATTCAAGTACCGGCTGATCTGGTGGCCGCGCGAGACCTATA
>CAWEHT010000421.1:0-6596 GCA_963808455.1 uncultured Chloroflexia bacterium | reverse complement strand
CGAGCTCCGCGACGAGGGCCTGTTGGATGCCTAGCCGTTGGCGCGTGCTCTTCGACCGCGGACCACAGAAGGTCCTACGCAGGGTAGATGCGGAGCTTCGTGGCCGCTTTCTGGCTAAGGCGCATGAGCTCGAGCTCGACCCGCGGCCACCGGGAGTCGAGAAGCTGGCCGGCTACAAAGACTTGTACCGGCTGCGCGTGGGCGACTGGCGCATCATCTACGTCGTGAAGGAAGACCGGCTGATTATCCTCGTCATCGAGATCGCGCCCAGGGGCCGTGCCTACCGCGACCTGGGATAGCCCCAAGACAAAGGGCCGTTGCATGGTGCTGCACAGGCCCCCCTGCGTGGCAACTGCAATGGGGGCAGTGCGCGCCGTTGAGCCCGGCCGCCATCACACGGTGGAGACGATTCGACGGGACGGACACGAAGATCCCCGAAGGGGATGGATCAGCCCAAGAGACATCCTGTCTATCCGGCCTATCCTGTCCATCCTGTATGAATCAGCGCGCCGGGACAGCGAGAGCCGGGCTGAATGGACGCGACTCAGGCTGCTGGCCTGGCGTGGCCGCGCAACATGATTTCGCCCTGCCCCAAGATATGTGACGCCCAGATGGGACGCCCTCGGGCCCGCCCTTCCCTACCAGCGCTCGCTCTTCGTCTCGGTCACCCAGGGGTCCAGGGCGTCGCGCAGGCCATCGCCGATGAGGAAGATGGAGAGCGTGGTCAGGAAGATGAAGATGCCCGGCGTTACGACGAGCCAGGGGGCATCGGCGAAATTGCCGAGCGACCCATTCATCATGTTGCCCCAGCTCGGCAGCGGCGGGCCGATCCCCACGCCCAGGAAGCTCAGGCCTGCCTCGACCAGGATGGCGCCCGCCACATTGAAGATGCCTGCTACGATCACAGATCGATGAGACGTTGGGCAGGATATGGCTGTACATGATGCGCCAGCTCGTGCAGCCGACGGGCGCGGCTGGCCAGCACGAAATCGCGCTCGCGCAGCGAAAAGATCTGCCCGCGGATCAGGCGCGAGATCCCCATCCAGCTGAAGATGCCGATCAGGAAGGCCAGGCCCTCGGGGTTGAGCGGAAAAAGGGTGGCCAGGATGATCAGCAGGAACAGCAACGGGATGCTGCCCAGCGTCATGATGATCGCGTTGACGATGTCGTCGATCAGGGTGGTGGCGTAGTAGCCGCTGAGCAGCCCCGCCCCCACCCCCAACGTCATCGAGATCAGGGCCACGTAGGCCCCGATGCGCAGGGAGATGCGCCCGCCATAAATCCCGCGCGTCAGCACATCCCTGCCCGCCTCGTCGGTGCCCAGCCAGTGGCACGTGCCCGGCGCGGCGCCCAGGCAGCTGCGGACGCCGGCCAGCGAGCTGCCCCACATCGCCGGCCACAGCGACCACTGGCAGCCGGTGCCCATCTGGCAGGTCGTCGTGAACTCCTGGAAGGTGGGCCAGGCATCGTTGGCCCACGTCGGCGGCTTGTAGCGTTGGTACAGGTCCGTCGAGATCGGGCTGAAGCCCAGCACGTCGTCCCCGATCAGCGGTGCGGCCAGCGTGATGCCGATCATGAACAGCAGCAGCACGATGGCCAACATCGTGATCGTGTCCTTGCGCAGCTTGCGCCATACCATGCCCCAGTAGGTCCGTTGGGGCCTGGCCAGGGCCGGCGCTTCCAGCGGGCGTGGCAGGGCCGCCGTGCCTTCAGCCATGGCTAGCCTCGCTGCCCATAGGTCACCCTGGGATCGACCAGCCCGTACAGGATATCCACCAGCAGTAGCCCGAGGATGCCCAGGAACGAGCCGATGATGAAGACCGCCATCAGAACCGGGTAGTCACGGCTGCTGATGGCTTCGTAGGCCAGGCGGCCCATGCCCGGCCACGAGAAGACGAGCTCGAACAGGATATCCCCCGACAGGACCAGCAGGAAGATGCCGCTGAGGCCGGTGACCAGCGGCGTGATGGCGTTGCGCAGCACGTGGCGCCAGACAATCGCGACCCGCGCCAGCCCCTTGGCCCGCGCCGTGCGCACGTAATCCTGGTGCAGCACTTCCAGCATCTCGAAACGCAGGATGCCGCGAGAAACCGATCCAGCCTCCAATGGAGGCCGCCACGGCCGGCAATGCCAGGTGGTGCAGCACGTCGAGCGGAGAGCCGTCCCCGATCGTCTGCATGCCGCCCAGGGGCACGATGTTGAGATAGCTGCCCAGGATGATCAGCAACAGCAGCCCGATCCACCAGTCCGGCACGGTGTTGAGCAGCACCGTGCCGATCCGGATCACGTGATCCGGCCAGCGCCCGCGGTTGAGCGCCGCGATGATGCCCAATGGGATGCCGATCGCGATGCTGATGAGGAGGCTGGCGAAGGCCAGCAGGAAGGTCGCCGGGATGCGCTGGGCGATCAGGTCGATCACCGGCTCGCCCTGGTAGAGGAACGAGCGCCCGAAATCCAGGCGCAGGACGCCGTGCACGCACTCATCCGGGTAGCTGATGCACTGCCCGCTCTGCAAATGGGCCAGGCCCGGCACGCGAGCGAACCAGTCCTCCCCGGCCACCCATACCACGTACTGCACGAGGATAGGGCGGTCGAGGCCATAGAGATGCTCGAGGCGGGCCACGTCGACCGCCGAGCGCCGCGGGTCGGTGCTCAGGAACTGCAACGGCCCGCCCGGCGCCGCCTGATAGATCGCGAAGCCGATCAGCGTGGAGATCCACATCAAAACGAGCGATTGCAGCCCACGCCGGATGATGTATCTTGACATTCGGTTCAACCAAAAGCTTCAGATGATCCGTGGAGTTCCTTAGTTCCCGGCGATGTACCAATCTTCCTGGTTCCAGGTAATACCCAGGGCGGTGGGCTTGATGCCCAGGATGCGCTTGTTCAGGCCTGCCCAGGCTTCCTCGTAGAAGAGGAAGATATAGGGCTCGTCGCCCGAGATGATCTGCTGGATCTGGCCGTACTTCTGCTTGCGCGTTGCCGTGTCGTAGGTCGCCCCGGCCTGGGTGAACAGGTCCTCCACCTGCTTGTTGACGTAGCCGACGGAATTCAGCTGCGGGATATTCTCCTGCGACCAGATGGTGTACATGAGCTGCGGTTCGATGGTGGACTGCCATGCGCCCAGGAACATATCCCAGGTGGGGTTGGTTGACTGGATGGCTTGCAGGAAGCTGTTCCACTCCAGCGCCTGGATGTCGACCTTGATCCCGATCTTGCTGAGGTAGTCCTGCACCGTGACGGCCATCAGCTCGCGGGTCTTGTCCGAATTCGGCCCATAGACCAGCTTGAGCTCCAGCTGCTTGCCGCTCTTGTCCACCAGCTTGCCGCCCTGCTCGGTATAGCCCGACTTGGCGAACTCGGCCAGGGCCTGCTTGGGGTCGTAGTTGTAGCACGGCACGTTGGGGTTATAGGCCCAGGAGGTGTCGGGATAGATCGAGCACATCGGCTTGGCCTGTCCCAGCATGATCTGGTTGGTCATGGTTACCTTGTCGAGGGCGTACGACAGCCCGTGGCGGACGTTGATGTCGCTCGTAACGAAGCCGGAGCGCTCGTTCAGCCCGACGTAGGACCACGTGGCCGCGGCCGGCCACCACTCGTAGACGTTGATGTTCGGCAGCTTCCTGGCGTCGGCCAGGTTGTCGGGCGTGATCGTGCCCGAATCGCTCTGGCCGCTCTTCAGCATCTGGTAGCCGACGTCCTCGCTGGGCACGATCTCGATCGTGTAGTGGGTGATATTGGGAGCGCCGTGATACCAGTAGTTCGGGTTGGCCTCGAAGGTCGCGTACTGGTCGCGCTTCCACTGCACCAGCTTATAGGGGCCGGACACGACCGTCGGGGCCATGATCTGCGGGTTCTTCTGCGGGTCGCTCCAGTCCAGGTTTTGCCACACGTGTTTGGGCAGCGGCGTGATGAGGTCCGAATCTGCTCCAGCGCCGGGGCGTATACCTGCTTGATCTTCACCTGCAGCGTGTAGTCGTCGAGGGCGACATAAGAAGAGATGAAATCAAGCTGGTCGAGATATGGGAACGCATGCGCCGGATTGATTACCTGGTCATAGGTCCACTTGAAGTCCTGGGCGGTGATCGGCTGCCCGTCGCTCCAGAGCATGTTGTGGCGCAGATGGAACGTGAACGTCAGGCCGTCCGGCGAGATCGCATAGCTCTGCGCCATGTTGGGGATCTCGTCCAGTGTGTTCTCGTCGAGCCGCAGCAGCCCGGCCGTGTAGACCATCCCCTGGTAGGCCCCCGACTCGGTGTCGGTGGTGAGGTCAGGGCTGGAAGCTGACGGCGTCGCTGGTCACGACGTCGGTGAACGTCCCGCCGTGATGCGTCCGCGGCGTGGTGACGTCTTCGGTGCTGGTGATGGCTACGCCCCCGGCCAGCGGCTTCGACTGCGACGCGTTCGACGCCTGCACTGTGGCCGTGTAGCCCACGCTGGGCGCGAGGGCGGGCTGGGCCGTGGCGGTCGCCGGCCCCGGTGCGCCGGCTGCAGGTGATGCAGTCGCAGGCGGAGCGGCGGGCGTCACCAGAACCGGTGCCGCCCCGCAGCCGGCCAGCAGCAGCAAGGCTACCAGCGCCAGGCAGGCGGGCGCGGATGTTTGGACCACGACCCCCCTGCGGAGGGCCGATGAGCCGCGAAAGCGACGAAGAACGCGAAGCACGAAGAACACGAAGAGGCGCGCCGCGGGGCCGGCGCCCTTCCGAGGGCAGGGCGGGCCCGGCATGACCGCAGACGCTGGCGGTCCAACCTCGTTCTTCGCGCGCACAGGACACGGAACAGGCAGGGCATGCTATCCTCCCGCAGGTCGGCGTATATGAGATTGATTATCGCTATAAGGCCCAGAACTAACGTGTGATATCTTACTATGTTTGGGGAGCGGATGCAAGGAAGGGGAAGACTACGTCTGCATCGATTCTGGCCGTTTACGCCGGGTCGTCTGCGGAAGCGGCCAGGGCGCCCGTCGCCGGCAGCCAGGCGGTGAAAGTGCTCCCCAGCCCCGGCCGGCACGCGACCGTCATCCGCCCACCGTGCAGCTTGACGATCTCGTGGCAGATGGCCAGACCCAGCCCGCTGCCCGGCGCCTTGCTCTGCACGGCAGCCTCACCACGGAAGAAGCGCTCGAAAAGACGTCCTTGCTCTTCGGCGGAGATGCCGGGGCCGGTATCCGCCACTGCGAGCCCCACCCAGAGCGTGCCGGATTCTTTCCGGCACTGCGTGCGCAGCGTGATCGTGCCGCCGGAGGGCGTGTAGTTCATGGCGTTGCTCATCAGGTTGGTGACCACCTGGGTGACCATCCTGGCGTCGGCCTGCAGCGGCGGCAGGCCGGGTTCGAAGGCGAGGTCCAGCTTCAACCCCCGGCCGGCCAGCAACTCGGCGCGGTCGTTGGCGAGCGTGCCGAGCAAGGCATTCACGTCAACCTGGGCCAGGCTCACCTGCACCCTGCCAGTATCCAGGCGTGACAGGTGCAGCAGGTCCTCGATCAGCCGGTGCAGCAGGTTCGCCTCACGCTTGAGCGTGTCCATATAGCGGTCTGATCTGAAGCGAGGCCGCTTCCGATGACAAAGCGGCCCGTGCGCTCACGAAATCGGCAGGCAGCGCCGGATCGTCGAAGCCCCGAAAATACAGGGCGACCTGGCCCTGGCGCGCCAGAGCGCCCATCTCGGCGGCGTCCAGGTAGCGCCCAATCAGGACGGTGCCATGAACAGGGCCGTGGCCCTGGCTCGTCAAGATGGGCTGCAATGCCACCAGGAGCGGGCCGCCGGGTAGGGCCAGGATGCCCACTCTTGAGTCCGCCGGGCCGGCGCGGCAACGTCTCGTGGCTACGTCAATTATATTACACTATGCACGAACGATCAATAGACGCGCGCCTGGGGCTCGTAGAGCCCGAGCGTGACGGGCTTGTAGGTCAAGGTGACGTGGCCGGCATCGTCGAGGCAGGCCAGTGAGTGCTTCAGCCAGTTGACGTCGTCGCGCTTGGGGTAGTCCTCGCGGGCGTGCCCGCCGCGGCTCTCCGTGCGCGCCAGCGCCGCCGACGCGGTCACCAGCGCCAGGTCCGTCATGCCGCGCAGCTCCCACGCTTCGAGCAGCTCGGTGTTCCAGCGCTTACCCTTGTCCATCACGCAGATCTGCAGCGCCCGCTCGCGCAGTTGGCGCAGCTGTTCCACGGCGCGCGTCAGCGAGGCCTCGTTGCGAAAGAGGCCGACGTCGGCCATCATCAGCTCGCGCAGCTCCTTGCGCAGCTCTCCGGGGTTCTCCTGGCCGCCGCAATCGATCATGGCCTGCAGCTCGGCGCGCACGGCACCATCCACATCGTCAGGCAGCGACGGCGGTTCGGCCCCGGCCGCATAGGTCGCCGCGCTCTCGCCACATTCCTTGCCGAAGACCAGAAGGTCGAGCAGCGAGTTGGTGCCGAGACGGTTGGCGCCGTCGACCCAGACGCAGGCGCACTCGCCGGCGGCGTACAGGCCAGGCGCGGGGCTGCGTTGATCGTCGACGATCACCTGGCCGTGAAGGTCGGTCGGGATGCCGCCCATGGCGTAGTGCGCTGTAGGCTGGATCGGGATGGGCTGCGTGACAGGGTTGACGCCCAGATA
>CAWEHT010000420.1:0-20218 GCA_963808455.1 uncultured Chloroflexia bacterium | reverse complement strand
CTTCTCCGCTTCGAACTTCAGCGTCTCGTATTGCTCGGCGCGCGGGCAATTCGAGGCGCTCCGCCCGCTGGTCGAGCCGATCCTGAACGTTAGCGGAGGGCTCGCCACCCTGTTGGGGGGGCAGGGATCGGTCAACCAACTGTCCGGTTTGTGGGCGTTCGCCGACTCGGGCATCGGCGCTTCTGAGGAGCTCCTGGCGGCGGCCGATCTTGCCCTCGGCGCCCGACAAACGGGGGGGATGCTCCCGCCCGCTCAGAGCCGGCGCTGGCCGTCTTGCTCCCGAAGATTCCGTCCTCGAAGGACACCTGGACGCCGTCGGCACGGACTTGGCCAAGGCTCAGGCCGCTCGCGAGCGCATCGGCACGGCATCGCAGCTTCCCGCGAGCATCTCCGGCCAGCTCACCGGCGTGCTGGCACGCTGGGACAGCCTGGCGCCCGGCCTACGGCAGAAGCTGGCCATGGGCGAGAAATGGCTGAGTGTGATGCCGCCCGCTCTCGGCCAGGACGGCCCCAAGACCTACCTTGTGCTGATCCAGACCAGCGATGAGCTGCACGCCACAGGAGGATTCATCACGGGCGTTGCGACCGTCACGGTAGCCCACGGCACCGTCACAGCGCTGGGCAATTTTGAGGTAACCAAGGCCAAGTATACCTCCAAGAATTGGGACCAGGCCGTGGGCGTTACCGGCCAATGGGTGCAGCCTCCGGCACCGTTGAGCCAGTACATGGGCCTGGGCAGCTGGTCGTTGGGCGACGCCAACTGGTGGGCCGATTACCCATCCGCGGCCAGGCAGGCCGCCCAATTCTGGCAGGCCGAAGAAGGCACAGCGGTTGACGGTGTCGTCGCGGTCAACGAGCAGGGGTTGGCTCAGCTGCTCGGCGCCAGCGGGCCGCTGACCCTGACCGGGGAGACCGTCAACACGACCAACCTGAAAGCAATGACGCTGGCGCACGTTTTCAACAGCGGCGCGCCGGCTCAATCAAATGCTTCCGGCACCCCTTGGGCCACCTGGGCTGCCAACCAGAGCGCGTTCACGCAGGGCCTCGCCTGGGCGCTGATACGCGCCTTTCAGCAGCTGCCTGCCTCGCGCTGGCCGGACGCGATGAACCACCTGGCGCAAGCCTTCGGCAATCACGACCTGCTATTTGCCAGTTTCGATCCGGCGCTCGCCGCCCAGCTGCGCGACCTCGGGGCAGATGGCGCGCTGCATGGGGAGACGGATGACTGGCTGTACGTGGTCGAGCAGAACGTTTCCTATACCAAGGTCAGCCCTTTCATCCAGAAACGTCTCGATTATACGGTCACCCTGGGTGCCGACGCGCGCCCCGTGAACGCCCGGCTCGACCTCCTGGAGTCCAATGACTACACCCCAGACAAGGGCCTGTCCGAATACCCGGATGGCTATTACGATGGCGAGGTCTGGAACGCCTCCACGCGCCAGCTGGACGGCTGGCCGGGCTACTATGGCGGCTACACACGCGTCTATCTGCCGGCGGGCAGCCAGGATCTGGCCGCCAGTGGGTTCGTCAACCCACCGGACATAGGCACCGAGACGGGTCGGGCGGTAATTGGGGGCTACCTGGGGCTGCGCATGGGCGCTCAGCGCCACGTCGAGCTGACCTGGGCCTCGGGCGACCAGCCCAGCACATCGGGAACTTACCGCCTGGCAGTGCCGCGCCAGCCCGGTGCCCCGGGGCAGGATCTGTACGTCACGGTGCTCTTACCGGCCGGCTACCAGGCGACCCAGGTCAAGCCCGCGCCTGCGAGCGCCAGCGCCGCCGGCGTCTCGTGGCACGTCTGGGACAACGAAGACCTCAGCTTCTCGGTGACGCTGGCGCCGATTGCCGCCGGCGTGCCGGGCCTTTCGCCGGCGGCGCCCGGGAGCGTGGCAGAAACTCCAGGCAGCCCGCCGTGGGCCTGGCTGTTGTGGTCGCCCACGGAAAGCCAGACTACAGCAGGCACCCTGGCGGCCGCGACGGCCGTTGCTGTAGCCGGCGAGACGCCCGCACCGGCAGTCGCGGTGGCAGGAACGGCCCTGGCTGCGCCGGAGGCCGCGGCGGGCCCTGCTCCCTTGAGCGGCACGCCGGGCCTGCCGGCAGGGGGGACGCCGGTGACAGAGACCGCTGCGCCGGCGATGGCCGTGGCCGTCGAGACGCCGGCCGCCGCTTCTGCTGGTACTGGTGCCCCCGTGGGGGCGGCGACCGCCAGCCCGAGCACCGCTGCAACAACCTCGCCGGCCTCCCCGCCTGCGGGCGCGCCCACGCCACCCGGAATGGCCAGCGTGGCGGCGCCTTCCAGTGCCAACGCGGCAAACACTGCGCCGGCGGACCCGGCCTGGATACGCATCGACTCCCTGGGCATACAGGCGCCGATCATAGCCGTCGGGCTGGACCAGAATGGCGCCATGGCTGTCCCGCAATTGGCGGGACAGGTCGCGTGGTACCAGCTGGGCCCGCGCCCCGGGGCGGCCGGCAATGCCGTGCTGGCCGGCCACGTCAACTGGTATGGGAAAAGCGGAGCCTTCGCCGAGCTAAACCAGATCGCGCCGGGTGACATAGTCCGGGTGAGCGATTCCGGCGGCCACATCTATTCGTACATGGTCCGGGAAAAGCTGGTCTACGAGGCGGCCGACGCGCCCGTCAACCAGGTGTTCGGCCAGACCGCTGACGCCATGCTGACCTTGATCACCTGCGGCGGGCCGTACGATGCGACCCGCGGCGTCTACCACGATCGCATCGTCGTACGGGCGAGCCTCGTACAGTGATGGCAACGGAGCTTATCGTGCTCGAAGGGTTCTAAATCATGTCAAAAGTCCTGGTCACGGGTGGTGCTGGTTTTGTGGCTTCGCATATCGTCGATCGCCTGATCGAGCTCGGGCACCAGTTGATCGTGGTAGACAACCTGGCTACTGGCCACCGAGAGAACGTCAACCCGGCGGCGCGCTTCTACGAGTTGGACGTGCGCGACCCCGAGTTTGCTCGTCTGATTCTAACGGAATGCCCTGAGGTAATCAACCATCACGCGGCCCAAACGATGGTGCGTGCATCGACCGAACAGCCCGTGTACGACGCCCAAGTGAATGTATTGGGCCTGCTAAACCTGCTCCAAGCCGCAACACAAGCCCGGGTGCGAAAGGTGATTTTTGCTTCGTCCGGTGGTACGATCTACGGTACTTGCCAAGACCTACCAATCCGCGAGAGCGAGCCGTTCAATCCTGAGAGCCCGTACGGCATCAGCAAAGCCGCGAGCGAATTCTACCTGCGCTACTACTCATCTGCCTGGGGACTCACGTTCTCCGCGTTGCGTTATGCGAATGTTTTCGGACCGCGCGATACCACGTCCAGCGAGCATGTCATTACCGTGTTCATCAACCGGCTGCTCAGCGGTCAAGCGCCCACTATCCACTGGGACGGCGAGCAGGCCAAAGACTACATCTATGTGAACGACGTCGTCGAGGCTAATGTGCTGGCGATGGAACACGGTGACAACGAGGCGTTCAACATCGGCTCCGGGAGCCCCGTGTCGGTCAACCAAATCTATAGCGTGCTGGCTGAGGCGATAGGAGTGCGGATCGCCCCGGAACATGGCCCCCGCCGCATCGGCGACGTGCGACTGTTCTACTTCGACTGCACGAAAGCCAAGGCCGAGCTGAACTGGATGCCCCGCACATCATTCGCTGAAGGCATCGAGTTGACGCTTGCGTGGTATCGAAGCAAGCGAACACGGCCCCAGAGTCACGCTGAGGCGGCCCACTGAGGTTCGGATCAAGTTGAACGCCGCCCAGCGCCAAGAATAGCGCCAACCGGCGCGGGAACCTGGGCCCCAACATTACAGTTAGCTTACAATGCGAGTTGAGAGGTCCAGAAGCCCTTGCGCAACCGGGTGTTCTGTGGTATATAAAGACTGAG
This sequence comes from uncultured Chloroflexia bacterium, assembly GCA_963808455.1. Lineage (GTDB taxonomy): Bacteria > Chloroflexota > Anaerolineae > CG2-30-64-16 > CG2-30-64-16 > CAWEHT01. The sequence continues at coordinate 16,309 of CAWEHT010000420.1, read as the reverse complement.
GTTGTCGTGCCAGAAGGAGACAAGCTATGATATCTACGGTCACAACCGCTACCGCTGCTGCCGTCAGCAATCTCGCTCTTGTCGGAGTGTTGAGCCTGGTCGCGGTCGCAACTCTGATTCTGTTGCTGGTCGTCTCGGCTCAAAAGGAGATTCTTGTCAGCATCCCCGGTGGACGTGGCGAAGCCCTGGCTCGGACGTTGCGTGCCGCAATCGTTCCCCTGCTCATGGTCTTTGCCTGTGTAGTTCTCTCCAGGCTGCTCTAACTATGGCCGACGGGAGCTAACCCCACTGCTGCCCCGTCTCTTGGCACCGGCCAGGGGTGCGTGGCCCTTGCGGCTGCACCCCTCGCTCTGCCATATCAGCTGAGCCCCCCAGAACCGTCTGATTTCCCCCCTCGCCCCTGCTAACCCGCTTTCGTCGCCAGTGGCAGCACGAGATACAGGATGATATTTGTCAGTCCGTGAGCGCAGGTGACGCCCGAGAGGCTCCTGGTTCTGGCCACGACCCATCCAAAGAAGAGCCCCGCGGCGAGCACCAGTAGTTCGTCCTGCCAGGAACCGTATCCAAGGTGCATGATCGCGAAAAGCAGAGCGACATAGAGCACACCGGCCCGGCCCAGGACGATCATGGCCGTTCTTTGCAACAGCCCCCGGAACAGGACCTCCTCGAGCAACCCTGTGCAAAACAACAAAACCATCTCTGCGAGGACGAACTGAAGAAGTTCGGCGTCGGCCAGCGGCGCTGGTCTGAGGATGCGATACTCTATGTATCCGAAGACAAAGCCCGAGGTCGCCACAGCCGCCTGGCTCGCCAGTCTGCCCGGCCGGATGCTGATATCCTCCCAGGAGAGGCCGAGAGATCTCGTCACGGACCAGACCCCGGCGAACAGTGGCAGGCTGGTCAGCACGTACCAGTCGAGACGCGGCAAATTCGCCAGTGGAAGGCCCATGCTGACTATCCGGATCAATGGTGCGAGCGTCAGCGCCAACAGCAAATAATGTATCGGACGCTCCCAGGTGAAGGTGGCGTGCACCAGCAGCGCCAGCAACAGGATGCTGTGGATGACCATGCCCAACGCCGGGCTGGCGGACGCTGATACTAGTTCGGCGATCATGATCGCTGCCAGATACAGCCATGCTACCACAACCGCCAGGGGATAAGCCCGTCCGCCGACTACCACAGCCGGGCCAGCTACACCCGTGTCGCTCGCCGTCCCGGTTACCTGCGGATCGCCGGCCCTCACAGCCTCCTGAACTTCTGCCATCTACGCACTACCTCTTGATCCTGCTCCGATGGGGCTCACAGACAAAGACGATGCCATCGACTGGGCCCGGCGCAGCGGGCTGACCAGCTCTGGCGGGTGGGGCATTCGGCCGCGTCCGCTTCCATTTCCTCCGGCAAACGAGCGCCCCTCCAGACAACCCCGCACGCATCATGAGCCTGCTCACCGCGTTTGTCAAGGCGCTCCTTAGGTCCGGCTGTGTTTCGGACCGGGGCAGAGCGCGCCCGCAGGCCACCGGCGCGGTCCGCGGCCACTTATGTTCGCTTCGCCTTGCTCGGAAGGCACATGTTGCGGCCAGGCCATCAGGTTCCGCCGGAGCGCGTCCTCTGTACATCATTGGCATTTATTGGCAACGGCAACGCTAATAAGCTACATATATACTATGGCTCTGGATGCGTTGCCGCCATGGGCCATTCTGGCGCCTTCGGCTAGCTATTCAGGGCCTGACCTGGCCAGCTGGGCGCTCGTGGGACGCATCCTTGCACAGGCTGTGGTACCAAATGCCCATAGTGCTTTTCTGGGAAGCGCCTTAAATGTATGTATCGCATAAGCGTCGCGTAAAAATATGAAGGGCACGTAACGAAAACGTAAGGGGAGGGACTTTACCCGATGGCATTGCATCCTGCTGATCTGCACTCAGACCGATCGGGGCGGCTTCAGCGTGTTGTGGCGTCCGCTCTCCTTGTGGCCCTCATAGGCGGGATCATCCCGGCTCTGGCCTTTGCCCAGGCATCAGCGATGGGCCCCGAAGCTCAGCGTCAGGTCCTGGCGGCGTCGGCAACCCCAAGCTTGCGGGCCACGCCGGTCTCTCCGACCCCGGCGTTCACCCCAACACGCACGCCGACACCGACATCGCCGGACGTTTCTCCGGCCCGCAGGGCCACCCCGACCCCGGATCGCACGGCTACACCGACTCGTACGGCTACACCGACTCGTACGGCTACGCCGACTCGCGTGCCGACCTCGAGCCCGACCGCTACCCTGACGTCGGCTCCCACCACGACACCGACTGGAACGCCTGGCCCTACCACCGTCCCGCCGACCCTCACGCCGCTCCCGACGGCAACGAGTACACCGCTGCCCACGGCGACGCCGAGCCCCACACTGCCGCCCACTGCGACCTCCACACCGACGACGGCGCCAACCGCCACCAGGACGCCCACAGCCACAGCCACGCCTACGACGGCGCCAACCGCCACCAGGACGCCCACAGCCACGGCCACGCCTACCTCCAGCGCGGGCAACAATTACTACGTGGACAGCATCACCGGCTCGGACAGCAACTCCGGCACCTCCGCCAGCAAGCCTTGGCGGTCCTTGACACCGGTGAACAACCACCACTTCCTGCCCGGTGACACGGTCAACTTCGACACCGGGTCTACCTGGACCGGGAGTGATTGGCCGGGTGGGCTGGTAGTGACCTACTCGGGCGTGTCAGGCAATCCCATCACGTTCCGCAGCTACGGCACGGGGGCTAAGCCGCTGTTCAGGAACCTCAGCCCATCGTGGGGTGTGTCCGTTGAGATAGACGCCGACTGGATCGTGATCGACGGGCTGGCTTTTCAGGATTCTGATCGCTTCGGCGTCTACGTCGGTGGCAACCACGATATCGTGCGCAATACCGAGGCGACGCAGGTCGGCATCGGCTACGGTCTGTACGGGCAATACAACCTCGTCACGCAAAACTACGCCCACGATTTGAAGATGGTGGAAAACAACCCGAACGACACCGGCGACTACGGCGCCATCGGCCTGGAAATCGACAACTCAAATAACGAGGTCTCCTACAATCGGTTCGTGCGTTGCGAGGCGCCCAGCGCTGAGTACGGCACAGACGGTGGCGCGATCGAGTGGTACGGCACCATCAGCAACAGCTACGTTCACCACAACTGGGCCGAAGACGACGATGACTTCATAGAACTGGGCGGCGGCGCGATAAACAACACAGTGGTCGCTTACAACGTATCGATCAACAACAACGGCAGCTTTGCCAGCATGCACCTTGCGAAGGCCGACCAGTTCTACGCGCCGATCAGCAACTTCCGCCTTGAGAACAACGACATCGTGGACACAGGCCAGTACACGGAAACGAAGTGGGTGGTTTTCGCCTTTGGCGCCGCACCAACGCCGGGTACCTTCATGGCGTACAACAACATCTTCTACATCAGGGACATCCAGGGGGTTTCCGACTACGGCAGTTTCACCCACCAGAACAATCTCTACTACTTTCTCAGTTCGTCGGCACAGGTGGGCTATGCCCTGGGATCCGGCGAAGCGATTGCGAACCCCATGTTCGTCAATCCCGGAGCCGACGACCTTGACTTGCAGGCCGGCAGCCCCGCGATCGATGCTGGGTTGAACGTCGGGCTGAACTCGGATTTTGACGGTGTTCCCGTGCCTTACGGCCCGCTTCCCGATGAAGGCGCCTACGAGTACCATGGCCTGGCCTTGGGTGTGCCGTCGGTGCAGGGATCGCCTCAGGCCAGCGTAAGCGTGCCCATCAACGCGACGGCCGTCAAGGGCCTGCTATCGGCCGACATCGTGCTTGACTACGACAGCTCTGTCCTGCAGCCCTATGGGGCCACGGCGGGCAGCCTGGACCAAAGCTGGAAAGTGGCCGCCGACACACCCAAGCCCGGTGAGCTCCACATTGCCCTGTCGGGGCAGGACGGCATCGGTAGCAACTCGGGCACGCTGGCAGGTGTGCGCTTCAAGGTGTTGGGCGCGCCGGGCGCGACCACCGTCTTGCACCTGGCGAACAGCACCCTTAGCCCGAACGCCAGTGGCACTCCGGCCAAGATGACCGATGGGCTCTTCTCGGTGAACAGTGCCTCATCTGGGTCGCACCGGATCGTGCTCCCGCTGGTCGTCGGCGGGGCCAATTAGCTTTCTGATCTTCCGGCGCCGGTGATCGAGATGCTGCCTTCCGGGTGAGCTTGTGCTAGAATCGGATTGCCAACACGTGAGATTTTGATGGCCACGCCTTGTGAGTCGCATGATGGTTGGGCGCGGCCCTTGCGCCGGAGTCGAGGTATAGGCTGCTTGAGAAGACGGCTTCTGCGATGGATTGCGGCAAACCAGGAAAAGCTGGTCATAGCCAACAATGCGGGCTCGCTTGCGCTCGCCACTGCATTGACATCGGGGCTAGGCTTTGTCTTCTGGTGGGTGGCAGCTAGGCGGTTTCCTGTTGAGAGCGTCGGTCTTGGGGCAGCATCCATCTCCGCAATGATGCTGCTCGGGACCGCGAGCATGCTTGGCTTGGGGACCCTGCTAATTGGAGAACTGGCGCAGAAGCCTGAGAAAGCCATGGAGTTGCTCAGCGCGTCTCTGCTGACGACGGGGCTCACCGCAGGTGTGGTAGGGGTCCTATTCGCCACCCTCGCGCCGCGTATCTCGCCTGGCTTCCAACCTCTCGCCAGCAGCCCGAGGGCAGTGGCCATCTTTGCCCTGGGGGTTTGTCTTACGGGCGCCACTCTGGTCCTTGACCAGGCCGTGGTTGGCATGCTGAGGGCCGACGTGCAACTGTGGCGCAACGCGGTCTTCGCAGTGGCCAAGCTGGTCGCGCTCGTGGTGATCCCGGTGAGCCAGAATAGCGGGCTGGAGATCTACGCGGTCTGGCTGCTCGGCAACGTTCTTTCGTTCGTGCCTCTGATCTGGTTGCTGGTCCGCGGCGGCGTCACCCTCCAGGCCTGCCGCCCCGAGCTCGGGTTGTTGCGCCGCTTGGGACGATCGGCCATGGCACATCACGCCCTCAATCTGGCCCTCCAGGGCCCCAGTCTCGCCTTGCCGGTCCTGGTGACCATCGTTCTATCTGCCCGGATGAACGCTAGTTTCTACATCGCATGGATGATTGCCGGCTTCGCCTTTGTGCCGTCTACGGCGCTAAGCACGGTCTTCTACGCAGTCGCCAGTGCGAATCCGGCCGCCATGGCAGGCAAGCTGCGGACCAGCGCCGGATTGGCCTTGCTCGCCGGCACCGGCCTCTGGGGCCTGCTGGCACTCAGCGCGCCATTTCTCTTGAGGTTGTTCGGCCAAACGTACGCCGCCCAGGCGGCGCGCGACGTGGCCTTTCTGGGCCTGGCCGCTTGGCCCATGGTGGTCAAGTACCACTACGTGGCCCTCTGTCGGATAAGAGCACGCATCGCGGAGGCGACTCTCGTCGTGGCCGCAACTGGTATTGTCGAGCTGCTGTTCGCAGCGGTTGCCGGACACTTCTTCGGCCTGAACGCGCTGTGCATCGGCTGGCTGGTGGCGAACTTCATCGAGGTCCTGTTCATGTGGCCCCCCGTCTATCGGACGGTCATCGACCCCACCCTCGCGGCCGTGTCCTTGGGCACCTCCAGCAGCTGACCCCACGCCCACCGCAGGGTCCCGCCTTGCGCATCAGGCACGCTGCCATGCCTGCCGGATCGCCATCCCTCTTCACTCCGTCGGGCGCGGCCCCGAATTCGAGGTGAGCCGTTTCCGGAGTGACAACAGTCTCGCAACCTGCAGGCCGGCGCCCAGGAAACTCGTCCCGATCACGACGCCCAGCCCACCCAAAGTGGACCAATCCCGGAGATACGTCATGGTCGTCGCGACGGCCAGGTTGAACGCCAGGCTGAGCGCGCAGGTCGAGCCGCGATATCCGCCGCCCAATCGCCAATATCCAATAAGGGGATGAAAGCCAGGCCCGGGCACGATAGTACAAACCAGATGGCCGCCACCAGGCGCAAAGGAGATCCGGCGTTACAGATCTGGGCGAGCGTCACGCCCACGGCCGAAACCAGCACGATGAGAGGCCAGCGCCACAAAGAGGATCGGATTCTAGCCTCCTCCCGCCGCATCTGCGAGCGTATAGACCTGCACGTCGCGGTTTTGGTATCAGTGTCAGGTCCGGAGATTGGGCCAGGCTGCGCTGAAACTGCTCCAGCTTGTCAGTGCTCAGCCCCCATAACAGCCCGGCGAACTGTATTTGCGAGCGAGTGATCACCAGATAGGCGTGGCGATACTTCGGATCTCGCATTAGCTGCGCTATGGTCGATACTTCGGGGAGACGATAGTTCTGGCTCTTGAGGTCCAGTCGGTACACCAACCAGACATGGGTATAGCGTTCGTAACCCTCGAGCAGCAACGGGGCATTGTCGTTCAAGGCCAGGATCAGTGCTCCAGGCTCTGCCGTTTGGTACAATTGTTGGACGCCCTCCACTTCATAGTGCGTCACGTAGTTCATCTGCTCGTCCCCATCGTCCGCGAACAGCAGTCCGACCAGCAGTAGCATGCTGAGAGCCGCCGTGATGACCGGCGCCAGCACCTTGCTGCCTGCGCTTGGATCGGGATACACCAGGCCTGCGGCGAGGAAAGCGGCAAAAGGCAAGCTGAAGAGGAAAACCCGGAACAGCATCTCGTTGCCATATGCCTGCGTCACGAACACAAGCGGCGCCACGGCCAGCAGCGCCAGAGAGAGGTCCCAGTGCCCCGAGCGGATGCGACGCCAGCCGCCGGCCAGTGCAAGCAGCCACATGCCGGCGGTCAGGCCACGAGCCATCCAGGCCACGGTGCTCCGTCCGGGGCTCGAAGCCGCGTAGGCCCCCACGCCGGAGTGGAGGTTATCCAGCAGCTGGTAGAAAGAGCTGGCAAACCAGGCGATGTTGCTGTGCATGTAGACCACGGCCAGGTAGCTGATCCACGTCATCATCAGCACGAGCATCAGCAATGGCAGGGCGCTCGAACGGCAGCGCCGGAACAGCACTAACGCCGTCACGCTGACTATCGCCATGGGTGGCGTCAATTGGTGGCTGGCGACCATGGCGCCAAACACTACGAGAAACAGTACCGCCAGGCCAAGTTGCTGCAACGGGCTGCGGCGCCGTCGATCGGCACACCCGGCGAAGCTCCCGCCGCCAGCCTGTCTCTCAACACCGCCCACCGTCTTTGCAAACCGGATGACGGCGACGTTTGGTCCGGGCGCGCCGCCCTGAACCAGGCGAGGCAGATGGCCAGCACCACCAGGTACAGAAAATAGGCCAGGGCTTGTGGGGAGAAATAGTCCTGGCCGATCCAGTTGCCCAGATAAAAGAACCAGACGGCCAGCCAGCTCAGGCGCCGATCCTCGGTCGCCGTATGGAAGATGAAAAGCAGCGCCGGCAGCCACAAGAGGTTGAAGAACACCGGTCCCCAGGCCGCGTAGCTGAGCGGGCTTTGCACCCCCGCCAGGTTGATGAGGAAGGCATTGAGCGCAAAGAAGCCGGGCCAGTTGTGGTAAATGTCCAGCGTGGGATCGACGCTATGATGGGTGTTGATGTAGCCGACGACCCCAGCGTGCTTGTAGACCCAGGGATCAGCGCGGCGCGTCGTACACGATCGCCGTCGTGCCGTGGATGATCACAATGAAGGCCACGATGTGGAACAGCAGTACGGTTGGTGTGCTCTTGCGGCTTACGGCAACGCTGTAGCTGACCGTAAGTAGTGCCAGGGCCAGATAGAATGTGAAAGGCAGGGTGGCAACCAGGCCATAGTCCTTGATCGCGCTGGGGTGGATTCGCCCGAGGGAAATCTGCCAGGCGGCCAGAGCGGCTACGATCAGCCCCACATACACAAGGCACGCCTGCCCTGTAAGGCTCACGACAACAGGGAAGGACCGCAGGCTTGCCCACCGGCTCGGTTCAGTCACAGGCTCTGGTTGCACCCGCCACCACCCGAACAAACGACGTGACGCCTCCAAAGAGGTTCCCCGCGTATGGCGCCGTCGAGGCGCTGCACTCCCTCCGCCTTTCACACCACGCAGAGCCATTATAACTCAACTCGAGGTTTTGTCGCGTCTGTGTCTCCGAACGTGCATACGTTAGGTTGGCAACGCGGCGCGAGGGATATCGCCTGGCGCTTGGCACCGTCCCGGAGGCTGCAAAGATGCGCCCCTCGCTGATCGAGGTTATTCGGGCTGCCGGGGGTCGGGTCCCACACGGCCCCGCCGGGCAGTGGAAGTAGCCTGGCGGGGCCGTGTGGACTATTTGCCGAAAGGCCTGCCTGGTCCTTGGCTAGTGAGGCAGCGTCACCCTAACGGATCCGGACATGAGATCGTAGAAGTCCAGAATGTTGATGGTCGGCAGCTTCTTCGCAACAATGTAGTCAATGAAGCCCTGGTAGTCGCTGATATCCCAATTCCACGACAGCGATTCCGAGCTCTCCAACCCGTGGGTGTAAACGACCAACAGCTCGCCGCGTGCGATGGTCCGGTTGACCATGGCCTTAGCGTCGCTCAAGGACGCTCCCCACTCGAGAGTCCGGCAAGGGATGAGGAGCGGATTGTCCGGCATGAAATGCGGCGCAGCCTCGGTCGTCCTGCCGGAGAGCATTCCCTCAGCCCGCATCGCGGCAAGCACCGTCGCGTTCCAGCTGTCGTTGGGATAGGCGACGTGTCGCGCCGCGGCGCCCAGCCCCCAGCTTTCCAGCTTCTGCCGTGCAGTGCGAAGTTTGGTTTGAGCCGTGGCCTGGTCCACCGTGGCGAGCTGCGTGTGATCCGAAGTGTGGTTTCCGATGGCCCAACCGTTGGCAGCCATCTGCTGCATCTGCGCCACGCTAAGATATCCGGATTGCCCCACCCAATTAGTCACAACATAGGCTGTCGCGCGCACGCCGTGTTTGACCGCGTACTGGTAAGCCTGGGTAAATACTGAAGCCGGCCCATCGTCGAACGACAACATCACCGCCGGCAGCGGCACAACGTTGCTCCGGAAGTCGTCGAATGACGTTTTGCACCCCGCGACCGACGACAGCACACCGAGGGCCACATCGGTGCGCGGCGTGGTCCAGCTATCGCCGCCGTTCTCGTTCGTGAAATCCGACCGCAGCACCCGCACGGTGTTCCATGAGCCTGATCTCGTGTAGTACAGGCTGTAGTCGTTCGGCAGGTCGGCCTCGAAATACTGGTCCCAGTTGAGGTCGGCCGGCAGCATCGCGTAGAGCCCCCAGATGTCGGTAATGCTCGCATCGTGACAGTAGAACGACCACTGCACCATCTGGCTCGTCGCCAGGCTGTAGGTTTCTGGCTTGTCGATAATTGCCGTATCAGTCGAGCTGGTGGTTACCAGCAGCGACTGGTGGCCGGTAACCTTGTCGGCGGTGTCGTTCGCGACGGTGCCGTTGAACACGGCCCACTGCGCGGCATTCTCGAAGTCCTCGATGAGGGCGCCGGCGTTCGTGAGCAGGTTGCGTGGGAGGGTGACGGACTGCGTCGTGACCGCCGGACCGCTCGCCCCGGCGACTGTCTGGGCCCCCACCTCCAGATTCGCGTTCGCGGTAAGAGTGGGCGTTACTACCGGTGACACGCCGGAGAGCGGCCTGACATGTCGCAGCTTGTTGATCAGTTCCTGGCTGATGCGTGGGAGAGGCCCGAACGGTAAGCCCTTGGCTAGGGCATCCAGCGCACCCGGGAACAACAATGTGGCCGCGGCTGCCGTCCCGCCCATCAGAAGACTCTTCAAAAATGCTCGCCGATTCATTCTCCACCTCCTCGAGTGGCACTATGGGCCCTGCGGACTGGCAGGCCCCCAAGAGTTATTGGGTATGGTGAGATATGCGTCAGATATACAGATCGCGCCTGCGCTCAGACTGCAGATGCAGCGCCCAGCGTGTGATGCACGTGCTCCATGTTTCGGAAGCAGCGGTAGCTGCGGGCGTAGGCCAGGGGTCCACTCAGCATTCCCAGCAACTCGCTGCGCGTTAGCTCGGCAGGATAGCCAGGCGTCTTCCGCCTGTTGCGCGGTGACGCAGGGCTAAAGAGATAGCGGAAGGCGTCGGGTGATCTTCCCAAGAGGTATACCAGCCGTCTGGGATCGGCAAACAGGGATTTGGTCAGAAAAGCGGTAAACCCCCTGCCATAGCCGAAGAGCTGCCGCCGTAGGTCTGTGGCTTCCCGCCGGTGGTAGTGCCGCAACAAGGCCGCTGGTGTAAAGACCAGTGCGTAACCGGCCATAAGGAACCGAAAGAAGATGTCGAATTCTTCGGCGCCGCCTGCGATCGTGCCGGCTCCCAGGGCAGGGTCAAACCCCCCGATGGCGCGGCAGCGCGGATGCGCGGCAAGCAAGGTTCCCGCCGGTGCCGAAGAAGCTGGCGAGATAAGGGTACAAGGGATGGTCCAGCCTGTGAGTCGTCATGTCATAGACGCGCTGCGTGAACTCACGGCCCTTGCAATAGCCGCCGAATTCCTCGAAAACTACCTGCGCCTCAGTCTCCAGTTCAGCTGGCTGGGTGAGGCCGGTAACGCATGCCACCGAGTCGGCCGCGCCGAACGCCATGGCAAGCTCGGCCAACCAATGGGCATCCGCCGGCTCGTCATCGTCTGCTATGGCCACTATCTCGCCTCGCGCCGCTTGCAACCCGCAATTCCGCGCCCGTGACAGGCCGGGCCGGTCTTCGCGAACGTACCGCACGCGATCACAAGCTGCGTAGCGATCGCGAATGAGATCAGCCGTGGTGGAGGTTCGTGGCGCGTTGTTGACCACGATGACCTCGTAGTGCGGGTACTCCTGGGCGAGAAGCGAAGGCAGGCACTTAGCCAGAGAATCGGGGCGGTCACGCGTAGCAACCACGATACTGGCCATAGGGGCGGCCTCGAGGAAACGCGAACGCTTTTCCAGGCAGGCCGGAACGGCAGTTGCCGCCAGCCCGCGCTCGTCGAGCGTTGCGACTTCGGGCAGGCCATCCCGGCACAGGTGCTCGTTGATCGCGCCATGGAAACGCTGCCACAGGGCCTCGGCGAGAGTCGCCGCAGGTACGTCCGCATCCATCTGCAGGTCAAGCACCCCGAGCGGGTAGGAATGCAAGCGCGCCAGCAGCAGTGCGCGACGGTAGCGCTGCCCGGTTCCCGGAACTTCGCCTAGCAAGGTGGGAATAGGGCGACTAAGCTCGATGTCAATCGCCTGTACCGGGTAGGCGATGTCCCAACCGGTGCCTTTTGTACGTGTCATGAAACAGCCGTCCTCAAATGCAAAGGGACCGGGTTCATGCCGTGGCCGCCGGTCGAGCCTGCAATGAAGCCAGCAAGTATCCAGCAAGTGTGATGCCAAATCCGACAACGATTGCCCCAGCCCTCTTGAGCCCGTCAGCCTGACGCGCGCGGGCGGTCCTCCACAGGCCCCACATGACGCCAGCGGGCAGTGTGACCAAAGAATGCCTCCACTCAGAAGAGAGTGCATCTTGTGCCCCAACGAATTTAGCCAGTCGCGCCTTCGAACGGCCCTCCGAATAGCAACGCACGCAGAAATAGTGCCAGCGCGCGCTCGCGCTTCCGGCACGCGGTGTGCCACCCGCGCAGCAGGGTCATACAAAAACCCACGCTGCGGCCAGCGCTGACGGGCTCGAACACAGAACTCTGTCTCGTCGTCCTCGCAGCCCAAAGATAATGCTCCAACCCGACCCACGCGGAAACCGCCCAACTCCTCAAGGACTTCTCGCCTGATGCACATGCTAGCACCAAGCGGATTTCGAATCGGCGCCACCTCGACAGGCATGCCGCGATAGGAACAACCAACCACCCAGTAGAATTCCTCAGGGAACCATGATGGGCGCTCCACACACCACATCGCATCGACCGCACCCCCAACCCCAAGCACCCGCTCGTTGACAAAATGGCGAACGAGTAACGCGAGCCAGTCAGGCGCGGCTACAGCGTCGTCATCCAGGAAGGCGATAAGTTCCCCCGTCGCGACTGCAACACCCGTGGTCCGCGCCCCAGGCAGTCCAGGACGCCCGCGGTTCTCAACTACAGTGACATGTCCGATCTGGACGCGCACCCTTTCAAGCAGCGCATCGTTGTGATCAACGACAACAATGATTTCGCGCGGCTCGCAACTTTGCTGCCGCACCGAAGCCACAGCAGCGACCAGGTCGTCCCAACGCTCTTGGGTATAGGCACAGATAATGACAGACAGGTCCGATGCCGCGTACATTCTTGACTTCCCCTCGACTGTCATCGTATCCTCAACGAGCCTCTGCCCCACCCGTACTCAAGGCGTTAGGGTCTTGCACGAAGTCCACCAGCCGGCTCTGGTACGCCGTCGCGTGCCGCATGTGGTGCCACCACTCGCTGAAGATCGTCTTCAGCACGCGCCAGCCGTCCGGGATGGTCTGGAGCCGGCCCATGCCGTAGAAGCGCCGCGACTCGTAGCTGGGGACTTCCGCGACTTTCAAGCCGGCGCGCAGCGCTCGCACATTCATCAGCGTCTCGACCTCGAATCCATCACAGTCCAATTCGAGCTGCTGAATCGAACTTCTCCAGAACGCGTTATAGCCGTAGCAGAGATCGGTGTAGGCGCCGCCAAACAACAGCCGGACACAGACCACGAAGCACCAGTTGCCAAGCTTGCGGTACAGCGGCATGTCAGCGGTGCCGGCACCCTGCAGGAACCGCGATCCCTTGACGAAGTCCGCGCCAGCAAGCAGAGCCCCCACGAAGACGGGGATCTCGCCGGGATCGGTCGATCCATCCGCATCCAGCATCACGATGATCTCGCCGGTGGCGTGCTGAAATCCGGTCCGCAAAGCAGCACCCTTCCCCTTGCCAACCTGTTGGATGATCCAGATATCGGGGCGCAGGCTTTTAGCCACCTCGACGGTGTCGTCTGTTGATCGCCCATCCACCAGGATCACCTCGTCGACCCAAGCCGGGATGCGCGGCAATACGTGAGGCAAGTTCTCCGCTTCATTCAAGGCAGGCACAATGACGCTCACGGAAGGCTGATTCAGCGTCGGCAGGTGCAAACTGACGGGTCCCGTCCCTGCAAGAGCATCGCGAAGTTTGTCAAGGAGTGCAGGACTAGCCGCTTGTATCATCGATTTCCTCCGTGCTCGCTTGTGTCGCGATCCGATGCGCCGTGGCCTGCGAGGCAACCGACCGTTGGCCCAACGTTCACTCGAAGCCTCTGCATATTAAGGCCAACAGCCTTTCAAGTCAACGGTTTTTGCTGACAGTCTGCTTACAGAATGGGTCGGGCAGATGCGAGGCCGTTTTCCCGGCATCCACAGCGGTGACCTTCAGGGGGGCTGGCACACCCGCTCTCAGTCAGCGGAATGGCACATCGAAGGTTCCAGGATGGCATCTCGCCAATCGTCTCGACACAGGAAATCGCCGGTAAGTCACTCACGGCTCAAAAGAGCCAGCGTATCGGGGGACAAAAGAAACCGACTGACAGAGCAGTCGGTGAACCTGGGTAATCTTGGCTCGGGGACAGGGATTCGAACCCCGACTTGCTGATCCAGAGTCAGCTGTTCTACCATTGAACTATCCCCGAACGACGCCGCCAATATAGCACATCGCGCTGTGCCGCGCAAATCGCTGAGAGCCTCGTAGAGCCTTCCCCAGCAGCCCAACCCGAAAAGGAGCTATTCGAACTCGATCTTCTTGTAGCGCATCGCCACGCTCTCCGCCAGGCCGATACCGATGAGCGTGCTCCATAGCGAGCTGCCGCCGTAGCTGATGAGGGGCAACGGCATGCCGCTCACCGGCAGCAGGTTCAGGTTCATGCCGATGTTCACGGCCATCTGCCAGAGGACCATGGTGATCACCCCGGTGACGATCAGCCGGCCATGGGTGTCGCGGGCCATCTCGGCAATGCGCACCAGCCGCAAGAGCATGACCGCCAGCAGCGCAATCAACAGGAGGGCGCCGATGAAGCCAAGCTCCTCGGCAACCACAGAGAAGATGAAGTCGGTGTGGCGCACGCGCAGGAAATGCAGCTGGTTCTGCGAGCCGCGGAACAGGCCTTGTCCAAACCAGCCGCCGGCCCCTATGCTGATCATGGCCTGGTCGATGTTGAAGGTGTCGATGCCCTGGCCAGAGGCCGCGCTGGCCGTACCCGGGTTGACAAAAGTCAGGATGCGAGCCTTCATGTAGCCTTGCAGCATGAAGTTCCAGGCAGGGACGGCAAACAGCCCCGCCAGAACAGCCAGGATCAACACATGATACCAGCGCAGGCCACCGGCCAACAGCATGATGGCGCCGATGACAAGCACCACCAGGGCCGTGCCCAGGTTAGGCTGAAGGTAGATCAGCACTACAGCCGGCAGGATGATCAGCACGGCGCCAAACGGTGTAAAGAGCCGGCCCATGGTCTCTTCGTGATTGGCCAGGTACTGCGCCACGACCAGGATAACGGCGAGCTTGATAAACTCTGAAGGCTGGATCGTCTGCTCGCCCAGCGCCAGCCAGCGCTGAGCGCCGCCCAGGACCGTGCCGGCAACGGCTACGGCAAGCAGGGCCAGCAAAAGGAAGATATAGATCGGCACTGCGATGGTGGCAAACACCCGGTAATCGATGGCGGCCGTGATGAATAGCAACGCCGCGCCCACGGCCAGGAATCCCGCCTGCCGCACCGGCAGATCGCTCAACTCCTCGTTTCCCGATACGGCGCTGCTGACCATCAAGATGCCGAATGCGCCCAACAGCAGAGCCAGAGCGACCAACGTCCAGTCAAAACGGCGCCAGAAAATGCGACGCATGCTCAATCACCGGGCTTCAGCGGGCCCGCGGTGCCGGGAGCGAGCTGGGGAAGGCCAAAGTAGGCCCGCAGGATCTTGGCCACCACGGGAGCAGAAACCTGCGAGCCTTCGCCGCCGTTGTTGAGGAAGACCGTAACCACGACCTCGGGTTCCTCGTAGGGCGCAAAGGAGGTGAACCAGGCATGCGACGGCAGATTGCCTTTGCTGTCGCGCACTACTTTGCCGCTGGCGTCGACTTTCGCGTACTCGGCCGTGCCTGTCTTGCCGGCCACGTTGATCCCGGGCAGGCGCACCGAAGGCGCCGTGCCGATGTCCCAGTTGACCGTGCCGTACATGCCCTCGCGCACAATGGCCAGGTTGGACGGCTCGACCGGCACCTGGCGGATCACCTGGGGCTGAAAGCCGCGCACCAGATGGCCATCGGCAGCCGTAATGTGATCCACCAGCTGTGGCCGATAGAGCGTACCGCCGTTGGCGACGGCGGCTGTCACGTTGGCCATCTGAAGCGGTGTAGCCAGCACGTAACCCTGCCCGATGCTCATATTGTAGGTATCACCAGTGAACCAGGGCTCGGCGTAGGTCAGGCGTTTGAACTTGTCGGTGGGCACCAGGCCGGAGGCTTCGCCTTGCAGGTCGATGCCCGTGGGCTGCCCCAGCCCGAACTGCTGCGCATAATCGCCGAGGGCGGTCACACCGATGCCCGTCGTGACACCCGGGAAGCCGCCACCGAGCTGATAGAAGAAGACGTCGCACGACTCGGCGATGGCCTCGCGGACGGTGATTGAGCCGTGGCCGCCACCGTACGCGTAGATCCAGCAGTAGAACGGCTGCGGCGGGCCCCCATACTCGTTGGGCAGGTAAATCACCCCGACCGGATCGCTCAGAATCGAACCGACATTGATCACGCCGGTCTGCAGCCCGGCCGACGAGGTGACCATCTTGAACGTCGAGCCGGGTGGGTACTGGCCGCCGGTAGCCTTGTTGACCATGGGGCGGTCGGGGTTGTTGTTGAGGGCATCCCAGCCTTCGCTCGTGATGCCCTTGGAAAACCAGTTGTTGTCGTAGCTCGGCAGGCTTGCCAGTGCCAGGATCGCCCCGTTCCTGGGGTCCATGACGACGGCGGCGGCCTGAGTCACCCTGGTGAAGCCGCTTGAGTTATCCATCGCCTCCTGTAGAAATTGCGTGACGGCGAGCTGTAGATGGGCATCGATGGTCAGCACCAGGTTGTGGCCCGGCTGCGGAGCATCCGGCTGGCCGACCGTGCGCACCATGTTGCCATTTACGTCAACCTCGATCGTCTGAGTGCCCACTTTGCCGCGAAGCTCGTCCTCGAAGGACCTTTCCAGCCCTACCAGCCCAACCTGGTCGCCCTGCTGATAGCCCTTCGCCTGGTAGGCCGGCAGCTCGTCGGCCGGGATGCCGCCCATGTAGCCCACGAGCTGCGAAGTCAGTGACCCCGTCAGATAGTCACGCACCGGCTCGGTGCCGAGCTGCACACCCGGCAAGTTCACCGCGTTTTCGGAGATGAGAAAAGCCGTGTATTGAGGGATA
>CAWEHT010000419.1:0-6876 GCA_963808455.1 uncultured Chloroflexia bacterium | reverse complement strand
CATCGGCTGGCGGGGCCGTTCAAACGAGTGCGGAGTGCGGAAGGCGGAGTGCGGAATGCAAGCGAGTCTCGGCATGCTCGCTACGATCTGCCCCTGGTGGAGTTAACTGGCGGGGAGCCTTTGTTGCAGAAGAACTCCCTGCCGCTCATGCGCGCGCTCTGCGACGACGGGTTCACGGTGCTGCTCGAAACCAGCGGCGCGCACGACATAGCGCCGGTGGACCCGCGCGTGAAGCGCATCATGGACCTGAAGTGCCCGGGCAGCGGCGAAGCCTCGCGCAATCGGTGGGAGAACTTGTCCTGTCTTAAGGGCAGCGATGAGATTAAGTTCGTCATCGCTACCGTGGAGGATTACGAGTGGGCCAAGCAATGCATCGCCGAACACAAGCTCGACGCGCTTTGCCCGCTGTTGTTCTCATGGGCCCATCCGCTCGGACCGGAGCAACAGAGCAAATCACTGAAGAAGTTGCCGGCTGGGCAGACGCCGATTTCCCGCCGGGACTTGGCCGAGAGGATCATGGCCGATGCGTTGCTGGTGCGGTTCCAGGTACAGTTGCATAAGGTGATCTGGGCACCGGAGCAACGCGGTGTCTGAACACTGATGAACAACCGCCAAACCCTGCAACTGCTGCGCGCCTACGAATCGCGCAATATTACGTTCATGGAGGTGGACGGCTCGTGGCCCATCGTTTGGGAACGGGCCAGCGGGGTGCATGTCTGGGACGCGAACGGGAAGAAGTATTTGGATCTGACCGCAGCGTTCGGCGTGGCGGCGACCGGGCACGCCAACCCGCGCGTGGTCAAGGCAGGGCATGAACAGATGGCGAGGCTGCTCCATGCGATGGGCGACGTCCATCCGCATGCGCTGAAGGCGCAACTGGCGCGGGAGTTGAGCCGGATCACATTCGAGCGATGGCAAAGGAAGTCTAGAGTCCAAAGTCTAGAGTCTAAAGTCGTGGGCCTCATGACGGCGGCTACAGGCAAGACGATTTTCTGCAACTCAGGGTTTGAGGCGGTGGAGGCGGCGCTCAAGACAGCACTGCTGGCGACGGGGAAGGCAGGCGTGATCGCGTTTGAGGGGGGCTATCATGGCCTGGGCTACGGCGCGCTCAATGCGACCCACCGGGCGCATTTCCGTGGGCCTTTCCGCAGCCAGCTTCGCAAGTTCGGACACTTCGTGCCGTTTCCGAAGGTAGGCCGGGCGTCGGGCCTGGACCGGATTCATGGCGCTGCCGCGGTGCGGGACAGGCGAGACGCCTGTCCTACTTTGGATCGAATCGAGTCCCTGATGCAGCGCCTTTTCCGGCGCGAGAGGATTGGGGCGGTTCTGGTCGAACCAATTCAAGTGCGAGGCGGCATGAACATTCCACCACCGGGATTTCTGCCCATGTTGCGCCAGCTTTGTGACGAGCACCGCGCCCTGCTGATTCTGGATGAGATCTATACGGGCTTCGGTCGAACCGGCAGATGGTTTGCCTGTGAACACTCTGGGACGGTGCCGGACGTGATTTGCCTGGGCAAGGCGTTGACGGGCGGATTTCCACTCTCAGCTTGCGTCGGACGCGCCGAGCTAATGGACGCGGCGTGGCCGCCGTAGAATCCGCCCAAGAGCCCGGCGCAGGCGCACGAAAGCGCGAAGTTGTACACGCGGTATTTCGTCGGGTTGATGCCCGAGGCGCGTGCGGCGTCGATGTTCTGCCCGATCGCTTTGAACGCCAGCCCATAGGGTGATTTCGTGACCTGCTTCAGCACGATGTAGATCAGCACCAGCATGGCCATGATGATGTAGAAATAGGGCCGGTTGTCGGACGTGCTCAACAGGGTGTCCGGATGCAGCCCCATCGAGCCGCGGGTCAGCGTGGTCAAGTTATTGGCCAGGCCCATCAGGGCGATGCCGAAGAACCAGGCCATGATCGCGGCAAAAATGCCGCGCAGGCGCAGGGTCAGGAAGCCCAGCCCCAGCCCGACGATGCCGGCCAGCAACGCCCCCGCCCACATGCCGATCCAGGGCGAGATGCCCAGATGCAGCACCAGAAACGGGGTCTTGTTCGCCAGCAGGGCGGAGGTGTAGGCGCCCAGACCGAAGAAAGGCGGCGAAGCCGAAGTTGATGACGTTGATGAAGCCGGCGGTGAAGTCGAAGGCTATGGCCTGCGCGCCGATGAAAGCCGCCTCGATCAGCCAGCTGAGGATGTACTGCTGCTTGAACGGCCCTACCAGCGGCAGGATGGCGACGATGACCAGCAAGGCCAGCCCGAGAGGGGTAAACCCGATGCGTTCCAGCGCCGCCACGGCGCCCTGCCAGGCACCCCCGCCCTTCATCTCTGTATTGCGGTCAAGCTCGATATGACTTTCCATCTCGTTTACGCATGCCTCACTGTTCTTGGATGCCTTTGACTTCGCTGCCAAAGATGCCCGACGGCGCCACCAGCAGCACGATGATCATCAGCACGACCGGCACGACGTTGATCCAGCTCAGCCCCAAGAACTGTTCTGTGGCCGTCTGCAACAGAGCGACGATGAAGCCGCCGATGATGGCCCCAGAGACATTGCCCAGGCCGACGAGCATCACCACGTACCACGAGACGTAAAGCGGGTTCTGGCCCACGGTCGGGTAAGCGGGAAACATAAAGAGCAGGCTGGCGCCCGCCAGGGCCGCCACGCCCGTGGCCAGGGAAAAGGTCAGCGTGTGGATAGCGTCCAGGTTGATGCCCACCATCTGGGCGCCCGTCTCGTCCTGTGAGACGGCCCGGATCGAGCGACCGGTGTTGGTGCGCTGCATGAAGACCCATAAGATGGAGATCACCACGATGGCGATCACGAAGGCCACCAGCCGGTTGACGGTGAGGCGCACCCCCAGGAATTGCAAGGGCGGCACATCCCAATATTGCTGGACGCCGCGATAGTCCGGCCCTACCGTGAGCGTGGCCCCATTGGTGAGGACGTAGGAGATGCCCGCGGTGAGCAGGAACGTGTTCATCACCCAGCCCTCGCGCGAGCGGTGGCGCAAGGGGGCGACCACCAGGCGCTCGATGATGAGGCCCATCACGGCGCCGGCCAGGCCCGCCCCAATGATGCCGGCAAACGGCGAGAGGGCAGTCAAAAAGGCCGACGGATGGGCTTGCAGGAAGTTGGTGAGCGGGGTGAAGATGTAATAGGCTACGAAAGCGCCCACCATGAACGACTCACCATGGGCGAAATGCGGGATGTTCATTACGCCGAAGATTAGCGCCAGGCCCATGGACATCAGCGCCCACATGCCCCCGGTGACCAGCGTGTTGACGATCTGGGTCGGCCCGCCCACGATGCCGATCACCACCGCCAGCACCAGGGAGCCGCTCACGACGATCAACGCAGGCGTGCGCCTGGTTAATCCGGCCAGCGAGACGCGCGGCGCGGCTGCCACTCTAGCATTGCTGGTTGTCATGGCTCTCCTTATCCAAATCAAATCCCCAGGTAGGCCTTGCGGACGTGCTCGTTCTGCTTCAATTCCCGGCTTGGGCCTTCCATCACGACCTGGCCCTGTTCCAGCACGTAGGCTCGATGGGTGATCTCCAGGGTCATGGACACATTCTGTTCAACCAGCAAGATCGTGACGCCGCGCTGGTTCAGAGTGCTGAGGGCCTGAAAGACTTCGTGCGCCAGAAAGGGCGCCAGGCCCAGCGAGGGCTCGTCCACCAGCAACACCTTCGGGTTCGACATGATCCCACGGCCGATGGCCAGCATCTTCCGCTCGCCACCGCTCATCGTGCCGGCCAGTTGCTGCGAACGCTCTTGCATGCGCGGGAACAGCTCGAAGACGAAAGCCAGCGTCTCTTCGCGCTTCTTCCGGTCGCGCACGGCATAAGCCCCCATCAACAGGTTCTCGCGCACGGTCATGTTCACGAACAGGTTGAGGCCCTCCGACACATAAGCGATGCCCCGGCGGCTCACCAGGTGCGCCGGCAAGCCGTGGACCGGGGCGCCCTCGAAGAGCACCTGGCCCGCCATCGGCTTGAGCAGACCCGCCGCCGTGCGGAGCGTGGAGGTCTTGCCGGCGCCGTTCGGCCCGACCAGGGCCACGAATTCCCCGTCATCCACGTGCAGCGATACATCCCAGAGGACCTGCAGAAGATCATAGCCAGCGTCGATATGGTTAATTTCAAACATTAGTTATCAACCTTCTCGTCGCCGAGATAGGCCTGGATCACCGCCGGGTTACGCAACACCTCGTTTGGCGCGCCCTCCACGATCGGCGTCCCGTACTGGATGACCAGGATCCGGTCACAGATGCCCATGATGACCCGCATGATATGCTCGACCGCGATGATGGTCACGCCCTGGTCGCGGATGCGCTTGATCAGCGCGATCATTTCGTCCAACTCGGTCGGCGTCAGCCCCGAGGCCAGTTCGTCGAGGAGCAGCAGCTTGGGCTCGCAGGCCCAGGCCCGCGCCAGGTCCAGCCGCTTGAGCTGCACCGCGTTGCAGCAGCGGGCCAGCGTATCGCGGGGCAGGGTGAACTGCACGAAGTCCAGCGCTTCTTGCGCCCGGCGCCGCGCCGAGGTTGTGTGCCCGCGTGGGGAGCCGAACTGGGCACCCACGGTCACGTTCTCGAGCACCGTCATCTTGCGAAAGGGGACAGGGATCTGGAACGTCCGCGCCATGCCTTTGTGGCACATGATGTCGGCCGAAGCACCCGTGGTATTCTCGCCACGAAACCGGACGGTCCCACCGTTGGGCTTCAAGCTGCCGGCCAGACAATTGAGAAACGTGGTCTTCCCCGCCCCATTGGGCCCGATCAGGCCGATGATCTCTCCCTCCGCCACCTGGAGCGACACACGGTTGACTGCGGTCAGGCCACCAAAGGTCTTGACCACATTATCTGCCTCGAGTATCATCCTGTCTCCCCTTGCGCGCCGGCTTGCACGCGGGCCCCTGGCGAGGCCTCGCCCGTGCAACCATCCCTGTACGGGCGGAGTTGTCCCCGCCCGTACAGGTAGCGCTGATACTACACCAGTTACTGCTTGCCCTGAAGGGCTTGGTCCGCAATGTCAGCCGGATAGACAATCTTGCTCTGGCCGCCGAAGTATTGCTCGACGGGGAACATGTACTCACCAGGGCCCACCACCGGGTCCGGGATCGTGTCGGCCGTGTACTTGTACTCGGGCATCACGATGCCGGCCTTGTACGTCCACTTGCCGGTCCAGATGTTAGCCTTGACCCATTGGTAGATCTCATCGCTGGTCAGCGTGCCGTTGTTCGCGGCCTCGACCTGTTTGGCCATAGCGATGAAGAAGTTGGTGCCGTCGTAGGCCAGCCCGGCGGCCGATGCGCTGGGGGCCACATTGTACTTGGCCTGATAGGCCGCGACGAACGCCTTGGCCTGCGGGGTGGCCAGCTGCGGGATCTCATCCAGCACGTAGTCCGAAGCCTTGCCGGTGAGGGTATACCAGTTGCCAACCCAGCCCAGGCCGTCGGCGACGGTAAGGGCCTTCAGGCCGGCCTGGTCTTCCTGCTTGATGGCAGCCGACATGGTGGGCGCCGCGGTGCTGGACAGCACGAACACGGCCGGGTTGAGGTTCTTCAGCTTGGTCATGAGGGGGGTGAACTCGGTCTGGTCGATGGGGAAGTACTCTTCATCGACGACCGTCCAGCCCTGGTCGGTGAACTGCTTCTTGATGGCGCCGCAGAAGCTGTGGCCCCAGTCGGTGTCTTCGCCGCCCAAAGCCACGGTCTTGTTGGCCGGCTTGAAGGTGCCCTTCGTGATCGCATCATCGATGGCCGACACGTAGGCGATGCTCAGCTTGGCCGGCGAAGGCCAGCCCTTCAGCATCCAGTAGCCATACTTGTCGGGGTTGGAAGCGAAGGTCTCGTTGACCGTCTCGGTGGCGCCGAAGCCGAAGAATTCAGGGACCTTGTACTTGGCCGTCTCTTCCATCAACGCCACAGCTGTCGAGCTGTTCCAGTTGAGGACCATAGCCTGGATCTGCTTCTGCCCATAGGCCTGCTCGAAAGCCGTCGTGGCCTTGGCCGGGTCGGACTGGTCGTCGATGAAGACCGGATCGATTTTGTAGTTGCCGATGGTGTAGTTGATCGGCGACATGGCCATGTCAAAGGCACGCTTGAACTCTGTGCCATTGAGGGCGCCGGGGCCGGAGAAGGGCCCGTCAACACCCAGCTCGAAGGTCTGGGTGGCAGCAGCCCCGCTGGCCGCGGTGGTGGTGACTGCGCTGGCCGCGGTTGTGGTGACGGCACTGGCGGCAGTTGTAGTGACGGCGCTGGCAGCAGCCTCAGTTGGGGCTGCGGCGGCCGCCTCGGTGGCCACCGGCGCGGCCGTCGGGGCCGGCGCGGCTGTCGGGGCCGGCGCCGGCTGCGAGCAGCCGGTCAGGGCCAGCCCGGCCACGATCGCCAGGATGGCAAGCTGTCCGAACAGGTGAAAACGCTTCTGCATTTGTGATCTCCTCCACGATTGATGTCGGTCTGCTGGCAAGAGGATCGCCGCATCGATAATTTGATGTGAGGGCGGTCTGTATGGCCTTGCCCACAACGGGCAACCCCCCTGCAACATGCCTTCAGGGCTACGCAATGCCCTTCCAAGAGCAGGTTCACCGCACGGGCTTACGGATCGGCAATCAGCTGCTGTCTACACTCCTTTCTGGCCTTCGGCCGCTGGAAGCCCACCATTCAGCCACCCCACGCCGGCAGAAAAGAAAAGCCGTCTCGGCAACCCGCAATCGAGTTACCGGGACGGCCCTAAAGACATTGCCCCGACCAGGTGAGCCGGCAAATCAAGCCAGAGCGGCGACGGGTTGGCAGTAGACACCATCCAGCGAGGCATTGGCTGGTGATTCATAGTTGGCAATCCGGCATTGCCATGCTGGCCGCTCCAGTCCGAAGATC
>CAWEHT010000418.1:0-4641 GCA_963808455.1 uncultured Chloroflexia bacterium | reverse complement strand
GCGCCCTATCACGGTATGCGCCGGCTGCCCGCACCGCGGCACCTTCATGGCCATCAATCGGCCGTCCGGCGGCCGGTTTCAAGAAGGGCCAGGTCATGGTGCCGGAGGATCGGCTGCACGATCCTGGGCATGAACCCGCCTTTCAACACCGTGTGGAACGAAGTCTCGATGGGGGCGAGCATCTCGCTCGCCCAAGGCTACGTGCATGCCGGGATCAAGACCCCGGTCATCGCCACCATCGGCGATTCGACGTTCTTCCACGCGGGCATCCCAGGGCTCATCAACGCCGTTCAGCATCAGGTCCCTTTGACGCTGATCATCATGGACAATGGATGGACCAGCATGACCGGGATGCAGGTTGACGCCAGTACGTGCCAACAGTATCAGCGCCCCGGGGACGCGCGGCTGGACATCGCCCGCTTAGTTCCCGCGCTGGGCATAGACCAGTTCTGGGTTGCCGACCCGTTCGACCTGCCCGCCATGACCGTCATCTTGGAGAAGGCGCTCAAGCTGCCGGGTGTCAAAGTCGTGCTCGCGGCGCCAGGAGTGCGTCATGCCGGCCAAGCGGCGCGGCCTGAGCGCTGGCCAGGTGCAGGTGATCGATGAGAACTGCAACCAATGCAAGCTCTGCATCACTCTGACGGGCTGCCTGGCCATCTCGCTGAGCGGAGAGAGCATCGCCATCGACGCCGATCAGTGCTACGGCTGCGGGCTGTGCGCCGCAGCCTGCAATCGAGAGGCGATCAGCTTCGAGCCAGCCGCAAGGGAGGCCTGAAATGCAGAGTGGGGCCAGCTATGACGTCTATTTCGTCGGTGTGGGAGGCCAGGGCGTGCTCACCATCGGCGAAATTATTACTGCGGCCGCCTTTCGGTGCGGCATACCGGTCAATTTCTACCCGACCAAGGGCATGGCCCAGCGCGGGGGCATGGTCAAGGCGCAACTTCGCCTGGGCCGGGCCTTTGCTGGCCCGACGATCCCCGAAAAGGGAGCGGACCTGGTGATTGCCTCCGAGGTATCAGAGGCATTGAAAGCCGTTCGTTATGTGAAGCCCGGCGGCGACTTCGTGCTATTCGGATACGTGTGGGCGCCGACGGCCGTAGTGCTGGGCAAAGCGAGCTACCCGAGCCTGGAGCAAGTCGCCGGGGCGGTGGGCGCGGCTCTGTGGGATGGAGGGCATTTCTGGCACATCGATCCGGAGAAGCTGCCGGCGTGCGAAGGAAGCCCCGTACCCGACAACGTGTTCACCCTGGGCGTTGCCCTGGCCAGGACGCGGTTGGGCACGCTGCTGCCCGCTGAGACGGTGGCCGAGGTCATGCAGGCCCGTTGGAAACGGGGAAGCGCGCGCAACAGCTTCGCTCTTGAGGCCGGCCTGCATTTCGACCCGGTCGCAGCGGGATAGGCGCCCATGACTATCGAAAAGCTGTTCTATCCACGGGGCGTGGCCGTCGTCGGGTCCACTTCTGAGGGCAAGATAGGCCATGTGTTGGTCGGCCAGATCGTCGGCGGAGGCTTCGCGCACGTGGTCGCCATCAATCCGAAAGCACAGGGAGCTTGCGGGGCGCCTGGTTACCGTGCCCTGACCGACGTCGCGGAGCCGATCGACCTGGCTGTCATCGCTTCCCCTGCACCCACGGTGGCAGGGGTGCTGGAAGAATGCGGCCGCGCCGGCGTCGGGGCTGCTGTGATCATCACATCGGGCTTCTCCGAGGCCGGCAATCACGCGGGCGAGGCAGAGATCCAGCGCATCGCGCGGCTTCACGGCATTCGGGTGGTCGGGCCGAATTGTGCCGGGATCTTGAATACCGCCGTCAACCTCTTCGCCACGCTTGAAACGCGGCCGCCGGCAGGCCCGGTTGCGCTCATCTCGCAGAGCGGGGCGCTGGGCGGAGCCGTGCTGTCGTGGGCCGAGGAGCAGGGCCTCGGGTTCTCCAAGTTCGTGAGCTTTGGCAACCGCGCCGACCTCGACGAAATCGCCTTGTTGCCTTATCTGGCCGAAGACCCTGAAACGCGGGCCGTGGCTCTGTACATCGAGAGCGTGCGCGACGGGCGCGCCTTCATGAGGGCGGTACGGGAGTTCACTCGTCGCAAGCCTCTCGTGGTCATCAAGTCGGGCCGCAGCCAGGCCGGCCAGCGGGCGACCCTTTCGCACACGGGCTCATTGGCAGGCTCGGACGCGGTCTACGATGCGGCTCTGAGGGAATGCGGCGCGATCCGGGTGGCGAGCGTGGAGGAAATGTTCGACCTTTGCCGCGGCCTCGTGAGCCTGCCGCGTGTCCGCGGGCGCAGGGTCGTGATTGTCACCAACTCGGGGGGGCCGGGCGTGCTGGCTGCGGACCGTGCCGAGGATGCCGGGCTGGCTGTACCCGAGCCGAGCCAGGATTTGCGGGCGCACTTGCAGACTTTCTTGCCAGGCCATTGTGCCCTCAAGAACCCCATCGATCTGACCGTCGAGGGCACCGAGGCGGGATACCGCGAGACCCTCGCAGCGACCCTGGCTGAGTACGACGTTGCGCTTGCGCTCAACGTCAACCCCCCCTACCTGGATGCTCTGCCGCTGGCGCATGGCGTCTGTGCCGCGGCTGAGGCGCTCCGGAAGCCGGTCTTGGCTAACTTCATGGCCGGGCGCGTGGTGGGCGAGGCTATCACTTTCCTCGAAGCGCGAGGGATTCCCAACTTTGCCACCGGTGAACGGGCCATGACCGTCGTCGGACGCATGGCCGAGTACGATGCCTGGTTGAGCAGGGAAGAGGCGATGGGAAGCGGGGGGCCGGCACCAGGGCTCACGCCCGGTCCGGCAGGTTGCCTGCCCGCGTCGTTGTTGGAGCCCGAAGCCATGGACTGGCTCCAAGAGAACGGCATCCCGACGCCGGCGCGCCATTGGGCAGCGAATGCCGGCACGGCTGTCGAAGCATGCCGCCAGATCGGCTACCCGGTCGTGATGAAGGTGGTGTCGCCCGACATCTTGCACAAGTCGGAACGCGGCGGGGTGCGGCTGAACATCGGCGACGACGGGGCGGCGCGGGCGGCCTTCGAGGGATTGCGCGCCGGCGCAGAGGGCGCCAGCTTCCGAGGGACAGTTATCTATCCTATGGTGCGGGATGCCCTTGAGGTCCTGGTAGGCCTCTCGCGCGACCCACAGTTCGGCCCAGTCGTCGTCTTCGGCCTGGGCGGGATCTACACCGAGGTGCTGCGTGACATCGTCCTGCGCGTGGCGCCCCTCGACCGGACGCAAGCATCGAGCATGATCCGGGCGATCCGTTCCTTCCCGCTGCTTGGGGGGCGCGCGGCCAGCCGGCGCGTGCGACCTGGATGCCCTGGCCGAGCTGCTGGTGAAAATTTCGACGCTGCCCTTTCGCTACCCTGATCTGGCGGAGCTGGACCTGAACCCGGTTTTTCTGCCAGCTTGCGGCGGAGCGATCGTCGGCGATGTGAGAGTCATCGGAAGTGCGCACGGGAACCGAGGAAGGAAGGATTATGTCTAACACAGTGCAGCAGCAAGCCGGTCTCAACGCCTTGCGACCCTACGTGCCCGGCAAGCCGATCGAGGAAGTGCAGCGCGAGTATGGGCTCAGCGATGTGATCAAGCTGGCATCCAACGAGAACCCGAATGGTGCCTCACCCAAGATCCTCGAGGCGCTGGCGGCCGCGCTCCCCAGGCTCAACTACTACCCCGACGCCCAGGCCTACAGCCTGAACCGGGCTATCGCCCGGCATCTGGGGGTCGATCCAGAGATGGTCCGTGTCGGGAATGGGGCCGACGGCCTCATCCGCGAGCTTTGCGTCGCCTACCTGGAGGACGGCGACGAGGTGCTGACCAGCGTCTCTTCATTTCCGGTATACGACGTCAGCGCATGCGTCATGCGCGCCCGGTTGGTCAAGGCGCCCCAGAAGGCGATGCGAATCGATCTCGAGGCCATGGCGCGGGCAATCACCGAACGCACGAAGGTTATCTTCGTCGCTAACCCCAACAACCCGACCGGCACCACGGTCTCTCGCGCTGAGGTCAGCGAATTCCTGGCTGCAGTTCCCGACAGGGCGCTGGTGGTGTTCGACGAAGCGTACTACGAATTCGTGGACGCGGCGGACTATCCTGACTGCCTGGCCTACGTGAAGGAAGGGCGCAAGAATATCGTCGTCTTGCGCACATTCTCGAAGGCGCACGGCATCGCCGGCATTCGCATCGGCTACGGCATCGCTCAGCCCGAGGTACTGGCGCCCCTGCGCGCTTCGGCTGAGTCTTTCCCGGTGAACCTGCTCGCTCAGGTAGCGGGCGAAGCCGCCCTGGAGGACACAGAATTCGTGCGCCAGACAGTCGAGGCGAACCGCCGGGGGCGCGAATACCTTTACGGAGAGTTCGCGCGTCTCGGCTTGCGCTACCCGCCGACGCAGGCGAACTTCATCCTCGTGCGCGTAGGACCGCAGGCGGGAGAGGTGTATCAGAGGCTCCTCAGGTGTGGCGTGATCGTGAGGCCGTGCACGGGGTACGATCTTCCGGAACACCTGCGCATCACCATTGGGACTCCCGAGCAGAACCGGCGGCTGGTTGAGACGCTCGACGACATCCTCTGTGCCCTCGGCACAGGCGATTTGCGCGGCGCGGAGAGCTGATAGCCGGCGTAGCAGGCGCTGAGCAATACATC
>CAWEHT010000417.1:0-9472 GCA_963808455.1 uncultured Chloroflexia bacterium | reverse complement strand
TACTACACCCGCGCCAGCATCAGCGAGGACGTGCAGGTCCTCGCCGAGCGTGCCCGAGCGCGACTACCCGTCGCTGGAAGAAGCAGGGGCCAGGGGCGAGGGGACGGTTGGTGTTGGCAGCTCCAACTCCCTGCCCCCCACGCGGAGCTGGCCTGGGGTGACCTGAGGGTCGTCAGCAAGGCCACGGGTTACCGGATCTTGCGACGGTACAGCAACGAAGTTCTCGGCTTCGGCCGGATCGATCTGCCGGAACAAGTGCTGGAAACGGCCGGCTGCTGGCTGGCGCTGGGGTCAGCGTTCGTGGAGGAGTTGAAGGCGGAGGGCATCTGGCTGTCAGCGCCGAACGATTACGGCCCCGATTGGCCGGCCCAGCGGGCGGCAGCCCGCGCTCGCGACGGCTTTCATTGCCAGGCCTGCGGTGTCCCAGAGCCGGGGGCGAGTTCCCTGGGCGGCCCGCGGGAGCACGACGTGCACCACAAGATCCCCTTGCGCGCCTTTGTCGCCGACCCCACGCTCCGCCCTGGCCTTCCCCCCGAGCTGGCCTATCAGGCTGCCAATACCCTGGAGAACCTCGTGACCCTTTGTCCGGCCTGCCATCGCCGGGCGGAGGCCGGCGTGCGCCTGCGCTCCGGCCTCGGCGGCCTGGCCACGCTGCTAGCCGGAGTAGCGCCCCTGTTTCTGATGTGCGACCCCGCGCGACCTCGGCCTTGTCGCCGAGCCGCAGGCGCCCCGCTCCGGCCTGCCCACCGTGACCCTCTATGAGAAGGTCCCGGCAGGGGTCGGCTACGCGGCGCAACTATATCAGCTGATGCCCGAGCTGCTCCTCGCCGCGCGCGATGTGGTGGCCGGCTGCCCCTGCCAGCAGGGTTGCCCTAGCTGCGTCGGACCTGTCCTTGACCACCCCTACGCTCTGGATACCAAAGCGCTGACAGCTGCGCTGCTCGATAGGCTCTGCGCCAGGCCGATCGGCCAAACTACCTAACGATCTCACCACGCGGCCGCGCTTTCAGCACAATCCGCGCGTTTTTGCTGCAGCGTCATCTTGCTTCATGTGACATCCCGCTCAGGAACCTTGCCACGCGCCGCAGGCATGTTATAATAACGGCGGTCCCAGGCCAGTAAGGAGGAGGATGACCATGGATTTCCGCAGTCGAGTCGCGCTCGTAACGGGTGGCTCAAGCGGCATCGGGCTGGCGGCTGCCAGGCAACTGTCGGCGCGTGGCGCACACGTCTGGTTGCTGGCGCGCGACCGGGCCAAACTGGATTCAGCGCTGGCGGAGGTGGAGGCGCGTTGCATCCAGCCTGATCAGCGCTGCGGCGTCGTCGTGGCCGATGTTTCCGATGCAGGACAGGCATCGGCGGCGGTGGCGGAGGTGACTGCCCAGGCTGGGACACCTGATCTGGTCATCAACTCTGCCGGCATCACTTACCCCGGCTACTTCCAAGACATCGACCTTGCCATTTTCCACCAAATCATGGACATCAATTACTATGGCACGTTGCATGTCATCAAGGCCGTGATCCCTGCGATGCTGGCACGAGGCTCGGGTTACATCGTCAACATCTCGTCGCTCGCCGGGTTGATCGGTGTCTTCGGCTACTCGGCCTATGGCGCCTCGAAGTTCGCCATCCGCGGCCTTTCAGATGTCCTGCGTTCTGAGCTCAAGCCGTTGGGTATTGGGATATCCGTCGTCTACCCGCCCGACACCGACACGCCGCAACTGGCCTACGAGAATCAGTTCAAGCCCTACGAGACCAAGGCTTTGGCCGGCAGTGCCAACGTCATGTCGGCCGACGCCGTGGCAGCCGAGATCTTGCGTGGCGTGTCTGGCGGCCGTTACGTCATCATTCCAGGGTCGGAAGGCAAATTGATGTTCGGATTGAGCAGGTTGTTGGGCAACGGCATCTATCCTATCCTCGATCTTATGATAAACCGTGCGCAGCGCAGCAAGGGGCAAAAAGCATGACCAGCGACGTGCGTATTGTGGCAGTCGAAAACAGTAAGGGCTTACACAGGTTTGTCGAGTACCCATTCCAGCTGTACCGCGATGAGCCTTTGTGGGTCCCTCCATTTATCGAGGAGCGGCTCGACTTCTTCAACCCCAAGAAGAACCCCTTCTTCGAACACTCACGCAGCCAGCTGTACCTGGCCTATCGCGGTGACACGCTCGTTGGCACTATCGGCGCCGTCATCAACGACAATCATAACAAGGTCCACGAGGAGCTGAGCGGTGCTTTCGGCTTCTTTGAGACGATCGACGACCAGGCGGTGGCCGATGCTCTGCTCGTCGCGGCCGAGGATTGGGTGCACGGCCAGGGCATGAACGTGATCCGCGGCCCGCTCAATTTCTCGCTCAACGACGAAATCGGCATCCTGATCGACGGCTTCGAGACCGCGCCGATGCTCATGATGACCCATAACCCGCGCTATTATGCAGGGCTGATCCAGGCACACGGCTACGTCAAGGCCATGGACTTTTACGCCTACATCTGCGATTTCGAGGAGGTCTGGGGCAAGGCGCCTCCAAAGTTGTTCCGGGTGGCGGAGAAGGCTGCCCAGCTGGCCGATGTGCACGTGCGGAAGGTGGATCTGCGCCACTTCGATAAAGAGGTGACCCTCATCAAGCAGGTCTACAACTCAGCCTGGGAGAAGAACTGGGGCTTCGTGCCCATGACCGACCCAGAGATCGATCACCTGGCGGCTGCCCTGAGGCAGTTGGTCGATAAGGATCTGGTGTTCATCGCCGAAACCTCTGCAGGCAAGCCGGTCGGCGTATCGGTGACCCTGCCCGACGCGAACCAGGCGTTGCTCAGGTCGGGGGGCGGCCATATGTGGCCCATCGGCGTGCCCAAGTACCTCTGGCACCGGCGCGATATCGACCAGGTCCGGCTGCTCATCATGGGGGTGATCCAGGAGTACCGGAGCCGGGGCCTGGATGCCGTCTTCTATGTGGAGACTGCCCGCGTTCGCGATGTCGCGTGGCTTCAAGCGCATGGAGTCCTCCTGGATCCTCGAGACGAACACCATGATGAATCGCATCATCGAGAACCTGGGTGGTAGGCGCTACAAGACCTACAGGGTTTACGAGAGGCCCCTCTAGATTTGCCGGTGGCTCGGGTCTGGCTCGAGGGAGTGATGTTGCCATCCGGGTTCTTGTAACAGGCGGCACGGGTTTCGTCGGCTCGCGGCTTGTGGCAGCCCTGGTCGCACGCGGCGATACGGTTCGTGTGTTGCACAGGGCGTCCTCCAGCATGCAGGCGCTGCAAGGCTTGCCGGTAGAGCACTGCCCAGGCGATATCCTGGATGAGGCTGCTGTTGCGCAGGCCGTTGCAGGCTGCGAGCTGGTCTTTCACGTTGCCGGCATGGCGTCGTATTGGCGATCCTCGCGGCCCGCGGTCTATCGGGCGAACGTCAACGGCACACGTGTCGTGGTGCGGGCCTGCCTGAGGGCAGGGGTGACACGCGTCGTGCACACGTCCTCGGTTGCGGCCGTCGGCATCCGGCGCGATCGGCGCCCTGCCGATGAGACGGTACCTTTTGACGGTCTCAGCGCGACCTTTGCCTATGCGGACAGCAAGCATCGTGGCGAAGGCGAAGTGGGGTGGGCGGTGGCGCAGGGGCTGGATGCGGTCATCGTCAATCCGGGCGTGGTCATCGGCGCCGGAGATCACAACCTGATATCGGGCAGCCTCATTGTCGAGTTCGCCCGGGGTCATGTGCCGGCCATCCTGCCGGGGGGGATGTGTATCGCCGACGTCGATGCCGTGGTGCAAGGCCAGCTGGCCGCCGCCGAGCGGGGCCGGCGCGGCGAGCGCTATATTCTGGGCGGGGAAAACCTGTCGTATCGTGAGATCACCGCGATCATCGGCGATGTGGCCGGCCGCCGGCCCCCCGCGTGACCCTGCCGGGCTGGACCCTTGGCCCGGCCGCATGCGCGGTGGATGCCTTCAACCGGCTCAACCCGCGCCCACCCGTCGTCAGCGGCGACCAGATACGTCTTGGTGCCGTCGGGTTCTATTTTGATTCGACCAAGGCCGTGCGCGAGCTCGCTTATCCGCTGATGCCCTGTCGTGGAGCCGTTGCCAAAGCCTATCAATGGTACGCCGACCACGGCTACCTGCGCCGATAGTGGGTACCTCCTGGTTGGCACCTGCCTATGATTGCCAACGGCCGGGCGATGCGAAACTGCCCCTACGACACTGATAATTATGCAGAAGGAGCAATCGTGGATATCTTTCAAAAGTGCCAGGGCTATACCCAGGCCAGAGAGGCCATGGCAGCCGGGACGTACCCCTACTTCATTGCGCTGACCGAGAATGAAGGCAGCGAGGCTGTCTACCGAGGCCATCGCATGATCATGTGCGGTTCAAACAATTACCTCGGCCTCACGACCCACCCCAAGGTACGCCAGGCCGCCATGGATGCGATCGCACGCTATGGCACCAGCTGCACCGGTTCGCGTTTCCTGAATGGCACCCTGGAGCTGCACGAGCAGTTGGAGAGCGAGCTGGCGGCGTGGCTGGGCAAGCCGGCAGGCCTGGTCTTTTCGACAGGCATGCAAGTCAACCTCGGCACGATCAGCTCACTGGTCGGCCGCGGCGATATCGTCGTCCTGGACAAAGAGGATCACGCCAGCATCGTGGACGGCGCACACCTTAGCTTCGGCGAGACCAGGCGCTTTCGGCACAATGATATGGCGGACCTGGAGCAAACCCTCGCGCGCATCCCGGACGACAAGGGCCGGCTCGTCGTGGTGGATGGTCTGTTCAGCATGGAGGGAGACATCGCGCCGCTGCCCCAGATACTGGCGATCTGCAAGCGCTACGGCGCCCGCTCGATGGTGGACGACGCCCATGCCCTCGGCGTGCTCGGCCAGGGGCACGGCACGGCCGCGCATTTCGGCGTGACCGGCGACGTGGACCTGATCATGTCTACCTTCAGCAAATCGCTGGCTTCCTTGGGCGGTGTCATCGCCGGCGATGAGGATGTGGTGCACTACATCAAGCATCGTGCACGCTCGTTGCTATTCAGTGCCAGCATCCCGCCCTCCAACGCGGCGGCAGCGCTCGCCGCGCTGCTGCACGTTATGCAGGAAGAACCCGAGCGTGTGGCGCGGCTCAACGCCATCGGCGAACACATGCGCCGGGAATATCGGCGCCTTGGCTTCGACACCGGCCTCTCTACCACGCCGGTGATCCCCATCATCATCGGCAACCAGGACCGCACGATCTACGTCTGGAAGTTGCTCTTCGACGCCGGCGTCTTCGTCAATCCTGTCATTTCCCCGGCCGTGTTACCCGGCCATGAGTTGCTGCGCACGAGTTATATGGCTTCCCATACCGATGACCAGCTCGCTCGTGTGCTGGAGACCTTCGAGAGGATCGGCAAACAGGTCGGGTTGATATAGGGAGTAGGGTCTGGGAATAGGGCATAGCGACCGGGCCGGGCAGGCGGTCGCCCGTGTCCTGACTCCCTACCTCCTATCCCCTGTTCCTTGCCGTCTCCGGGGCTGGCTTGCGGCGTCCGCTTGTAATCCATGAAGCGATAGCCCACCCCTCTCTCCGTCAGGACATAACGTGGATTGGCAGGGTCTGGCTCGATCTTTTGGCGCAAGTAGGTGATGTAGAGGCGCAGCAGCTGGTTGTCGTCGCGGTATTCCGGCCCCCAGACTTTGGAAAGCAGCGTCTCGTGCGGCACGATCCAGCCCGCGTTCTCGACCAGGTGCAGCAGAAGCCGGTACTCGGTCGGCCGCAGCTTGACGTGCTGTCCGCGCACGATCACTTCACGGCGCCGGAAGTCAACGGCCAGCCCCTCGTCGATGGCCAGGGGCTCGTCGGACTGGTTTGCCGCCGGCTCTACCCGGCGCAGCACGGCCCTGATGCGGCTGGAGAGCACCCGCGGGCTGAACGGTTTGGTGATATAGTCATCGGCCCCGAGGTCGAGTCCCTTGGTGAGGTCCTCTTCGTCACCCTTGACGGTCAGGATGATCACGGGCACTTGCGAGAACTCGCGCAGGTGGGCCAGGGTCTCAAAGCCATCCATGTTGGGCATAGCCACATCGAGCAGCACCAGGTCCGGCAGATCTTCCCGGACGCGCTGGACTGCGGTCAGGCCGTCTTCGGCTTCGTATACTTCGTAGCCCTCGAGCTCCAGGTTCATCCGCACAAAGCGGCGAATGCGCGGTTCGTCGTCCACCACCAGGATGTGTTTCTTCATAGCTCAACTCTCTACAGGCAGAGCAAAGAAGACTGTCGTTCCCCTGCCGGGCTCACTGCGCAGCCAGATGTGCCCGCCGTGCGCTTCCACAATCGATTTGCATAAATACAACCCCAGCCCCGCCCCCTGCGTGGATCGGCGCAGGCTGGAATCGACGCGGTAGAAGCGCTGAAAAAGGTTGGCCTGCTCGTCGATGGGGATGCCGATGCCCTGATCGGCCACATAGACCGTTGCCGAGCCGGCGTCGGCCCAGCCACCGATGCGGATCTCGCCGCCTTGCGGGCTGTATTTGATGGCGTTGTTCAGCAGGTTGTTGAAAACCTGGCGCAGGCGTTCCTCATCGCCGAGCACGTCCGGAAAGCCGGGCGGAAAATCGAGCACAAAGTGGTGGTCGGTGGTCTGCGTGCGAAAGCTCTCCACCACGCGCTCGGCCAGCTTCGGGAGGCACATTTCAGCCCGTTCGACCTTGAAACCTCCAGCCTGGATGCGTGAGGCGTCGAGCAAATCGTTTATCAGGCTGTTCAGCCGGTCGGCTTCTTCGTCGATCACATGGAGCCCTTCATCCAACGTCGCCCGGTCCCATTGCGCGTCCTCACGCGCCAGCGTTCCGGCGTAGCCCTTGATCAATGCGACGGGGGTCTTCAGCTCATGCGAAATGACCGAGACGAAGGTGGACTTCATCTCCTCGGCCTCGCGGAAGCGCGTGATATCCACCACATTGGCGAGCACATTGCTGAGTTCGCCGTCTTCATCATAAAGCGGCGTGTAGGTAATGGTGACGCTGATGCGCGAGCCGCCCGGCCGTCTGAGCAATCCTTCGAGCCGGATGGGCTGGCCGTCTGGGAAAGTCACCTTACGGACGTCGGCTCCGCACAGGTTTTGTCCGTTGAGCACGTCGAGATCCAGCACCTGGTAGCAGGGCCGGCCGATGGCCTGCTCCGCCGTCCAGCCGGTCATCCGGGTGAGCGCCTGATTGAAAACGCGGATCTGCAACCCTGGGTCAAGGATCATCACGCCGTCGGCGCTGCGCTGGATCACCGCATCGAGTTGCTGCTTCTCGGCCGAAACCTGCTGATAGAGCTGGGCGTTGCGGACGGCGATGGCTGCCTGGTCGCCGAAGCTCGCCAGCATGCTTCGATCGTTGGCTGAAAAGGCGATGGCACCGCTGCGGAAGAGATAGACGATGCCGAGCAGCCTTTCCTCGAAGGTCAGGGGCAGCGCCACAACTTGCTTCAGGGGCAGGCGCACGGCCTGGGCAACCCGAATCAGCCGTTCTTCCAGGTCCGGCAGAGCATACTCCTTGGCTGCCACCGGAAAACCCGTCAGCAGCGGGGCAAAGCGCGAGAGCATCGGGGCCGGGATACCATAGCTGGCGCGAATCGCCAGGGTCGCGGTCCCGGTTGCGCCGGCCGGCCCGTGACGGTGCAGGGCGATCAGGCCGGCCTCAGCGTGCACCATTTCTGCCACGCTGGACAGGATCAGGCTGGCGATCACGGCAGATCCAGCCGCGAGGTCATCGCGTGGTCGATCCTGCAGCAGGTATTCCCGCTGGCGCAACTGGTAGCTGATCATAGCGGCTCCCGCGGACATGATACCAAATCGCCTGGCGGATCACAAGGGCCGCCGTGCCCGTGGGCAGGGCCAAGCCATATTGCACCGGCCCTCTGGGTGGCACCTGGCAGTGGGGGCAGTGCGCGCCGTTGCGAGAAGCTACCCTCACAGGATGGACAGGATGGGCCGGATAGAACAGGATCCTCCTTTGGTCCGGTCCTGTCCATCCTGTTGGAACCAGCGCCCAGGGACGCGCCAACTGGGCCGGCGTGCCCCGGCTGCCGGGCTCAAGTGCCGGGTATGGACGCCGGGCCCGGCTGCGGGTTGGCTGGCAAGATGAGGGGCGCGCGCGGCGCCTGTGTGAAATCGAAATCGCGTGCCAGGTTGCCCAGTTGCGGCGCGTCCTCGTGCACATTGGGACGGGGATCGGGCCGGCCGTCGGTTGCGGGATCGATACGCTGGCCGTTCAGGAAGACGTCTTCGATGAATTTCAGGTAGGCGTCGAAGCTTAGCGTCTGGTGATCGATGTACCCTCGCCTCGCGTAAGGGCTGATGACGAGGCCGGGGACGCGCAGGCCGTAGCCGTTTTGGTCAACGACCGGGGGAACGACGTGATCGTAGAACCCTCCCCAGTCATCCCAAGCAAGGAATATGGCGGTGGTGCTCCAATCCGAGCTCTGCATCACAGCGTTGATCAGCTGCGTCACGTAGTTCTGGCCGACGCCAATGTTGGCGGGCGGGTGCTCGCTGACCTTCTGGTCAGGCACAACCCAGGCGACCTGGGGCAGCGTGCCGTTGCTGACAGCCGTAAAGAACTGGTCAACGGGCCGAATGTTGGCCAGTTCCCCATCCTGCTTGACGGTATCAAAACCCGGCAGCGGGTTCCAGATACCTGGGACATGGGCGTTCTGCGGCCTGGTCTTGCAAAGCATGGCGTCGTCTTCGCAGTCTGGCTCGTCGCCCTCGCTGAGGTAATAGGCCCATGAGATGTTGGCTCTATGGAGCAGGTAGGTGAGATCCGTCCAGGCGTAGTCGTTGTGCGCAGTGTTCAAACCGCTGGGGCCGTCCAGGGCATTCACGCAGCTCATGGGGTCGCCGGGAACCGAGCATTTGGCAGACCAGGCTGACACCATGAAGAGGTGAGCGGGCAAGCTCCAGGAGCTATTGGGCTCAAACATGCGGTCCTGGAGGACATAGTTGCCGGCGTAGGCCCAGTAATTCGGGATCTCACGCGCGTCGTGCCAGCCCATCACATCCGGCGTCTTGCCGATCGCGCAGCCGGGCGTATCCGGGTTGGTGCATCCGCGTTGGGCCGCGCGGAAGCTGCGAATGAAGCCATCCATGCGCCCGCTGTCGATATCGGCCTTGGCGGAGGCTGCCGCGTGCGGGCCACCGGCGTTGATATCGTCAGGGTTGTGATAGGGGCGGACGCACTGCCTGGTTTGCGGATCGGAGACACAGACGGCCGGCACGCCGTTGCGCATCGGGATGCCATTCGCGCCGGGGTAGGTGCCGAAGTACTCGTCGAACGAGCGGTTCTCCTGCATGATGATCACGATATGTTGGATCTTGTTGCTCAGGAGGGCTGCCGGCCCAGCCGCTGCGGGCGAGGACGCATTGGCTGCAACGGGCGACGGCGCGTTCGCCGCTGCCGCCGGCAGCTCACCGAGCAATACGTAACTGATTGAAGGCGTGGCAGTAACA
>CAWEHT010000416.1:0-16610 GCA_963808455.1 uncultured Chloroflexia bacterium | reverse complement strand
ATGTACGTCTACTCGTTCGTGGTCTTGCTCTACAAGGTGCGCGATCCGCGCGCAGCGCCGCTGATGAAGAACCTGGAGACCATGGTCGAGGCGACGGGTGACCGCAAGTGGTTTGATATTGCGCACAAGCTGGAAGAGACGGCGCAAGCGCATCCGTACTTCAGGGAGCGCAATCTGAGCGCCAACGTAGATTTCTATTCCGCTCCTCTGCTTTATGCGCTGGGCATCCCGGTTAACGCCTTCACGTGCATGTTCGCCATGAGCCGCATTGTGGGCTGGTGTGCTCACGTCTTCGAGCAACAGGCCGATAACCGCCTGATCCGCCCGCTCTCCAACTACGTCGGACAGCACGACCTTCCCTGGGTGCCGATCGATCGGAGGGAATAGGTAACAGGTAGCTGAGGGTAGGGAGCGAGGGGTGAAGGGCAGGGAACAGACACCAGGTGGGCGATAAGTGGGTGATTCTATCCCCTGCTCCCCCTCGCTTCCTTCATATCCAGTGTTGTTGGCGGGCGAAGAACAGCAGCTCGTCGCGGAAGTGCGGCGCGGCGATATTGACCAGGGCGTGGACGCGCTGGCGGATGGTCTTGCCGTACAGGTAGGCCGTCCCGTATTCCGTGACGACGTAGTGGACGTGGTTGCGTGTCGTTACCACGCCGGCGCCTGGTTTCAGCATAGGCACGATGCGGCTCACCTCGCCGTCCTTTGCCGTGGCCGGCAGCGCGATGATCGGCCTGCCGCCGGGCGAGCGCGAAGCCCCATAAATGAAGTCGAGCTGGCCCCCCACGCCGCTGAAGAATTGCGTGCCGATGGAATCCGCGCACACCTGCCCCGTCAGATCCACCTCCAGGGCCGAATTGATCGACACCTGTTTGCTGTTTTGGGCGATGACGAAGGGGTCATTGACGTAGTCTTGCGGGTGGAACTCGAAGAGCGGATTGTCGTCGATGAACTCATACAGCCGCTGCGAGCCGAGCACGAAGCCGGCGACTACTTTGCCGCGGTGAATCGACTTGGCCGCATTGGTGATCACGCCGGCCTCGATCAGCTCCACCACACCGTCTGAGAAAAGCTCGGTGTGGACCCCCAGGTCGCGTTTGTCACGCAGGTACAGCAGGATGGCATCCGGGATCGCTCCGATGCCCATTTGCATCGTCGCGCCGTCCGGGATCAGCTCACCGATATGGCAGCCGATTTGCTTCGGGACCTCGCCGGGGATGCCCTGCGGCATCTCGATGACCTGGTAGCTGACGGGGACGATATGCGTTAGCCGGCTGACGTGGACGAAGCTATCGCCGAGCGCGCGGGCATACGGTCATTGACCTCGGCCAGCACGATCCTGGCGGCTTCGGCGGCCGGCTTAGTGAGGCCGACCTCGACGCCGTAGCTGCAGAAGCCGTGTTCGTCGGGCGGCGAGCAGTGCACCATGGCCACGTCGATCGGCAACAAGTCGGGATCGCGCATCAGGCGTGGGATCTCGTTCAAGAATATGGGTGTGAAGTCTGCACGGCCGGCCCGAACAGCCTCGCGCACGTTAGGGCTGATGAAAAGCGAATTGACGCGGAGGTGTCCCTGCATCTCGGGCGCCACGTAAGCGGAATCGCGCGCCATGGTCAGCACCTGGACGATCTCGACGTCGTCCAGCTCGGGGGCGCGCCGGACCAACGCGGCCAGCAGCTCGACGGGCACGCTGGCGTTTCCCGTCATGAAGACCCTGTTGTGCGACTCGATAGCGCGGATCGCCGCATCTGCCGAACACAGCTTGCTGTGGTAGATCTCCTGCCAGCTCATGGCGTCACCTGCAGCGCTTGCCGGAGCGCAGGATGCACGACCTGCCCGCGGTGCATGTTCAGGCCACGCCGCAGCTCATCATCCTGCAGCGCCTGCTCGGGCCCCAGGTCCGCCAGCCGCAGAATGTGCGGCCAGGCGGCGTTGAGGAACGCATGTGTGGTGGTGCGCGCCACGACGCCGGTCATGTTTGGCACACAATAGTGGATGACGTTCTCGGCGATGTAGGTCGGGTTCTGATAGCTGGTCGGACGGCTCGTCTCCGCGCATCCGCCCTGGTCGATGGCCACATCGATGATCACCGAGCGCGGCTTCATGCTGTGCACCATCGCGTGGGTCAAGATCTGGGGCGTGCGGGCGCCCGGCACCAGCGCTGCGCCGACCACCACATCGGCGTTGCGGATCACCTGGGCGATGTTGAAGTCGTAGGCTACTACGGTCTGCAGGCCGGTGCAGCTCTCACCCAGGGCCTGCAGCTTGCGCAGATCGATGTCGAGCGCCGTCACACGGGCGCCCACGGCCTGGAAGACTCTGGCGGCGCTGGCGCCGACCGTGCCGGCGCCGATGATCACAACCCGTGCTGCCGGCACGCCCGGCACGCCGCTCAGGAGCAAGCCGTGCCCGCCCTGGTGGTTCTCAAGGAGCTCGGCCGCCACCTGGGGCACCATGCGTCCCGCGATCTGGCTGATCGGATAGAGCACCGGCAGGTGGCCATCGGCGCTCTGGATCGTCTCATAGGCGATGGCCGTGATCTGGCGCTGCAGCAGCAGGTCAATCTTGGCAGGATGCGAGACTGCCAGGTGGAGGAACCCGACCAGGATCTGCCCGTCGTGCAGCAGGTCGAACTCCTGCGGGGTCGGCCGCGAGACGGACGGTCATGTCGGCGCGCCCGTACAGCTCGGAAGTCGAATAAACGATCTGGGCCCCGGCACTTCGGTAACGTTCGTCGTCGAACCCGGTCCCCTGGCCCGCATTGGTCTCGACATAGCAGCGATGCCCGTGCTCCGTCAGGATCCTCACGCCGATCGGGGTCAGCCCAACACGATAGTCAAATGGGCGCTTTTGTTTGGGGATGCCAATATCCAAGATCTACCTCTTTGCGACCCTGTCAACCCATTGGTCCAGTTCCTTGTGGACCGTCTGCACGTCGGCCGGCAGCTCCACGATCGGGTTGCGCAGGCGGCTGGCGACGTCCGGAAGGCGCCCCTCATGATAGTCGATCTTGAAGTCGGTGAACTTCAGCCCATGCGCCGTTGAGATGACCACCACGCGCTCGCCGGGCCGGATAACGGCGCGCTGGGCCAGCTTGCGCGCGCCGCGGCCAGCGCGACCCCCGTGTGCGGGCAGGCATAAAGCCCGGCGCGATCGGCCAGCGCGACGGCGTCCGCCAGCTCGTCCTCGGAGGCTTGCTCCACCACGCCGTCGCAGGCCTGGAGCGCGCGCACGGCTTTCTCGTAGCTCACCGGGTCCCCGATGCGGATGGCCGAGGCGGCGGTCGGCCCGGCCGTTACCGGCTGGTAGCTCTGGAAGCCGTTCTGAAAAGCCCGGTAGAGGGGGTTGGCGCGCTCGGCCTGCGCCGCTGCCAGGCGCGGTCGCCGGTCGGTCACCCCTAGGCGGTAGGCGAGGTCCAGGCCCTTGGCCAGCGCCGAAACATTGCCGAGGTTGCCGGCAGGCAGGACGATCCAGTCCGGCGCCTGCCAGCCGAGCTGCTGCGTGATCTCGATGCCCACCGTCTTCTGTCCCTCGATGCGCAACGAATTCATCGAGTTGGCCAGATAGAGCGAATGGTCGCGCGTGACCTCGCGCACGATGCGCATGCAGCCGTCGAAGTCGGTGTCGAGCGCCAGCACATGCGCGCCGTTGGCCAGGGGCTGGATCAGTTGAGCGGTGCTGATTTTGCCCCTGGGCAAGAACACGAGGGCCGGGATGCCGGCGGCTGCCGCGTAAGCTGCCAGGGCGGCCGAAGTATCACCCGTGGAGGCGCAGGCCACGGCACGGACCGGGCAGTTCGGGGTGGCCATCATCCCTGCCACCGCGCTGATGAGGACCGTCATCCCCAGGTCCTTGAAGGACCCGGTGTGGCTGATGCCGCACTCCTTGACCCACAGGTCCTCGACACCGAGGTCCCGGCCGAGGCGCGGGACGGGCAGCAGGGGAGTGAAGCCTTCGCCGAGCGAAACGATGCATCCCGCGGGCACCCCGGGCAGCACCCATTCCCATTTGTTCCATACCCCGGAAGACAGGGAATAGGGAGCAGAGGATCGGGCACCGGGGCGGGAATCTGTCCCCAGAATCCTTGACCCCCGTCCCGCTGCGCCGGCCGTCGAACAGCGCGCGCCACTCGGCGCCCGTGCGGGCTGCCGTCAGGGCGTCCTCGTCGTGCACGACCTCGAGAAGCCCATCGCACTTCGGGCAGCGGTAGATCACGTCCAGCAGGCTGTATTGTCCTGGGCACCCTCGGACACATTGATACCAGGCTCTGAGCGTCAAGGCACAATCTCCTTCGATCAATCAATGATGGCCATTATACACCGGTTTGCCCGCTTGCGCCGTTCCCTCAGGGCCGTCGGTTCCCATCGAGACCTTGCCGGCAGGGGCTTCCAGGCCGGCCGGTGCGCGGCGTCAACTGGTATCGCGACCGCAGATTTCTCGTGAAGACGGTGCTATACAGCGGAGGCTATGAACGACTACCTGGCCACGCTGCTGGCCGAGCTGGAACGGTTCGGCCTAGAGAACGACGCGCGGGCGACTGAGCGGCCGGGCCGGCTGCTCAATATCACGCGCGATACCGGCATCTTCCTCGGCCTGCTGGTCCAGGCGCTGAAGGCGCGCCGCATCGTGGAAATCGGCACCTCCAACGGCTACTCCACGCTCTGGCTGGCCGGCGCGGCGCGGACCACCGGCGGCACGGTGAGCACAGTCGAGCGCCGGCCGGAGCGCGCCGGCATGGCCGCCGCCAACTTCGGGCGGGCCGGGCTGGCGGAGTGGGTCGAGCCCCATGTGGGCGACGCCGCGGCGTATCTGGCCGCCCTGCCGGCCGGCAGCGTTGACTTCCTGTTCCTGGATGCCGAGCGCAGCGAGTACCCGGGCTTCTGGCCCGACCTGCAACGCGTGCTGGCG
This sequence comes from uncultured Chloroflexia bacterium, assembly GCA_963808455.1. Lineage (GTDB taxonomy): Bacteria > Chloroflexota > Anaerolineae > CG2-30-64-16 > CG2-30-64-16 > CAWEHT01. The sequence continues at coordinate 11,702 of CAWEHT010000416.1, read as the reverse complement.
CCCAATGGGCTGATGGTGGTGGACAACGCCACCTCGCACCGCGAGGAGTTGGCGCCGTTCTGCGCCATGGTGGAGGCGACGGAGGGCTACCTGACCTCGGTGGTGCCGGTGGGCAAGGGCGAGTTGCTGATCCTCAAGCTCCCCGCTCCCTGAGGGCCCTGAGTGCCTGTTCGCGCTTTCCCGATGCCAGGCCGGGTTTCCCGCCGCGACCTCAACCGACGATCAGGGCAATGGCCACCAGGCAGAAGCCCACACCCAATTTCTGGCCGGTCGATACTTTTTGCCGGCAGATGGACGACGAGAGGATCACCGTCATGGCGGGCGCCATCGAAGAAAGGACCGCAGCCAGGTCAGCGCGGACGAAGTGCGTCGCCAGCAAGTAGAGGACCGTCCCCGCGCTATCGCAGACGCCCGCCAGCAGCGCCAGCCGGCTGCCCGACAACGAGGGGAAACGCGACCGGCGCACCGCCAGGACCAGCAGTACGAAGAGGAGCCCTGCCGCCTTGGAGACGGCCAGCGGGATGAACACGCTGCCCGGCTCGACTTGCGCGATCAGGACGTAGAAACCGCCGAAGCCCAGGCCCGAAAGGAGGGCCAGGCCCAGCCCGCGCGTGCCGTGGCTCGCCCCGGCCTCGCCGGCGACCAGCCAGATCCCGGCCAGCCCGCAGGCGATGCCGGCCCATTTGGCCGGCCCCGGCAGTCCATGCAATAGCGTGCCGGCAACGACGGGAAAGGCGGCCCCGGTCACGCCGGCCGCCGGCGCGATCAGAGCTGCTTCGGCGATGGAGAGCCCTTCGTACAGGGCGGCGACCCCGATGACCCCGGAGATGCCGGCCCCCACGCTCCACGCCAGCGTGACCGGCCCGGGCAGCCTCTCGGCACTGCAGAGGGCTGCGATCAGCAGGCAGACCAGGCCAGTCAGCGAGTTCAGCGCCACCACCTGGTACTGGCTCCGTTGGCGGGTTGCCAGGCCGCCGGCGAAGTCACCGGTGCCCAACATAACCGCCGAGAGTAATGCTACGATGCCACCCGGGGTATTCACGCGACCATCCTGTCCCTCGCGCGGTCAGCTGGGCTCAAGACGCGGTCTCCTTCTGGATGCGACGGATCGGCCCTATGTATTCGTGAGTACCACACCGAGGACCTGCCCCCCGGCCTGTCCCAGAATGAGCCTGGCCCGCTGCGCAGCCTCGCGCTTCGTGCGCCCGGCGCTGACCGCCAGCAGCACCCCGTCAACCTGGCCTGCCAGCTCGGCTGCATCGCTGGCCACGACCACGGGCGGCGCGTCGAAGATCACCACGTCGGCCTCATCGCGCAGCTGCCCGATCAGCGCCGCCATCCTGGGCGACGCGATGAGGTCTGATGGGGCCTGGACGGCCGGCCCGCTGCCCAGCACGCGCAGGCACGGGACGGCGCTCTCTTGCAGGGGCAGCGGGGCGCCTGGATTCTCCAGGGCGCTGCTGACGCCGGCCTGGTTGGGCAGGCCGAACAGGGCGTGCTGGGCGGGGTGGCGCAGGTGGCAGTCGACGAGCACGGTGCGCCTGCCGGCCCTGGCGAAGGCAACGGCCAGGTCCGCGGCGACGCCGGCAGCGTCGCTGTCTGGCACGGGCGCGGCCACAAGGAGGGCTTTCAGGGCTGTTCCGCCGCGCCCGGCGCCGAGGTCGACGCGCAGCCGGCGAAAAGCCTCCGCCGCAGGTGAGGCCGGATCGGCCAGGAGGTCCAGGGTCGCCGGCCCAGGGATGCTGCCTTGCGCCGAGAGCCCTCGTTCCGCGCCGAGAGCCTGGCGCGTGTGCCCGGTCCTGCCCGCTGCGGCCGGCACCGCGATCGCCACCGGCAGCCCGAGATGGCGCCGGACAGCTTCAGGGGTGGCCAGGATGTCGCCTTCCATCCAATCGAGCGCCAGCGCGATCAAAATGCCGATCAGGGCGCCCAGCACGAGGCCGGCCGCGCCGTTCTCCAAAGGCTGGGGTTCTGTAGACGACGGGCTCGATCGTGCTGTCCACGATCTTGACCTCGATGCGATCGGCCTTGTCCTGGGTGTTATAATAGGCCACTCGCTGGTCGGTGAAGAGCTGCGCCATGGTCAGGACGATCTGCGTGGCGACCTGCGGGTCTTGATCGCGACCGTCGATGCGGATCAGGAAATCCTCGGGCACGGTGCTGACGGTGATCTTGCTCAGCAGGTCTCCTGGGGTCATATCCAGTTGGGCCTTGGCGATCACCTGGTTGGCCATGTCCTGCGTGTTGATGTCGTTCACGAAGTTGGTCAGAAGATCCTGCGCGCTGCCTGCCAGGCTCGAATTGGGGACGGCCGGCACAGCGCTGATGCGGGCAGTGGCTTCCCAGGTTTTGGTCTGCTCGAGGCTGAGGCCGAAGGCGCCGGCGCCGGCCAGCAGCGCTACCTCGAGGATGATCCAGCCCCGGCGCCGCAAGATGTCCAGGTACGGGCGCAAATCCATGCTCTCTCCCTTGCGGGTAGGCATTGTACACGCGATGGACGGCCATGCCAAGCAGGCGGCCCTCGGCTTCCTCCCGCCGGCGGCCTTATGCCGGCCCCTTTTCGTTAACGTGAAATTAACCACTTTGGGCTACTTTTGCGCGATACTGGCAACTGGCAAGTGTCGGCCATATCGCAACCCCGGAGGCGCAATGATAAGAAGGAAGATCTGGCTGCCGGCCATCCTGGCGCTGGTCTTGGTGCTGGTTGTGGCAGGGGCAGCCCTGGCCCAGGCCAGGGCCCAGCCAAGCTTCGCTGGGCGGGCATCCAACGGGGCGTCGCGTAGTCTATCCCCGATGATGGGTCGTTTCGGCTTCAGTGGCTTTGGCGGCTGGATGGGAAGCGGCAACTCGGCCGATGAGTGGACCGTGTTCAATGCCACGGCGGCCGCGCTGAACCTCTCACCGACAGCATTTTTCGATGATCTGCGCGCCGGCCGGAATCCCTCCCAAATTGCCGCGGCGCAAAAAGTCGCGCTCGCGGCAGTGCAACAGGCGGCGCGCAGCACCACCATTCAGGTCAGACAGAATGCCATCAACCAGATGCTGAGCGCGGGCAAGATCACGCAGGCTCAGGCCACCAGGATGCTCCAGAATCTCAACAAGCCGGCGACCGGCAAAGGGGGGAAGGGCGGCGTTTTCGCCATGCCCGGCTTCGGGCTGCCCGGCGGCATGGGCAACTGGACGGTGTTCGATGCGGTTGCGGCGGCGCTGAACCTGACACCGGACCAGTTCTTCACGGACTTGCGCAGCGGCATGAACCTGGCCACGATCGCCAAGGCGCAAAAAGTGACGTTGGGCTCGGTTCAGACGGCGGCGCGGAACGCGTTCAACCCAGGCGGCGAAGAATTTCATCGCCGAGGCGCTTACTGCCGGCAAGATCACGCAGGCCCAGGCCAACCAGATGCTCCAACGCCTCACCCAGGGCTGGACGGGGCACTATAACGGGAGCGCTCGCCAATGGCCTCGTGGCGGCTCGCGAAAGTCTCCGCGGACCGCGCCCAGCGCCTGAGGCTGTAGAGGCTGGATCGGGCAGGCACAATGGCCAACGGTTCGAATGAGTAGGCTCCGGCTGTTCGCCGCCGGAGCCCACGTTGGATAAATGCCTCGGAGGTGGGTTACGGGGCCGGGATCGGTGAGGTTGACAGCGCCCCCTCATCCGATGATGCGGGCCAGGGCGTAAGCCGGCTGCTGCGGGCCCTGGCCGGGTTGCCATGGTTCCCAGGTGATCAGCGGGATGGCGCCACGGTTCCGAGTGCCCGTCATGCCGGCCGGATCAAACAGGTTACGACCACCCGACGCGCCCCAGGCCTGGAACCAGTTCACAATCGACACAGGCTTGCCAGCGTGTGCCTCGAGGGCATCCAGCCCCGACGTGTCTCGCAGCCCGGATTCGGGGACGTAGACTCCCCAATAGAGATGCTGTGGAGGGTCAACGGTGGTGACGGTGGCGGCGGATTCCCCAGCCGCGGGGGCAGACGCTTCTGGCGTGGCGAGCGCCTTAGCAGCGGAGGCTGACGCCGTTGGCGTTGCCAGCGGCAGGGGGGTGGAGCATGCCGAGAGCACCAGCAGGGCTGCCGCCAGCCAAGGCCATCGCCAAGATCTGAGAACGCTACCCTACATATCCTCTCCTTCGACACGCGTGCATTACCGCTCGTGGCCGACCTCAGTTGGCGGCCCCGGGCAACGTGTCCACTTTGTCCATGTCGCGCGCCAACTGGTTCAGCCCCTGCTCGATGGTGTCCCCTTGTTGGGCTTTGCCTGACGGGCCTGAACCCTGGGCGACGACGGTGGGTTGGACAGGCGCCTGGGTCGAGGCGATAGCCGGCTGAAGGAGTGCCTGGCCGGCTGCGGTCGTGGGCACCGGGGCCTGGGCGGCTTGCGCCGCCGCAACAGTCGCGGTGGGAAGTGCCTGGGGCGCTTCGGTAGGGACAGCCTGGGCCTCGGCGGACAGCACCGGGATGAGCGCGGTGGGCACCTCGGTGGAATCTACACGGTGCGGCCGCCTCGTGCGCGCCGGGGCGACGCCCGACGGATTATTGTTTGCAGAAGCGATAGACTGCGGGCCGCCACATGCGGCGGCCATCAGGCCGATTACCAAGAGCACGACCAAGGCACGAACTGAGCGTCGAGCAGACATAACCCATCCTCCATAACCGGCCGGTGCAGGCCATTGCCGGCGGTCTGCACCGGCCAGAAGCGGCTTCAAGAACCCGGATTGGCCTGGCGATAATTGTGGATGGCCACGCTCACATCGAACGCAGCCTGCCGCAAGGTGCGGTGGCAGTCCCAGAGGGATTGGCGGGCCGTGCGCACGGTCTGGTGCGCCAGGACGAAGTTGGTCACGTTGCCGTTCGCATCGAAGCCGGCGTCCGTCTGAAGTATGCCGGCCGCGGCGTTGTCCGCGCTCTGCGCCGAGGCCAGCTGCGCGTTGTAGTTGGCCAGGGCGGCCACCAGATCGCCATAGTTTTTGTTGGCCGAGTTCTGGGCGTTGACGTACGTTTGCATCAAAACGGCCAGCTGGCGGGCACGCGTCAGGTGGCCGGACTGGTACTGCAGCCAGTTCAACTCGTTTTGATGGTTCGTCTGCAATTGTGCAGCCGTGACCAACACCGGCGCGGGAGCCGGGGCGGCCAGAGCGGGCAGGGCCGGGAGGGCCAGGCCCAGGCCCAGGATTGCGAGAGCAAGCGATAGGATCAGAGCCAGCCTCGCCAGTTGCCCGGCCATGTGCCGGGGAGTTTCAGCGTTTCGAATGGTGAACATCAGGTCCTCGTGTATCAAGGGGATTGTGTTTATTGACTCAATGGTAGAGGGATGCGATGAGAAACACGTGAGAATAGGCTCGGCCTCGCGACCGTGGCAATAGTACTTTGGGGCTACCCGGTGGTCCAGCGGGTGGGCGATGCCAGACACTGGCGGAGCTCCCCAGGGGGCTTACCCGCTTTCCCAACGAGATGCCACCGGGCTGGCCGCGGGACCGGGGTCTCCCAAATGCGAGGTTCTCTGACCCGAGCGGAATTATCCGTTGCGCGTTTTGACATCCTTGCCCACCTATGATACCCTGCTACGTGTAAAAGATGGCCGTCTGGATAGGCGCCGCCTGCGGCGTGTTTCCGGGATGTGCTTGAGCACAGTGAGCTTCTGGAGCAAAGCTTGGCTTTCAGCCTACGATTTCCGCGCGCTCGTACCAGCGCACGGCGGGGGTTTTCCCGGTCGGGGTAGGCACGCGGGCCAGGCGTCGAAGCAGATCTAAGGCAACCAGCACCCAGACCAGGGTGCTGGTTTTTTGTTATGGAGGAACGATGATCAAAGTAGGGATCCTGGGCGCGACGGGCTACACAGGGCTGGAACTGTTGCGGGTCCTTGCCCGCCATCCCGGCGCGCAGGTCACCTGGCTGACATCCGAGGGATCGGCGGGGCAGCGCTTCGGCGACGTCTTCCCGGCGCCGCTGCCTCAGTCGGACATGAGGTTGATCCCTTCGGCGCAGGCCGACGCTTCGGCAACCGACCTGGTCTTCGCGTGCTTGCCCCACGGCGCCTCCCAGGACGCGGTGGCCGCGGCGTGCCAGGCCGGCGCCCGGGTCGTGGACCTGAGCGCCGACTATCGCCTGCACGATCCGGCGACCTACCAGGCCTGGTATGATCACGCTCACAACCAGACGGCCCTGCTGGCCGAGGCCGTCTACGGCCTGCCCGAGCTGCACCGATCGCTCATATGCGATGCCGGGCTGGTGGCCAACCCCGGCTGCTACGCGACCAGCATCATCCTCGGGTTGGCCCCTCTGGCGCGGGTGGGTTGGCTGGCCGGTACCGTCATCGCCGACAGCAAGTCAGGCGTATCCGGCGCCGGGAGGCAGCCCACGCAAAAGACCCATTTTGTCGAAGCTAATGAGAACCTCAGCCCGTATAGCATCGGGCGCTCGCATCGGCACCTGCCGGAGATCGAACAGGAGCTGGCCGAGCAGATGGCAAAGCCGGAGGAGGGGCCTGCGGGCGAGGGAACGCCGGGCGCAGGCTCCGCGCCCTCTTTCACACTGATCTTCTCGCCGCACCTGGTGCCGGTCAACCGGGGGATCGTGTCCACGATCTACGTGCAGCTCCCGGCTGGGATCATGGAACAGCAAGTGCTCGCCCTGTACAGGGCCATGTACCTCGGCGAGCCGTTCGTCCGCCTGTTGCCGGCCGGTCAGGTGGCGACCATGGCTCATGCGGTTGGCAGCAACTCCTGCGCCATCGGCCTGACCCTGGTGCCCGGCACGCGCACGCTGATCGTCACCAGCAGCCTCGACAACCTGATCAAGGGCGCTGCGGGCCAGGCGGTGCAGAACATGAACCTGATGTTCGGGTTGGGCGAAATGACGGGGTTGGCCTGACATGGGCTCCCCCAGCCAGCCTGTCGTCGTGCTCAAGATCGGCGGCAACCAGGTCGAAGACCCGGAATTCCTGGCTGGCTTCGTGGCCGCTGTGAAGACGCTGTGGCGCTCCTACGCGCTGATCATCGTGCACGGCGGCGGCAAGGAGATCGCGGAACTGCACGACCGCTTCGGGGTCCCGTTCGAGACGGTCCAGGGGCTGCGGGCCACAAGCGACGCGGGCATGCCGCTCGTGGAGATGGCGCTCAACGGCGCCGTCAACACGCGGCTCGTGGCCTGGCTGGTGAACGGGGGCGTGGACGCCCTGGGCCTGAGCGGCGTGGACCTGGGACTCGTGCGCGTCGAACCGATGGTCGTGCCTGGCTACGATCTTGGCCGCGTCGGCCGGGTGACCTCGGTCAACGAAGAAGCGTTGTGGCAGCTGCTGGCCCTGCAGGTCGTGCCGGTGATCTCGCCTGTTTCGCTGGGCCAGGACGGCCTCACCTACAATGTCAACGCCGATCACGTGGCCACGGCCGTCGCCAGGGCCGTGGAGGCCGTGCGTTTGGTTTTTGTGACCAACGTCCCCGGCGTGCAGGTGGCGGGGCGCACGGTGCGGGCGCTCGTCCCGGCACAGGTCGAGGACCTGATCGCCCGCGGCATCGTCAGCGGCGGCATGATCCCCAAGGTGCGGTCTGCCACCGACGCCGTCGCCGGAGGCGTGCGGCAGGCGGTGATCACCGACCTGGCCGGCCTGGCCAAAGAAGAGGGGACGGCCGTCCTGCGCGAGGCCTAGCGGCTTTCCCTGCGACGGGGAGAGGGCGACCACGCTGGGCTCCCCGTGTCCTGATTTCTTACCTGGAGGAGTTGCCATGAGCGCCACCGTGGCTCAAGAAACAATCGCTCTCGAACAGCAGTATGTCCTCGGCACCTACGCCCGGGCGCCGTTCGTGCTCGACCACGGCCAGGGCTGCTGGGTCTACGACACCGACGGCAACAGCTACCTGGACTGCGTGGCCGGCATCGCGGTCAACGCTCTCGGCCATTCCGACCCGGCCCTCATTGCGGCCCTCACCGAGCAAGCGGGACGGTTGTGGCACGTTTCCAACCTGTATCACACGGCGCCCCAGGCCCGGTTGGCGCAGAAGCTCTGTCAGGCGAGCTTCGCCAGCCGGGTCTTCTATTGCAATTCGGGCGCCGAGGCCAACGAGGCCGCGTTCAAGTTCGCCCGCAAGTGGGCATACGACAACTATGGGGCCGACAAACACGTCCTCGTGGCTTTCACCAACGCTTTTCACGGCCGCACCATGGGAGCACTTTCGGCCACGCCGCGCGAGAAGTACCAGGCGCCCTTTCGCCCGCTCGTGCCCGGCGTGCGCATCGCGCCCTTCAATGACCTCGCCGGCGCAGAGAAGCTCATCGACGACGACGTGTGCGGCGTGATCGTGGAACCTGTGCAGGGCGAGAGCGGCATCCATCCGGCCGATACCGGCTTCCTGGTCGGGCTGGCTCAGCTGTGCAACTGCTGCGGCGCGCTCTTGATCTTCGACGAAGTGCAGTGCGGGCTGGGCAGGACGGGGACCCTCTGGGCCTACCAGGGCTATGGCGTGACGCCCGACATGCTGACGATCGCCAAGCCGTTGGGCGGCGGGCTGCCCATGGGTGCGGTCCTGATGACCGAACGCGTGGCAGCAACCATCCATGTAGGCGATCATGGCAGCACGTTCGCCGGCTCGGCGCTGGTTTCGGCCGTGGCCGAAACCGTCCTGGCGCGCGTCTCCGACCCGGGGTTCCTGGCCACAGTGGCGCAAAACGGGCGCTACCTGCAAGACCGGCTGGAGCACGCCCATCTGCCGCATGTGCTCGCCATCCGGGCGCGCGGCCTGATGTGCGGCATAGACGTCGATGTGGCGGCCACCAGCGTCATCGGCGCTGCCTACGCGCAGGGATTGATCGTCGCCAGCGCGGGCACACAGACGTTGCGCCTCGTCCCGCCTTTGATCATCACGCAGCCAGAGATCGATATGGCGGTCGAGCGGCTCGGCGCGGCGCTGGGCGCAGTCTAGGATGAATGCACTCGAGCCGTTCGAACAAGCACACCAGGTGCCGGAGGAAAGAAGCATGCAATTGACCATCCGCCAGGCCACCCCTGCGGATATCGAGGGCATCCTCGCCATCGTGAACTACTACGCCGGGCAGGACCTGATGCTGCACCGGACGCGTGAACAGGTGGAACAGGCCCTGCCTGGTTTCCTCGTGGCCGTGTCCGAAGAGGCCGTCATTGCCTGCGGCTCGCTGGTGGAATTGACACCCGAGCTTGTCGAGGTCCGCTCGCTGGCAGTGGCACCAGACCAACAGAATCACGGGCTGGGCCGCCGGATGGTGTCGGCGTTGGTCGAGCGAGCCCGGGCCGCGGGCTATGCGCAGGCCTGCGCGCTGACCCTGCGCGAGAGCTTCTTCAAAGGGCTCGGCTTCGAGACCGTCGGCCGCTGGACGCTGGCCCCGAAGATCTGGCAGGAATGCATCTTCTGTTCCAAGTTCCACGCTTGCGACGAGATCGGCGTCCTGATGAACCTGGTTCAGCCGGCCGAGCTGCCGAGCAGCCTGGCGATCCGCCTGCCGGAATTTCACGATAGCCAGGCTGCAGTCGGGCTCGGGCCGGCGTGAATCCGCGCCCGCATCGGCGCTAGTGGAGAAACAGGGGACCTTTTCGGTGACATAGAGACGGATTCTTCGCTGGCGGCTCGTCGCGGCGGAGGCCGGCTTGCATACCTGCTCAGAATGACAGACACCGCTACCGACGATGTCCCCTACATATGCACTAGTTAGGCCCGGGCCGGCGCCGGCTTGCGCCTTGGGCCGGCGTTCTAACACACGAAGGAGATAGCAACCCATGCCCCACGTCGTCCGCGTCGCCCTGGTCGGGCTCGGGAACGTCGGCCGTGCTTTTCTCGAGCTGATGGATGGCAAAGCCGATCTCTTGCACGCCCGCTATGGCCTCGATCTGCAATTGACCGGCGTCGCCGACTCGCGCGGCGCCTTGATCGTCGAGGACGGGATCGCCCCGTCGGCTTTGAGAGCGCACAAGAGCGCGGGCAAAGGGGTCGCCGAGTTTCGCGCCGGCCTGCCCGGTATGAGCGCGCCGGAGATGGTGGCCCGGGCGCCGGCCGACTTCCTTCTGGAGGCGGCCGCGGTCAACCTTCGTACCGGCCAACCCGGCCTTGACTGCACCCGCTTCGCGTTGCAGCGGGGCATGGGTGCCGTGTTGGCGGATAAGGGCCCGATGGTCAACGCCTTCGGCGAGCTCACCGCCGCGGCCGCCGGCGGGCGCGGCCTCGCTTACAGCGCAACGGTGTGCGGCGCTCTGCCCGTGCTCAATATCGGCCGGCGGGACCTGGTCGCATGCCGCATAGCCCGCCTGCGCGGTGTCTTCAATTCGACCAGCAACTATATCCTGGGGTCCATCGCGCGCGGCGAGAGCTACGCCCAGGCCCTGCGCCAGGCGCAGCTGGATGGCGTCGCCGAAGCCGATCCTTCGCTCGACGTACAGGGGTGGGATACGGCCAACAAGCTGGTGATCGTGGCCAACAGCATTTTAGGCCAGGCGGCCACGCTCGACGACGTGGCCCCGGTCACCGGCATCACCGGGATAGCGGCCGCAGAGGTGCAAGAGCGCGCGGCCGCCGGTGAGGTGGCCAAGCTGGTCGCCAGCGCCGACTGGGACGGGGACCGCTACCGGCTGCGCGTCGAGCCCGCCTGGCTACCGTCCAACGACTTTGTGGCCGGCATCAGCGGGTGGGAGATGGGCATCCTGATCGAGACCGACATCATGGGCGTCCAGAAGTTCAAGGTCGACGAGCACGGCCCGATTCCCACCGCTGCCGCCATGTTACGAGATCTGGTCAACCTCGCCGTCGGCCCACAGGCGGGGCCATACCGCCCTCACGCTGCCGATCGCGGGTAGCTATTCACGATTCATCGACAAGTAATCGTAAGGAGGGATCGAGATGTCTGCAAGCAAGAAGGCTGTTACGAAGGTTGTGCTCGCCTATTCAGGTGGGCTTGACACATCGTGCATCGTCCCATGGCTGGTCGAGAACTACCACTGTGAGGTGATCTGTTTCTGCGCGAACGTGGGACAAGAGGAAGAACTCTCGGGGCTGGAACAGAAAGCGCTGGCCTCAGGGGCCAGCAAGCTGTACCTGGAGGACCTGCGCGAGGAGTTCGTTACCAGGTATATCTATCCGACCATGATGGCCGGAGCCATTTACGAGCGTGAGTACCTGCTGGGCACGAGCTTCGCCCGCCCGCTGATCGCCAAGCGGATGGTCGAGGTCGCCGAACTGGAAGGCGCCGACGCCGTCGCGGACGGCGCGACGGGCAAGGGTAATGACCAGGTGCGCTTCGAGCTGACCGTGATGGCCCTCAATCCCCGCCTGTCCATCATCGCGCCCTGGCGGGAATGGCACATCCGCAGCCGCGAGGATGCGATCAAGTACGCGGTCCGAACACCATGTTCCGGTCACCGCCACGCTGAAGTCGATTTACAGCCGCGATCGCAACCTGTGGCACCTGAGCCATGAGGGAGGGCCGCTAGAGGACCCTGGCAGGAGGCGCCGGCGAACATGTTCGTGCTGTCAGCTGACACCGGTCACGGGCCGAATGAGCCCGAGTACGTGGAGATTGACTTCGAGGCCGGCATCCCCAAGCGGGTGAATGGCATCGCGCTGGGGCCGGTGGCGCTGATCGAGCAGCTCAACGTGTTGGGCAACAAGCATGGTGTTGGGCGCACCGATATCGTCGAGAACCGCCTGGTAGGCATGAAGTCGCACGGGGTCTACGAGACGCCGGGCG
>CAWEHT010000415.1:0-7049 GCA_963808455.1 uncultured Chloroflexia bacterium | reverse complement strand
CGTCAAAGTCGCGGGGCGGGGCACCCTCGGCGACCACACCCGCGCTTCGGGTTCCCGGGGGGCGAGAACGACGTCGAGCAGTTGGTGGACTATCTGCGAGCCTTGTTTGCGGTCGGCTATCTCAAGCAGACGCCCGACGGCCAAAAGCCGTGGGTAGGCATCGAGGTGAAACCCCAGCCGGGCGAGAGCAGCGAACTGGTGCTGGCCAGCACCAAGCGGGTCTGGATCGAAGCCTGGGCCCGCGTCTGAGGGCACGGGGCCCGGCGCGCCGGTGTCAAAGACCTCTGCAAGGCGCTGGGGGCCAACCCGGCCCCCAGCGTAAGATGCTACCACCACAGCGTATGCCAGCCAGCCTCGACTGGTAGGCAAGCCATGAGTTGTGCTACAATGCGATCCCATGAACCGCTGGGACAACCCGGGTCATGTGCCTTTCCATGCTGAACGCGCACTTCAACCCGGAGCATAGAGGCTTGTGGAGAACTACTGGCTATACCGCGTCGGCATCTGGTTCGTGACGGTTGCCCCAACCTGGCTCGTGCATTTTGTCGCCAGCCTGGCCGTCGAGATCAGCTTCCCGTTCCGCTGGCGCACGCGACGCGTAGTCTACGCTAACCTCAGCCATGTGCTGCCGGCCGATACGCCCCCGCCAAAGCGTTGGGCCGTCGTGCGTGGCGCATTCCGCAACTTTGCCTATTCGATCGTCAACTTTTTCCGCATCCCCCGCATGACGCTGGCCAGCGCCAGCCGCTACATCGCCGAATGCCGGGGCTGGGAGCACCTGGAAGGCGCGCGTGCCACTGGGAAGGGCGGCATTTTCGCGACGGTCCACATGGGCAGCTGGGAATTGGCCGGAGCCTACCTCGCGCTGCGCGGCCTGCCACTGACGGTGGCCGCACTGCCGCACAAAGACCCCCGCATCGACCGGATTTTCCTGGGCAACCGCGCCACGGCCGGCATAGAGGTGGTGCCGGTGGGCGGCGCGCTGATCAAGCTGGCGAGCGCCCTCCGGCGAGGGCAGTTCATCGCGCTGGTAGTGGATCGCGACACGAGCGGCCATGGCCCGGTGTTGCCGTTCTTCGGCGCGCCGGCGCACATGCCGAACGGCCATGCCAGGCTGGCCCTGAGCACCGGCGCCTGGCTCATGCCTACGGTCACCTACCGCCGCCTCGACGGCAAGCTCGTTATCGACATGCTCCCGCCTATCATCCCGGACCCGGCGTCGGATACCATAGAAGGGCTGACCCTGCGCTGCCTGAAGCACCTGGAGCAGTTCATCTGCCAGCATCCCGACCAGTGGTCGATGTTCTATTATCTATGGGAGAAGTGAGCGCAAGACGACGACCTGCGCTTCGACGGCGGCCCGCGCAGTGCCCCCAATCACGGTCCTTTGCTCCACCGACCGCTCGAAATCCCAGACCTCCACCGCTTCGGGCCCGAAGTGCGGGCTGACGGCTTGCAATTCCGCCAGCGTTAGATCGCGCATGGCCTTGCCCTCCGCCTCGGCACGGCGGACCACCTGCCCTACCAGGTAGTGGGCCTCGCGGAAGGGCACGCTCCGGCGCACGAGCGCGTCGGCCAGGTCCGTTGCCAGAAGCTCATCGCTCAACGCTGCCTGCATGCGCTGCGGGTGGAGCGCCAGGGTCGCGAGCACGCCCTGGGCCACGGGCAGCGCCAGGGCCAGGGTATCGGCGGCGTCGAAGAGTGGCTCCTTGTCTTCCTGCAAGTCTTTGTCGTAGGCGCTGGGCAGCCCTTTGAGCAGCGTGAGGATCGCAGAAAGGTGCCCGTTCAGGCGTGCGGCCTTGCCCCGCAGCAGCTCGAGCGCGTCTGGGTTCTTCTTCTGTGGCATCAGGGCTGAGCCTGTGCTGTAGGCATCGGCCAGCGTGACGAAGCCGAACTCGCGGCTGCTCCACATGATGAGGGTCTCGGCCCACCGGCTGAGGTGCACACCCGTCAACGCGGCCCAGAAAAGGAACTCGGCAATGAAGTCGCGGTTGCTGACGCCGTCGATGCTGTTGGTTGTGACGTCGGCAAACCCCAGATCCAGGGCCAGGTCTACGCGGTCCACCGGGAAGGCACAGCCGGCCAGCGCGCCCGAGCCCAGCGGCGAGATATTGATGCGCCGCCCTATCTCCGCCAGGCGCTCGCGGGTCGCGTTGCCATCGCCAGGCGTGGCTGAGCAGCCAGTGGCTCCAGCGGATGGGCTGCGCGGGCTGCACATGCGTGTAGCCCGGCATGAGCACATCTATCTCTGCCTCGGCCCGGTCCGCCGCTGTGCGGATGAGTTCGACCAGGGCGGCCTCCAACCGGTCCGTCTCTCCCCGCAGCCACAGGCGCACGTCGGTTGCGATCTGATCGTTGCGGCTGCGCCCGGTGTGCAGCTTGCCGCCGGCCGGCCCGATGGCCTCGATCAGGCGCCGCTCGACGTAGCTGTGGATATCCTCGTCGTGCGCGCCGATGCGAAGGCTGCCTCAGGGTCGGCCAGGATGCCGGCGCGCAGTTCTTCCAGCCCTGCTACGATCCGTTCGCTCTCTTCATCGTCGAGTATGCCGGCGCGGGCCAGCGCCCGCGCCCATGCTTGTGAGCCGATGATATCCACTTCCCACAGCCGCCGGTCGAACGGCAGTGACGTGTTGAAGCGCGCCATCGTCGCATCCATATCCCCGCTGAACCTGCCGCCCCACACTTGCGCCATAGCGGTCTCACCCTCCTTCTTGGGCAATCCTCGATGCCATGGCTCGCAACGTCGCCTCCGGCACCTGCAGCATGCCACTTCTCGGCCCTGGTTGGACGCTCCGCGCCGGCCCGCCAACCAGCTACCCTGCGGTCTTCAGTCGCCTGCGCCGCCAAGTGCGGCCTGCGCGGCGGCCAGCCGGGCCAGCGTGCGCCCGCGGCCCAACACGGCCAGCGTGCCGAAAAGCGGCGGAGCGACCGCGCGCCCCGTCGCCGCCACGCGCAACACACCGAAGAACTGGCCCGGCTTAAGGCCAAGTTCCGCCGCCTGGGCGCGCAACATCGCCTCCAGGCCTTCAGCCTGCCAATCGCCGGCCGGGACGAGCGCCAGGCGCTCCTGCGCTGCCCGCAAGGCCGCCAGCGTGGCCGCCCCATCCATGTTCTTCTGGATCAATAGCCCGGGTTCCGGGTAGCTCACCTCGCGAAAGAAGAAAGCCAGCGCCTCCGGCGCCTGGCTCAGCTCCTCCATACGCTCCTGCACCAGTGGCACCATCCCTTCCACATAAGCCACCTCGGCGGGCGCCGGCGGTTGGCCTACCAGGCCGGCCCGGCCCAGAAACGGCAGGATGCGCCGCGCGAGCTCGGGCACGGGTGTCCGGCGGATGTAGACCCCGTTGATATCGCGCAGCTTATCCGGGTTCCAGCGCGCCGGCGAGGCCTGCACTCGGCCGATCGTGAAACGCTCGATGATCTCCTCGCGCGCCATGATCTCTGTGTGATCGTCGTAGCTCCAACCTTGCAGGGCCAGATAGTTGAACATCGCCTCCGGGAGGTAGCCGCGCTCCCAAAACCGGTTGGTGGCCACGTCGTCCTTGCGCTTCGAAAGCTTGCCGCGCCCGTCCTCGCGCAAAATGTTGGGCACATGGGCGAAGACCGGGAGCTCCCAGCCCAGCGCCCCGTAGATCAACACGTGATAGGGCGTGCTCGGCACCCATTCCTCGCCGCGAATGACGTGGGTGATGCCCATCAGATGATCGTCGATGAGGTGCGCCAGGTGGTAGACGGGCATGCCGTCGGACTTGACCAGCACGATATCGTACAAGTCCTCGTTGCGCACGGCGATCTGGTCGCCGCCGCGGATCAGGTCGTGAAAGCTCGTGATGCCGTCCTGCGGCACCTTGAGGCGCACGGTGAACGGCGTGCCGCGCTGCGGCGGCCTCGTCGGAGCGCTCGGGCAGCCAGGAACGCTCTTCGCTGCGGAAGCGGAAGCCTTTGCCGCCGGCAGCGCCCTCCTCGGCGCGCATGCGGTTGAGCTCAGCCTCGGTGACGAATGATCGATACGCCTGGCCGCTCGCCAGTAATTGGGCCACGAAGGGGGCATAGATCCCCACTTCCTGGCGCTGGGTTTGCACGTACGGCGCGCATGGCCCGCCCACATCGGGCCCCTCATCCCAGTCCATGCCGGCCCAGCGCAGCGAGGCCATCATGTCGTCGGCCGCGCCGGGCACATAGCGCTTCTCATCCGTGTCCTCGACGCGCAGGATGAACTGCCCTCCATAGTGGCGCGCCACCAGATAGTTGAAGAGGGCTGTGCGCACACCACCGATATGCAAATAGCCGGTCGGGCTCGGCGCAAAGCGCACCCGCACGGGCCCCGTGATGTCTGCCATTTTTCACCTTATTGCCAGGCGCTGGCCTTGTTCAGCTCCTGAATATCCTCATCGCTCAGCTCGATCTCGACGGCCTTCAGCGTTTCCCGGAGCTGCTCGACCGAATTCGCGCCTACGATCGGCGCGGTAACGGCAGGCTGGCTCAGCAGCCACGCCAGCGCGATCCCCGCATCCGTCGCCCCGTGGGCCGCCGCCACCTTGTCGAGCTGGTCGATGAGGGCAAAGCCGCGCTCGTTGAAATAGCGGCCCTTGATGCCCTCGGCCCGCGCGCTCTCGGGGGCCTGATCGCGCCGGTACTTGCCGGTCAGGAAGCCGGCCGCCAGTGGGCTGTAGGGGATCACGGCCAAACCTTCCTCTTCGCAAAGAGGCATCAGCTCGCGCTCGAACTCGTCGCGATGCGCGAGGTTGTAGTGCGGCTGCAAGGATTCGTAGCGCGCCAGGCCATGCACCTCGCTGCTCCAGAGCGCTTTGGCCAGCCTCCAGGCAGGATAGTTGGAGCAGCCGATGTAGCGCACCTTGCCGGCGTGCAGCAGGTCGTCCATGGCTGCCAGGGTCTCGTCGATCGGCGTGTCCGCATCATAGGCATGAGCCTGATAGAGGTTGACGTAGTCGGTCTGCAGGCGCCCCAACGAATCTTCGCAGGCCTTGATGAGATGCGCCCTGCTCAGCCCTTCGCCGGTCGGGCCTTCCCACATACGGCCTCGGGCTTTGGTCGCCAGGACCACCTGGTGCCGGTTCCCGCGGCTTTTCAGCCATCGCCCGATGATCTGCTCCGAGACGCCTCCTGGATTGCCGGGATGCCAGCGCGAGTACACGTCGGCAGTATCGATGAAGCTGCCACCGGCCTCGAAGAAGGCATCCATGACGCGGCAGGCCTGCTGCTCAGTGGCGGTCCACCCCCACTGCATGGTGCCCAGGCATAACTCGGAAACCTTCAGACCCGTGCGGCCCAATCGCTTGATCTTCATGATCTAACCTCCGCGGCCGGCAGGAATAGGAGTTAAGGAACAGGCCTATTTTACATCTATTCCCTACTCCCTATTCCCTGCTGGTTAATCCCTACGTCCGGTAATGGCCGTTGATATTCACATACTCGTGGCTCAGATCGCAGGTCCACACCGTTGCGGCGTCCGGACCCAGCCCCAGCCGGACGATGACGGTGATTTCCTTCCTCGCGAAGATGGCGCTCGCCGCTTCCTCCGAGTAGCCCACCGGCTGGCCCCGCCGCACGAGCTGCAGAGGCGAGGAGGCCGGGTCGCCGGCGGGCGTCGACCCGGCGACGACCCACAGGTCGGCCCACGCCGGGTTAACCTGGGCGCCCGAATAGCCGACCGCGGCCAGGATGCGGCCCCAGTTGGCGTCGCCGCCATAGAAGGCCGTTTTCACGAGAGGCGAATTGGCCACGGCCTGCGCGGCGCGGCGTGCGTCCTCAGGTGAGGCGGCGTCCTCCACTCGGATGGTGATGAACTTCGTGGCGCCCTCGCCGTCGCGCACGATCTGCTGCGCCAGATCCGTGCACAGCTCGGCCAGTGCCGGCCCGAACAGGTCAGGCGCGGCCGGGCCGGACGCGCCGTTGGCCGCCAGCAGGACCGTATCATTGGTGCTGGTATCGCCGTTGACGCTGATGCTGTTGAAGCTGGCCCTCACGGCCGGCAGCAGCATCGAAGCCAGTGCGTCCTGCCCAAGCCCGGCATCCGTGAGGATGAGCACCAACATGGTGGCCATGTTGGGATGGATCATCCCGGCGCCCTTGGCCATGCCCAGGAGCGCGGCGTTGCCGGCGCGGCGGAAGGCGACCTTCGGGCGCGTGTCGGTGGTCATGATGGCGCGTGCCGCCCCTTGCCAGCCGTCGGGCGTGAGGCGCCCGGCCGCCCGGCCGAGCCCCTCCTCCAGCAGGCCCATGGGCAGCCGGGGGCCGATGACACCGGTTGACATCACCGCGCAGGCGCGCGGCCCGAGCCCAAGGGCGCGCTCGGCGGCAGCCGCCATCTGCGCCGCGTCCTCCAGCCCCAGCTCGCCCGTGCAGGCGTTGGCAATGCCCGCGTTGATCGCCACCGTGCGGCAGCCCGGCCGGGTTCTCAGCCAGCAGCGCCCGGTCGTAGAGCACCGGCGCCGCCGCAAAGCAGTTCTGCGTGAACGTGGCGGCCCAGGCGCAGGGGACATCGCTGGCGATCAGCGCCAGGTCGTCGGCGCCATTCTTCTTCAGGCCCGCCGCCACCGCGGCGAACCGGAAGCCGTCCGGCGCCCTCGCCACGAAATTCCCCTCATCGTGGTCCATGGTCTCCCTCAATCGCGCTTGAACTGCGAGTAGTCGGGCGCGGCATATTTGCTGCGGCCGCTGCCTTCGATATCCAACAGCGCCGAGACCTTCATCGGCAGACCGAAGAGCTTGATGAAGCCTGCGGCATCAGCCTGATTGTACACGTCGGACTCCCCAAAAGTGGCATAGTCCTCGCGATACAGGCTGCACGGTGCCTTCCGGCCCACCAGGGCGACGTTCCCCTTGTAGAGCTTCAGGCGCGCCGTGCCCGTCACGGTCTGCTGCGTCACGGCGACGAAGGCGTCCAGCGCCTCACGCAGCGGCGTGAACCACTGGCCGTTGTACACCAGCTCGGCGTACTTCAAGGCGATCATCTGCTTGTACTGCAACGTCTGGCGGTCCAGGCACAATTGCTCCAGGCCCTCGTGCGCCCGGTACAGGATCGTGCC
>CAWEHT010000414.1:0-7827 GCA_963808455.1 uncultured Chloroflexia bacterium | reverse complement strand
TCGCCAGCTCACGGCGACCCTCGAATACATGACGCCCCACCTTTACATGTGGGTCGAGCAGGGGGTCAACCTCGATCAGGCTGCCCTCGAACGGTCGGCCAACCTCTTCGAAAGCAGAATCTCTACTCCACCGATAGGCAGTACTTTGGCAGCGAGTGGACGCCGGGCGTGGACGATGATGTGCATTTGAGCGTCCTGCACGCCCGCGGGCTCGGCAGCGACGTCGGCGGATACTATTCCAACGCGGACGAGTATTCGCATCTTGCCAACCCGTACTCCAACGAGAAGGAGATGTTTTACGTCTCGGCCGACCCGTCGGGCCCCGCGCCAGGGAGCTCGTTCTACGATGGCGTCCTGGCGCACGAGTTCCAACATATGATCCACTGGGCCAACCATCGCAACGAGGATTCCTGGGTCAACGAAGGGATGTCGGTGCTGGCCATGCACCTGAACGGCTTTGACACCGGCAGCCCCGACTTGGCCTTCGGCAAACAACCGGATACCCAACTGGATACCTGGGATGACCCGAGCACGTCGGCCGACGGCGATGCCGAGCATTATGGGGCCTCCTACCTCTTCATGGATTATTTCCTTGGCCGCTTTGGCGCCGGCATGATCAAGGCGCGGGTGGCCGACCAGACCGACTCCATCGCCGGCTTCGACGACGTGCTGGCCAAGGCAGGCCGCCCTGAGCGTTTCGACGGGATCTTCGCCGACTGGGTGGTCGCCAACCTGGTCAACCAGCCTCAGTCCGTCGCGCAGGGCCGCTTTGGCTATCCCGATATCACCCCGCCGGCCCCGGTAATCCTGCAGACTTACGCCGGCTTCCCGGTCCAGGGCAGCGCCCGGGTGAACCAGTACGGCGCGGATTATATCGACCTCAAGCCGCAGGGCAGCCTGACCATCTCTTTCTCGGGCCAGACCACCGTGCCGTTGGTGAGCGCCCAACTGGATGGCAGCCACGCCTGGTACTCGAACCGGGGCGACAACGACGATACGACCCTGACCCGCAGCTTCGATCTCAGCCGGGCGGTGTCGCCGGCGCTAACATTCTCGGCCTGGTACGATCTGGAAAACGGCTACGACTACGCCTACGTCGAAGCCTCCACGGACCAGGGCAGCCACTGGCAGATCTTGCCCGCCTTGCACACCAGCAACAAGGACACCTCGGGCAACGCGTTCGGGCCGGGTTGGACGGGCATGAGTGGCGGCGGGCCGAGCCCCATGTGGCTCGTCGAGCGCGTCGACCTGGCCGCTTTCGCCGGTAAGCAGGTCCAGTTGCGCTTCGAGTGCATCACCGATGACTCCTACAACGGGCCCGGCTTTCTGGTGAAGGACATCGCTATCCCGCAGGTCGGCTTCCAGGACAGGGGCGACGACGGGACCAACGGCTGGCAGGCTGCCGGCTGGGTGCTGACCGACAATCTCCTGGCCCAGGGTTGGCTGGTGGAGGCTGTGGAGCGGGGAGGCAGCAGCCTGAACGTGCAGCAGATGCGCGTCGGCCCAGACGGGCAGGGCCGGCTGTCTTTGGCCGGCGGCTACAATGACGTGACCCTCATCGTAAGCGGGCTGGCGCCGGTGACCACCGAGCCGGCGTCTTTCAAGTACACGGTTGTCCAGGGCGCCGCGCGGTAGCACCGCACGGTGCCGATGTGCCCCTCCGTCGTGGACTTTGCGCCATGGATTCGGCGCTGGGCGACTTGTGGGCTTTGCGTTGCCACGCGCGCAGGATGAGCCAGCGACGCTGTGCTCCGGCGGCGGGCATTGCAGCCCGGGCCTCGCGGCAATTTGCATCCAACGGGCGCAGGTGCTACACTGCGAACCAGTTCTGCGCTGTTGCGCGTGTTGGCCCGACATGCGGCGAGGCAACGGGCCCCTTAGCATGGACTCAAACTGAAACAGTTTATCAATTTGGGCTTGCAGGCGGCATGCTTTCGCTGGGCAAAACTGAAACAGTTTATCGATTTCGGCTCGCAGGCAACATACGTTCATAGGCCAAAACTGAAACGGTCTATCAATTTCGGCTCACTACCTATCTTCGGAGGTCGAACATGAAAGGGATTATCAATCTCAGCTCGCTGCAGGCACACCCTCGCGCCAGTCGCGTCGCTAGACAGCTTGGCGCAATCGGCCTGCCAGCACTCCTGATTGTGACCTTCGCAGCGTGCCAGCCGGCAACTGCCCCCGTGCCCACGGGGGTGGCTCCGGCTGCAGCCTACGGCTGCCCAGCCGGCCCCGTCCGCGGTTCCGGCCACACCGGCGTCCTCGAAGGTGGTAGAGGTCGTGGCGGCGGAGAACTTCTACGGCGATGTGATCAAGCAGCTGGGAGACGATCGCGTTGAACGTGACGAGCATTCTGTCAGACCCGAACGTGGACCCTCACGAGTACACTTCCAACGTGCAAACGGCCCAGAGTATCAGCCAGGCGCAGCTGGTGGTCGAAAACGGGCTGGGCTACGACGACTGGATGGACAAGCTGCTTTCAGCCTCGCCGGACGCCAACCGCATCGTGTTGGTGGGTGGCGATATCGCCGACCACAAGCTGCCCGACAATCCTCATGTCTGGTATGGCGTGAACAACATGCCCGCCATCACGCAGGCGATCGTCGACGCGCTGAAGAAGTTGGATCCGCCGATTCGGCGACGTTTGATGCTAATCTGGCCACGTTCAAGGGTTCGCTGGCGCCGCTGCAGCAGAAGATCGACGCGATCAACGCTACGTATAAGGGGACGCCGGTAGCGCTGACGGAGACCATCTATCTTTACCAGTTGACCCCGGAGGGGCTGAATGTCCTTACGCCTTTCGAGTTCATGAAAGCCATCGCCGAAGGCAACGACCCTCCAGCGGATACCGTCACCGCGATCAACGATGAGATCAGCCAGAAACAGGCCAAGATCCTGATCTACAACGTGCAAACCGTGACACCTGTAACGACCAACGTCGAGAACCAGGCCAAGCAGCAAAACATCCCCGTCGTGCCGGTCTCGGAAACCATGCCGCCGGGCAAGACCTATCAGAGCTGGATGATGGACCAGCTGAACGTTCTGGCGGCGGCCCTGCAGCAAGGCACGGGGAAATAGTGAGCAGCGTCATCGAAATGGAGCACGCCCGGATTTGCCTGGGGGATCGCGCCATCCTGGAGGATGTTTGCCTCGTCGTGGACGAAGGTGAATTCCTCGCAGTGCTGGGCCCGAACGGAGCCGGCAAGACGACCTTGCTCAGGGCCCTGCTGGGGCTCGTGAAGCCGGCCGGTGGCATCGTGCGCGTGCTGGGTCGCGTGCCAAGCCGTGGCAATCGCGCGATCGGTTACGTCCCGCAACATCGGACGCTCGAGGCCGATCTCGCCCTGCGCGCCCGCGACATCGTCGGCTTCGGGCTGGACGGCGACCGCTGGGGCATCGGGTTGCCGAGCCGGCGCCGGCGAGCCCAGATCGACGACGTCCTGCGGGAGGTCGATGCGCTCGACCTTGGCGATGCGCCCATTTGCCGGCTTTCCGGGGGAGAACAGCAGCGCCTGCTCATCGCCCAGGCGTTGCTCACGGACCCGCGGTTGCTGTTGTTGGACGAGCCTCTGGCGAGCCTCGACCTCAGCCGTGAGGCTGAGATCGTGGCCCTGACGCAGAAGGTGTGCCGCCAGCGCTGCATCGCCGTGATGCTTGTCTCGCACGATATCAACCCTCTCTTGCCGGTGGTCGATCGTGTCCTGTACATGGCGAACGGGCACAGCGCCGTCGGCCCCACCGACGAGGTCATCACGAGCGCTGCACTATCCCGCTTGTATGGCTCGCCCGTCGAGGTGGTGAGGGCGCTGGACCGCATCTTCGTGGTCGGCGTGGAGACATAACCGGTGGCCTCGACCTTCGCTCCAGCGCTGACCGCGCCCTGGACTTCGAGGGCCTATGTTTGACCTCTTTGTCGCGCCGTTCATCGCAAAACGCGCTGCTGGCCGGCACGGCCGTGGCGCTGGTGTCGGCCATCGTGGGCTACTTCCTGGTGGCTCGAGGCATGACCTTCGCCGGCCATGCGCTCGGGCACATTGGGTTTGCGGGCGCGGCGGGCGCCGTCCTGTTGGGGCTGAGCCCCCTGGTCGGACTCCTCGTGTTCGCCACGGGCGGGGCCGCCGGCATCGGCTTGCTGGGAGACGCAGCGGGCGATCATGACCTGGCAATCGGGATCATCTACACCCTGGCCCTCGGGCTGGGGGTCCTCTGCCTGGCGCTCTATTCGGGATACGCCGAGGGCGTGTACGCCATCTTGTTCGGGGATGTCCTGGGCATCAGCAGGGCCGATGTGCGGCTCACCGCTGCCCTCAGCCTGATCATCTTCCTGGCAGTGATTGCCGTGTACCGCCCTTTGTCCTTCAGCACGTTCGACCCAGGCGTTGCGGAAGCCCGAGGCGTGCCCGTGCGCGCTCTGGCCCTGGGCTTCCTCCTGCTGGTGGCGGTGGATATCTCGATGTCGGTGCAGGTCGTCGGTGTCTTGCTGGTCTTTACGTTGCTGGTCGGGCCGGCGGCAACGGCGATGCGGCTCGTCCGGGGCCCAGGCCGGGCGATTGCATTGGCGATGGTGCTCGGGACCTGCTATGTCTGGCTGGGTATCTTCCTTGCCATCCACGTGGCGCACGGGACTTGGCCGCCGAGTTTCTTCATCGCGGCCATCTCCTTCGCCATGTACTTGCCGGCGCGGCTGCTCTCACGCTAAGGGATACCATGCTTGCGATCTTGCGGCAGGACTACGTTCAGAACGCCCTGGTGGCGGGGACCTTTGTGGCCTTAGCTGCCGGCGTGATCGGCTACTTCGTGGTCCTGCGTTCGCTGGCCTTTGCCGGCGAGTCGCTTTCCCATATCGGCTTCGCCGGGGCGGCCGGCGCATTCTTGTTCGGCATCAGCTCGCTGGCCGGCTCGTGTATCTTGACCTTGCTGGCAGCCCTCGGCATCGGGGCCCTGGGCGAACGCGCCCGCGGGCGTGACGTGGAAACCGGCATGGTCCTCACCTTCGCCCTGGGCCTGGGCGTGCTTTTCCTCAGCCTCTATGCCAGTGGCGGCCACTCGAATGCCACCGTCGCAGTTCTTTTCGGTTCTATTCTGAGCGTGACGCGCCAGGCGGTCGTGAGCACTTCCATCCTGTGCCTCGGCGTGCTCGCAGCGCTAGTCGGGCTCTTTCGCCCGTTGCTGTTTGCCTCCATCGATCCAGAGCTGGCCGAGGCCCGGGGTGTGCCGGTCCGCCTGCTCTCCGTGCTGATCCTGCTCTTGCTGGCCATCACGGTGGCTGCTGCCATCCAGGTAGTGGGAGCCCTGCTGGTCTTTTCCTTGCTGCTGGCACCGGCCGCGACCGCGCAGCGGTGGTCGCGTCGCCCCCTCGCCACGGTTGCGCTATCCGCGGCGTTGAGCCTCGCCTTCACATGGGCCGGCCTCTTCTTATCGTTTGTGGATCTGGGCCGCTACTTGCCCGTCAGCTTCTACATCTCGGCCCTGGCGGCCCTATCCTACCTGGTCTCCTACCCGCTCAGCCGTCGCGGCAGGCCTCGAGTGCTGAGGCTGCCGCGACATCCTGACCGGGAGATCCTCCCGCGTCTCTAGACCGCGATCATCGGTCAGTCACCTCGCACCGATGTACGGCAGGAAAGCCTCCGGAAGCAAGCCGCCCGTGAGCGTGACCCCGTCGATCCAGACCGTTGACGCGCTCGACCCGAGGTTGAACCCCACAAAGGCCGTATCGGACTGGCTCGGCGTGAATTCGTAGGTGTATTTCTGCCAGGCCGTCCCGGGCGCTACCGTCTGGTTGAGGTATATGTTGTAAGGGCTGTTCACGCCTTGGACGGCGGCCTGCACCGAGCGGCCGGCCGCTGCTTTGGCCCAAAACGCGAGCTGATACCTGCATCCGGCGCAGAGCTCGACGCCGCTCTGGCGCAGCTGGACATAGTATGGGTCACTGGCATCGCCCGCCGCGACGTTGACCTTGGCCGAAGCCGTGCCGCCGTCCGCGGCGTGGTTGCCCGTGTCTAAGCTCGCGCTGGCGCTGGCCGGCGTGTCAACTTGCAGCAACCAGGGCGAGATCCCTGACTCGAACGAGCCATCCTTCAGCAGATTGGGAAGACTGGCTGTCGGTGCCGGGGTCACGGTGGGCGCTGCAGTCGGCGCTGCAGTCGGCGCGCTCGTCGCGGTGGGCGCTACGGTCGGCGTGGAGGTGGGGCTGGCCTGCGAGCCGTACTCGTAGGCCCCGAGGTCCACGCCGTTCGCCGAGGGCACCGGGTCGCCGGCATAGTCCGTGGCATAGGGAGCCGGCGCCTGGCCCGCCCCGATGGCCGGGCTGCCAGCCTCCAGCGCATAGTTGCCCGTCGTGGCGTTGACGAACTTCGGATCGGCGCTCAGCTCGCTGCCAGCGAGCGTCACATTGAGGTTCAGGCCATAGTAGATGTTGTGGTCGTGGGTAAACGGAACGCTGTTGCCCTCCTGCGAGACGGCCATGCTGGTGCCGCTGGCATACAGGATGTTGTTGCGCACCAGCAGGTCGGCGGCCGTGAAGCCGGTGGTGTTGGCCTGATTCAGGTAGAAGAAGTTGCTGCCGTTGGTATTGTTGCCGGCCACGATGGTATTGTTCAAGACCTGCAGCCCGTTGACGTAGGTGGCCCACGTGCCGCCGATGTGGATGCCCACCATCGGGCCGGAGTTGATGACGACGTTGTCGGCCCACAGGTCGTTGCTGTCCGTGGCCCCGTTGCTGCCGATCTTGGTGAAGCCGTTGACGTTGTTGGCGTAGTTGTGGTGGATTGCGACGTTGGAGACGGCCGCGAAGAACTCCACGCCACCCCCGTCGAGGCCATAGGCGGCGCTAGGGGCGACGCAGTTGATCAGGCGGTTGTAGGAGACGACGTCATCGCTCGAGTTGTTGAGCATGATGCCGTCGGCGCCCCAGGAGCCGCTGCTGGAGTTGGCTGCGATGATCAGGTCGTGGATGTAATTGCCCGTGATCAGGGCATCATTGGCTTTGGCCTCGACGCCGGCACCGGCCTGGGTCATCTCGTCGTTCTGGATGATCCTACCTATAGTGATGTCAACGTAGCGCCATATACCTGCATTCCTTGGAACTATAATCTAAACCTGGCGAACGTGTAAGTTTTTCAAATGGTTGTCATGTATCCTTTGTTTGGGTATCAAATGTATGTCGAAACGAGATACCCTGACTCTGACGGTTGAAACGTTAAGGCTCTATCCCAGGTCGGAACGTCATAGCAGGTTCGGACGATAACTACGAGGCGTAACGAAGCATTATCGTAGGAGAACCGCGAAACGCATACAGTGTAAGTCCTATATTACTTTTATTAATATAGGGTGGGAGATATAGAAACAAACCGAACTTACTCGGCATGGCGGTGGGAAAAATATATTTTTATCCCCTAAAACGGGGTTCCTTTGAGCGGGTTTGAGCGGGTTCTTGGGAAATTCCAAAGATTCCCATTCTTTCTCGAAAATACCCTGTTTTATGGGAGTTTTTTCATGGTTTTTGCGGATGTTTTTGGTTTATTTTGGGACATTTGCGGTGGTTTTGCACACTTCACCCTCACAAGTTAGTTTTCATTTGTTTTTAGCAGACTTATTCACTTTAACTAACCCTCACTTCGCCCATGTTTATCTGCTTCCGAGAGAATTCACTTAGCTTTAAACAGATTTCGGTAGGGTTTAGTATAAATTGGCATAACTTCATTAGACTTTGAATAGAAAAGAAGGTTGATTTGGGTTTCTTTAAGCAAAAAGACTTATTTTTAACCAAAACTAACCAAACTAACCCAACGTGGCAAGCGTTACCTTCATTCCCTCATTAACGAT
>CAWEHT010000413.1:0-6563 GCA_963808455.1 uncultured Chloroflexia bacterium | reverse complement strand
AACTCGATGCCCAGTTCGGCCATCACGCGCTGCACCTGGCTCATCGGGGTGCGCCCCGCCAACTGCTCCTCCAGCGTGGGCTGCTTGGGGGAGCGCAGAATCGTGTGCCGGTCATGATAGATGCTCATGGGCAGACCATAGCCTTGGGCGATGCTGCGCAACAGCCGCAGGTAGCCGACCTGGTCTTCGTTGGGCCGGAAGTGCAAAAAGAGCACCTTGCCGGTGGCATCGTCGATGGCCCCGATGAGACTGGCTTGCGGCCCCCGTCCTTCCAGCCAATCAAAGGGGCTGCCATCGATCTGCACCAGCATGCCCTCGGCCGCCCGGCGCTCCCGCCGCCGTCGGTGGACGGGCGGGCCGGTCTTGGCGGGCTTGCGCAAGCCCGCTTGTTTGAGCAGGCGGTCGAGGGTGGAGCGCCCGATCACGATCTGCTCCTCGCGTTCCAGCAGTTCCTGCAGGTGGCAGACGTTCAGGTCGTGATACTTGCCCTCGGGGCCGGCCAGGGCCAGGATGCGCTGCACCAGCGCCGGGTCGGTGCGGTTGGCTGGGCTGCGGCCGCGGTTGCCGTGCACCACCGCCGCCATGCCTTCTTGGCGAAAGCGGCTGCGGAGGCGGCGCACCTGACGAGCGCTCACGCCCAGCAACTCACCAGCCGTCGTCACATCCAGTACGCCAGCCTCCAGGCGGGTCAGGATTTCTACTTCACGCTGCTGTTCCATGTTCAAGGTGACTGTCCTCATACCTCAAGTATGCGGACATTTTCCCTGAGCAGTTAACCCGGACCTTTTCCCTGAGCAGTAACAGCTGTCAACTAATATACTTGACAGACGGGCCGCTTCGTGCTATCGTGGCCCTAACCCACATCATAGAGGAGAGAGCTCATGCGTATCGCGATCTCAGTCGAGAGCAATGGCGGCCTGGACGCCCCTGTCTGCGGACACTTCGGCCACTCGCCCTACTTCGCCCTGGTCGATGTAGAGGGCCAGGCAGTGGGGCCGGTGCAGACGGTAGCCAACCCCCACTACCCCCAGCACGCTCCGGGCGCCATCCCGGAGTTCATCCACAGCCAGGGCGCAAACGTGATGCTCACCGGGGGCATGGGCGCCCGGGCCGTATCCTTCTTCGAGGAGCTCGGGGTCCAGCCGGTGACCGGCGCAGCCGGCACCGCGCGCGAGGCGCTGGGGCAGTATCTGAGCGGCCAGCTCACCGGCGTCGCGCCCTGCCATGATCACGCAGCGGGCTGCGACGAACACGAGCACCACTAAATTGTTAGCAGAATGAATTTGCGCCCTGCTCCCGACGAGGTCTCCTCCTTGGAACGCCGGCATCCTTGCCGGCCCCGGCGGCTGGTGACATAGCCGCCAGGATGCCAGCGCCCTTGGGCGAGGCGCTGTGCGCTTTTACGGTGCGATCGGTTTGGTATCAGGAACCGCCGGCGATCGATAGGGCCAATTGAGGCGCTCCGTGATTGATGGTATGACCAGAGTTACTGGCGTCATCCCTCGTCTGGCCTGCGCGGTCATCGACCGGGAGACCTGGGCCTGCACAAAGTAATAGGATACTCGGAGCCGCGGAATAGATAAGTATGTGCTGATACTAACAGCGCAACCGCTTCAAGGGACGACTATGCGCAAAGTCCACGGGCGCGACCATAGCGCTGCCAGCCGAGGTGAGATGGCGCGTATCGGCAAGAAAGATCACAAGACTCGAGAACGGGTACGTACTATCTACTGTTGACATGAAAGGTAGGTGCTGCTAACATATAGATGTTGATGACATCATGGTGAACAGATCCCTGTTTGTAGGGCGCCGCTCGAGACGTGCCGCAGGTTGGGGAATTGTTTCGCCTGGGCCGACGGAGGAGGACGCTGATGACAACCTTTCTGGTGCTGCTGGCGATTGCCGCGCTAGCGCTGGCCGTCTCCAATTGGAAGGACCATGACCGCACGGTGCGAGCGCTCAGGATGGGCTACCGGTCGTTCATGAACATCATGCCCACCCTGCTCACCATGATCGGGCTGATCAGCCTCGTGGTGGCGCTGGCTCCCCCCGCGGTATTGACCCGCCTTTTCCAGATGAAGGGGTTGGTCGGGTTCTCAGTGATCGCGCTGGTGGGCGCAATCATTACCATCCCCGGACCGGTGGCTTTCCCGCTGGCGGGGACCCTCCTGAAGCTGGGCGCCAGCCTCCCTGCGCTGGCGGTGTTTGTCACCACCCTCATGATGGTGGGAATCGTGACCGCTCCCATGGAAATCAGCTATTTCGGGAAACGCTTCGTCATCATGCGCCAGGCCCTCAGCTTCATACTTGCGGTGATCATCGGCACCGTGATGGGGGTGATCCTCAGATGACCAAGAAGCTCCGGCCTTACCTGCCGTTGTTCATCGTGATCGGCGCCGGTGTGATCCTGGCGCTGGCGCGGCCTTCGCTGGCCAGGCCACTGGCTACGAACACGGGCAGCGCCGTGCTCGAGGTCACGGAAATCGTCCCGCTGGTAATGGTGCTGATGGCGTTGTTCGACGTCTGGGTGCCGAGCAGGCTCGTGGAGGACCAGATCGGGCCCGCGTCGGGCGCCCGCGGCATGGCGCTGGCCATCCTGCTGGGGACGGCAGCGGCCGGCCCGCTCTACGCGGCTTTCCCTGTTGCCGTGTCGCTGCAGAAAAAGGGTGCGCGCCTGGCCAATATCGTGATTTTCCTGGGCACCTGGGCGTCGATCAAGATCCCGATGATCCTGTTGGAGAGCAGCTTCATCGGCCTCCGCTTCTCGTTGCTGCGCTTGGCGCTCACCGTGCCGGGCGTCATCGCGATGGGGGTCGTGATGGAACGCGCGCTCCCGGCGAACGCGCTGCTGCAGCCGGCAGGCGCGCAAAGCGGGCAGAAGATCGCAGCAGGCCCGGAGGTAAGGACATGAGCGTCGGCCACAAGGGCCAGCAATATCGCCACACGCCCGCGTTCATCCTGCTCCTGCTAGCGCAAGGCGACGCCTACGGCGCCAACCTGCTCGGCCGCCTGGAGGCTGATCTTCCGGCTTTTCACATGGACGCGGCCATCATCTACCGCTCGCTGCAGGACCTGGAGGAGGAAGGCTCGGTGGAGGCTTATTGGGACACCGGCTCGAATGGTCCTGCGCGTAAGTGGTACCGGATCATGCCGGCCGGGCTGGAGCGCCTGCGCGGCTGGCGAGACGACATCAAGATGCGGGTGGAGAACCTGCACTACTTTCTGGAGACGTACGAGCGGCTGTTCGGGCCTGAGGGGTGATCCCACGCAAGTGGTTGGGCCCGAAAAGGATTCCCAACAGGAGAAAGGCAAACGGGTGCCACCATCGCGTAGCCGAAGACCCTGGCTGTCTACGTGGCCTTGCGCAGCGAGGCGCAAGCGCAAGGAGCTGAGATTTTCTTCGCGGACGAAGCGCACTTTCGGGCCGACGCCGAGCTGCGGGCCAAGTGGGTGCTGCGGGGTGAGCCCGCACTGGTCGATTCCAGCAGTCCCAGGCTGGGCGAGAAGGCCACCTACTACTCGGCGGTGTGCCTGGAGACGGGCGAAGTCGAGTACATGGTAGTGGCCAACACCACCACGTCCGAACCCTTGGTCACGTTCATGCAGCAGTTGCGGGCGCATCACCCCGAGCCCCTGATCGTGATTTGGGACAACGGGCCAGCACAGCACGGGGCGGAGACGCGGGAATACTTGAAGACGCCCGACCTCAAGCTGCGCCTGGTGGCCTTGCCGGCCTGCAGTCCCGACTTAGACCCGGACGAGGCCATTTGGGCCTGGGTCCGTGGGGAAGTTAAGGCCGACACTTGCTTCGGCACGGCGGTCAAGGCGCGGGAGAAGGTGGACGCCTTCTTTGCCGGGTTGGCGGAGCGGGCGGGTGAAGTGCAGCACCGCTGCCGCCGGGGAACGCAGGCCCAGGCCGATGCCCTTGTGGCCAAAGCCAGTGAGGTGCCGACTTGAACGGACCATGCATTTTCACCTTGCGATCAGTTGAGACTAAGGTGAAGGAAGCAGCCGACTTGAAAGAGACCATAACTTACCGTCCGATTGGTCACGTCGAAAGCGTCTTTGCAGGACTGGCGGCCCCGGAGGAACTCGCGTCAGTCGAGTCACAGATTGTGCTCGATCCGGGCCTTGTCGAAGGGTTGCGGGGGTTGGAGCCGGGCCAGTGTGTGACCGTCGTTTTCCACTTCCACCGCTCGCAGGGTTACGACCTCACGCAGCACCCTCGCAGCGACCGTAGCCGCCCCGAGCTGGGCGTCTTTGCCCTGCGAAGCCCGCGCCGGCCGAATCCCATCGGGATCACGATAGTGGAGCTGTTGGCAATCGAGGATAATGTGCTGCGGGTGCGCGGCCTGGATGCCATTGACGGCACCCCGGTGCTGGATTTGAAACCGGCATCCTGCGACGAGCAGGACAAGGGCACCACTTGCCGGGAGCAAGCGAAAGGTCCCGGGGATGGCTGATGAACACCTTCCTCGAATGCTATCCTTGTTTTCTCAGGCAGACGCTTGAACTGGCGCACATGAGCGGGGCCACCGTAGCCGAGTAACACGAGGCGCTGCGCCGGGCGATGGCGGTGCTGCAGTCGGTGCCCCTTTCGGTCACACCGCCCGCGATTGGCCAGAAGCTGTATCGGGCGGTGCACTCAGCAGTCCAGGTCGATGACCCCTACCTGAATGTGAAGCAGGCCAGCACGCGCCTGGCGTTGGACCTCTATCCGTATCTTGCATCGCTCGTGGCGAGAGCGGAGGACCCCTTGGAGCGGGCGGTGCGGCTGGCCATCGCCGGCAACCAGCTCGATTACGGCCCGCCGAACCTGCCGGTAAGCCCCGCTTCGCTGCGGGCGGCCGTTGACCGGGCGCTCGAGCAACCGCTGGCCATAGACCATTTGGGCCTTTTCCGAAAGCGTCTGGCTGAGTCAGATCACTTCCTCTACCTGGCCGACAACGCCGGCGAGACGGTTTTTGATCGCCTGCTCATCGAGACGATGGCCAAGCCGACCACGTACGTCGTTAAAGGTGCGCCGGTCCTCAACGACGCTACGATCGAAGATGCGCTGGCCGCCGATCTGGACCATGTCGCCTGCGTCATCGACAATGGCAGCGATGCGCCGGGGACCATCCTGGGTGAGTGCTCTGCCGCGGTCCGCGAGGAATTCGAGTCCGCTCGATTAGTCGTGGCGAAAGGTCAGGCGAACTACGAAACGCTCAACGACTGCGGGAGAGAGGTCTTCCACTTGCTGCAGGTGAAATGCTCGGTGATCGCTTCCGACGCGGGTGTGCCGGTGGGCAGCATGGTGATCGGCCGCACGGCGATGGCTCAACCGCGAAAGAAGGGGGCCTGGGTCTGCTGAACGATCTCCCGGCCGGTTTGCAGGCCGACGCTTCGGCCCGGGATGTGGTCGTTGGCGCCCATCCATGTTCCTGTGTTCCCGGTCATGGGCTCGGCTGAGGAGCTAAACCTGCTGTCACGCTATGGGCGGAGCTGCGCGGAGCCTTGCCGCCAAACAGGTGCGTCGCCCCCCTTAGGGCCAACCCGGCGGCGCACCCCCATGACGCAAGGGGTGGTCTTGCAAGGCGGGCCGGGCCGGCCTTCCGAGGCCCCGCGGCTTTTCTTCTTCGCCAACCAGGCGCTAGCAGCAGCACAGCAGGCAAAGCAGGCAAGAGCACGGCTGCACGGAGCGCGCCCTGGGTGGGGCAACGTCCACCCGCTTCGTGCGCCCCACGCACGGGACTGCATGAACCATTGTGCCTTCATCCTGGGTTGCCCCACTTCCAGTTCCGGATCTCCGGCATGTCTTCACCATGCTCGTCGATGTACTGCTTATGCTCGACGAGCTTGTCCCGCAGCTGCTGCTTCAGGTAGACCCCTCTGGCGCCGGTCTGCGGCAGGCGATCGATCGCATCCATCACCAGGTGGAAGCGATCCATGTCGTTGAGCACCGTCATGTCAAAGGGGGTCGTGATCGTGCCCTCTTCCTTGTAGCCGCGCACGTGCAGATTGTCGTGATTGGCCCGGCGATAGGTCAGCCGGTGGATCAGCCACGGGTAGCCATGGAAGGCGAAGATGACCGGCTTGTCTTTGGTGAAGAGCGAATCGAAATCGGTGTCGCTCAACCCGTGGGGGTGCTCGGTGCTGGGCTCCAGCTTCATCAGGTTGACGACATTGATGACCCTTATCCTCAGATCGGGCAAATGCGCGCGGAGGATGGAAACGGCGGCCAGCGTCTCCAGGGTCGGCACGTCGCCGGCGCAGGCCATCACCACGTCCGGCCCGGCCTCCTGGTCGTTGCTGGCCCATTGCCAGATGCCGATCCCTTCAGTGCAATGTTCGACCGCCGCGTCCATGGCCAACCACTGCGGGGCCGGGTGTTTGCCTGCGATCACGAGGTTGACGTAATGCCGGCTGCGCAGGCAATGGTCCATGACTGAGAGCAGGCAGTTGGCGTCGGGTGGCAGGTATACGCGCACGATCTCGGCCTTCTTGTTGATGACGTGATCGATGAAGCCAGGGTCCTGGTGGGTGAAACCGTTGTGGTCCTGCCGCCAGACGTGGGAGGCAGG
>CAWEHT010000412.1:0-6347 GCA_963808455.1 uncultured Chloroflexia bacterium | reverse complement strand
TGCTGTGGCCGGAGCGCGCATCGGTGGGGTGCTGGGGATCGTCCTGGCTGCGCCGACAATCGCTTCGGCGAGATTGCTCCTCGCTTACGGCCTACACAAGGTGCTGGACGAGGAACCCTTCCCATCGCCGTCGGCGTGGCTCTCAGAGCAAGATCTGCATTGGCGAAGCCTGGTGCGCGAGCGCGCGCGATGGCTGCGCTGATCTTTGACCTGGACGGCACGCTGGCAGCCACCGATGGCCGCCTGGTCATGCAGCTCGCCTCCCGGCTGCGCCACCTGCAAGCCTGGCTGCCCGGTTTTCGCCCCGAGCCCGCCGCCCGCCGCCTGCTTTCGGCGCGAGATTGGCTAATCGACAGGTTGGACCCGCTACTGCAGGTCCTGCCGGCGCCAGGTGCACCCGCCGGCAGCCGTAGTTGGCTGCAACAGGCGGAGGTTGACGGGGATCTGGAGGAAGCCTTGCCGGTGGCCGGCAGCGTGGAAGAACTGTCCCTGCTGGCTCGACATTACCCGTTGGCGCTGGTGACGGACCGTACGAGCCAGGAGGTCGCCGCTTTCCTGGCCCGGGCGGGCCTGGCCGGCCTCTTCAAGGTGATCATCACGCGCGGTGAAATGCACGCCTTGCCGCCTCATCCAGGCGAGATCGATGCCGCCGCGCGCCGGCTCGGTGTGGCGCCGGGATCCTGCGTGGTGGTGGGGGATGCCCCGGCGGACCTGCGGGCAGCCAGAGCCGCAGGCGCCATGGCCATCGGCGTTCTGACAGGCTTCGGCGGCTCGGAAGAGATGGCCCCGGCAGACCTGGTCATCCCGTCGATAGCCAGCCTGCACGACTACCTGCCTTTGCACCAGAGCGCCGGTTTCAGCGGCCCATACGCGCCGCCAGGATTGGAGATCGGCAACCGAGCCGGCCGAACGACCCAGCAGGATTTGTCCCCCAACACCGCCCCGAGCTTATAGAGCTGCCCGCCGTCAGGTGCCGGGCGAAATCCGATCGCAGGGCCACACCAGCAGCCTGAGTTGCGTCCGCCCGGCCTGCCCGCTGCGTCCTGGAGCGTCGATTCCTACAGGATAGACACGAAGGTCCCCGGATGGGGATGGATAGGCCGGATAGACACGAAGGTCCCCGCATGGGGATGGATGTTTTTTGAGCTCGATCCTGTCCATCCCGTCAAATCCTGTACATCCTGTAATGGCAGCCGTCCCCATTGCGCGCGGAGCCCCCACTGCAATTGCCGAGCTGGGGGACGGGCTGCCGCACAGGATTGCCCTGCGCCAGGCAACGTGAGTGACGACCGCTCACGACGGCACCATGGCCTGTTCCCGCCACAGCGCCAACGCCTCGACCCTCTCGGTATCGGTCTCCTCGGCCTCAGAGGGCATGATCTTGTGGATCTTGCCCGGATCGTCAACCCGGTCGATGAAGAGGACGCCGTCGAGGTGATCGATCTCATGTTGGAAGACGCGCGCCAGGTAGTCATGCGCCCTGATCCGTTGAGGCTTCCCTTCGGCGTCCAGCCCTCGCACCACGAGTTCCACCGATCGGAACACGTCACCCATGTAGCCGGGAATAGACAGGCAGCCCTCTGCATCCTCTTCCGTGGTCCGCGAGGCCTTCACGATCTCGGGGTTCACGAAGGTGTATAGTTCCGCCGGCTTGTTTTCCTCTTCGTCGGCAGGCAGCTCGATGACAATCACACGCTCCGAGGTATTCACCTGTGGTGCGGCCAGCCCGACACCATGCGCCACGCGCATGGTCTCGATCATGTCGTTGACCAACTGCTTGAGCTCGGGTCCAAACTTTGTGACCTTGCGGGCCTTGCGCCGCAGCGCAGGGTGTCCTAGCGTAATGATCTCTCGTTGTGCCATGATGTCTCCACCCAAGCCAGCATGTGCCGCTATTTCTCACTTGAATTGTTGAGTAATTATATGCGTGCCCGGCTCTTGTGTCAACAAAATCGCACAACTCGAAGGGCACGCTATTGCGCCGGAGGCCCACTTGAGCTTTGCCGGCTCAGGTGGCATACTATGAGCATGGCATGGTGGCAACGAGCGCGCAACGACGTGTTGGCTGCCCGTGTGGCCAGGCCAACCGATCGGCCGGCTTTGGCGGATCTCTTGAGCCGGGCAGGGCGCGTTTTCGGCGTGCGGGCAGTTGAAGAACGCGCGGCGCTGCTCAACAGCGGCATCAGCAGCCTCGCGCTCTCTGGAGATCGGCCGGCGGCTTTTCTGGGGTTGCATCAGCGCGCTGCGGCCGATGGCGAGCGCTGGGCCGACGTATCGCTGGTCGCCAGTGTGAACGGGCCCATGGATCAGGCGCTGAGCACGCTTCTGGCTGCCAGCCTGCCGGCCCTGCGGGCCCGGCAGGTGACAGGCTTGATCTGCGTGACCGGCGATCTGTGGCTGCACAGCGCGCTGCAGGCGGCAGGCTTTGCGGAAGCCGACCGCGTGGTCACCTACGTGCGCAAAGACCGGCCCGTGCTGACCCAAACGCGACAGCCGTCCGCCCTGCGCCAGGCCGGGCCGGCCGAGGCCAATACCGTGTTGGCCCTCAACGCTGCGGCTTTTGCGCCCATCTGGCGCTACGACGATGCGACGACGCTGAGCTGGCTGCTGACAGCCGATCACTCGATGCTCGCCGAAGTCGAGGGCCAGGCGGTAGCCTTCGCGCTGACGTCGTGTTCGCCCGGCGACGGCTACGCCCAACTCATCCGGATCGGCACAGATCCGCAGTGGCAAAGCCACGGCATAGGGCGGCAGCTGGTGGTTGATGCCATCGACTTTGGCCACAAAAGCCGGGCCGCGGGCGTCGCTCTGAACACGCAGCTGAGCAACGCGACTTCCCGCCACCTCTACGAGTCCCTTGGCTTCCTGATGGTGGGGCCGGCTCTGAATCTATTCTTGTACCATATCGCCTGATGGGCAAGCCCGACGACAGGCGCCGCCGGCAGAGCGCTTTCCGCCGGCGGCAATCCTTGAGGTGCTCAGAGTGCTACGGCACAGGGCAGACACGAAGGTCCCCGCATGAGGATTGATGGCTCGGCTGAAGAGGATGCCTGGGGCTCATCCTGTCCATCGGAGCGCATCCTGTTTCGTTGGGGTGCCGTGCGAACGCGCACCCCTGGCATTCCTGTCGCGCCGGTGCCTGAGTTGCAGCGGACATGCGCCCTGTGGCATAATGGTCGCTTGGTTTGAAAGATGCCTGGGGGTGCTCGGACCATGAAGGACTGGCGGGGTATCGGCCTGCTGTTGCAGTTGAGCTGGCTTTTTGCTTTTTCTGTGCTTGTCCCTCTTCTTCTAGGCATCTGGCTTGACCGTACGCTTCACAAGTCCCCGCTTTTCTTGCTGATTGGCGCGGCGGCTGGTATCATTGTAGGTACCGTCGGTTCTGTGCGCATCGCTACACGCGCGATCGACGCAGCCGAGCAGGCGTGCAAAGGACACGAACGGAAGGAGGACGACGCGTTGTGATGAAACGGATGTTATCCACCCGGAACCTCGTCATTTTGGCCCTGTTTGTCGCGCTTTTCGTGGTCTCGGGGCTCCTGGGGCTAAAGGTTCCCAAGCCTGAGGTATCTCTCGCAGCGGAGCCGTTGTTTCATCTGGGCCCTCTGGTGGTCACGGATTCGCTCTTGACCTCCTGGGTCGCGATGATCCTGCTGATCGTGATCGCCTATTTCGCCACGCGCCGCATCCCGAAGGACCTTACGTCGGCCAGCAACTCGGACCTGGTGCCCAAAGGGGCCTTCCAGAATCTGATCGAATGGCTGATGGAATACATGTGGCGGCTGGTGAAGGAGATCAGCGGCTCCTGGGCAGCGCGTTTCTTCCCCATCGTCATGACGATTTTCTTGTTCGTGATCGTATCAAACTGGATCGAGCTGATTCCCGGTGTGGAAAGTATCGGCAAGCTGGTGCCGGTCCAGGGAACGGCAACGGCCGGGCTTGTCGCCAACGGCCCGTTCCTGACGGCGCAGGAAGCTCTGCCAGGCCAAGGCTACACGCTTATACCGTTTTTCCGCCCGCCCTCCACGGACTTGAACTTTACCGTAGCCCTGGCCCTGATCGCCGTGGTGCTCAGCCAGTACTTCGGGCTCCGCACCTTGGGAGTGCGCTATCTGGCACGGTTCTGGGACACGAGCGGTTTCAAAAGCGGCGCCTTGATGGGCCTTGTGCAGCTCTTCGCAGGGCTGCTGGAGCTGCTGGGAGAGTTCACCAAGATCATCTCCTTCAGCTTCCGGTTGTTCGGCAATATCTTTGGGGGGGACGTGCTCCTCGCCGTCATGGCTTTCTTGATACCCTACGTCGTCTCGCTGCCCTTCTACGGCCTCGAGCTATTCGTCGGGTTCATACAGGCCGCGGTGTTCATGATCTTGACTCTGGTGTTTTTCGTCAACGCCGTGAGCAGTCATGGTGCAGAAGGGCATCCGGCTTAACCTCCGCAATCTGAGAAAGGGGAGAAAGATATGGACATTAATGCAGCGCGGCAGCTTGGCGCCGCCCTGGCCATCGGCCTGGGGGCGATTGGACCTGGCATCGGCGTCGGCCTGATCGGCGGCAGGGCGGTGGAGGCGATGGGACGCAATCCCGAAGCTGCTGGCGAGATCCGCACCAACATGATTCTGGGCATCGCCTTTGCCGAAGCCATCGCGATTTACGCTCTGGTCATTGCTCTGATCGTCAAATTCGTCTGACTTGACGTCTTCGGTGCCGGAACCCTGGTTTGCCGGCACCAGACTCAGAGTAAGCGATCGGCAGATGGGCTGCGATCGCAAGGAGGTTGGCAGTTGGCGCAAGTTATGACGACGCTCGGCATCTCGCTAAGCTATCTGATCTCGCAGCTGGTCAATTTCATTCTGCTGGCATTGCTCCTGTACGTGCTGCTTTACAAGCCCGTGCTGAACTTCTTGCAACAACGCCAGGACCGCATCGCCCGCGCTATGTCTGACGCCGATGCAGCCAGTGCCAGCGCGGTCAAGGCACAACAAGACTACGATCAACGGATCGCCGAAGCGCAGCGCAAGGCGCAGGAAATCATCGCGCAGGCGGCCGGCATCGGCGAGCAGCGCCGGGCAGAGATCGAGGCCGAGGCCTTGAAGAGGGCAGAAGAGATCCGCCAGCGAGCTCAAACGGAAGCGATCCAGGAACGAGATCGGGTCCTGGCGGAAGTGCAGGGCCAGATCGCCAGCCTCTCGCTGCTGGCGACGGAACGCGTGCTCGGCCAGGCCGTGGCAGTGGACCCCGCAGCGCAGCGGGTGCTGATCGATCAGTTCCTGACCGAGCTGGATAACGGGGATCACAAGGCCCTGCCGGGGGCCGAGCCGGCCGGCAGAGGTGCCGGATGACGCCCGATGACCGCGTCGTGTGCTTATGCCCTGGCTTTTCACGGAGCCGCCTGGGAACGGTGGCTTGGCGCGTTCGAGCGCGGGGGCCGATCGCCTGGCGCACGATCCGGGCTTGATGGCGCGCTGGCAGACTGCCGCTGACGCCGGCGAACGGGGGCACATCCTCGATGGACTGCTGCCGCGCGACGTTGACCTACCCGTGCGCAACCTACTGTACACGCTCGCCGACCAGGGTGACCTGGCTTTGCTGGCGGACGTGGTGGACGCCTTGAGGGCGCTGGTGGAACGGGCCGGCGAACAACGGCTTGCCGTCGAGGTCACGAGCTCGGTGCCCCTCACCGAGCAGGAGTGCCAGGCGTTGAGCCAGAAGCTGGAGGCGCGGTTCGGCCAGAATCTTCGAGATGCGCTATCGCGTCGACCCGGCGATCCTGGGCGGCTTGATCGTCCGCGCCGGCGACAAGCTGATCGACGGGAGCCTGGCCACCCGGCTGCAAAGCATGCGACAGGCCATGGGGGTCTCGGCGCGCGGCTGATTCGATGACCGCGCCCTTCGCTTGGCCTGATTCTTTCTGGGGTTTCTGATGGAAGGTGACAATGGCCGTACGCACAGATGACCTGGTCGCGCAGCTCAAGCAGCAGATCCTGAGCTTCGAGGCGCCGGCCCGGCGCACGATGGATGTCGGGTCAGTGCTCGAGGTGGGCGACGGGATCGCGCGTGTCAGCGGCCTGGCCAACGTCAGGATGGCGGAGCTGGTGGAGTTCCCCAACGGTTCGCTGGGCATGGTCTT
This sequence comes from uncultured Chloroflexia bacterium, assembly GCA_963808455.1. Lineage (GTDB taxonomy): Bacteria > Chloroflexota > Anaerolineae > CG2-30-64-16 > CG2-30-64-16 > CAWEHT01. The sequence continues at coordinate 220 of CAWEHT010000412.1, read as the reverse complement.
CAACCTCGAACGCAGCAATGTCGGCATCATCATCCTGGGCGAATACACCGGCATTCAGCAGGACGACGTGGTGACCGCCACGGGACGGATTGTCTCCGTTCCGGTCGGCGACGCGCTCATCGGACGGGTGGTCAACGCGCTGGGCCAACCGGTCGACGGCAAAGGAGCGCTGGCGACGGATCGCATCCGGCCGGTGGAACGGATCGCACCCGGCGTGGTC
>CAWEHT010000411.1:0-13331 GCA_963808455.1 uncultured Chloroflexia bacterium | reverse complement strand
TGGCCGTGAGGAGCAGCTCCAGCTACACGAGCTGCGGCGAAGCGAGGACCTGACCCCTGTGCAGGTCGCCCGGGTCGCCGGAGAGCTGAAGAAGGAGGTCCCGGGTACACCCTCGAGGAAATGGTCCGGCAGGCGAAAGACCAGCGGCGCCCTGCCCCGGCCGCGGCACCACCCCCGCCCCGCATCGAGGGCTTCGAGCGGGCCATCGCCGCCCTGGATCGGGAATGGGCAGCGCTTGACCTGGCCCGGGTGGATCGTGCGGCGCTTGCGGCGGTCCTGGCGGGCCTCAAACTGCGCGTCGAGGCGATGTTTGCCCGCTTTGTAGGCGCCGGGGCACGCACGCGTCACCCCTTCGGCCCGCCCTCCCGCACGCGCCGCACGCCGCGCCAACACCACGATCCCCACATGGGCCGCCATGACCTCGCGGCCCAATCGTCTGCAAGCCAAGATGGCGCGTCTCCGCCGGCCCGCCTCAACCGAGACGGGCCGCCCGCGGCGCACATGCCGCCCGGTTGCCCAGGTCGAGCCAACCGGTGGCAACCACCTGTCCTCACGGTCTGGCAGAGACATCCTTCCCTGCTCGCCGCCCAAAGGGCCCGAAGGCCTCGGAGGACCTGCAAGGCCGCGTGGGGCGGGGTCGGGGGATGGCGACCAACCGGCATTCGCTGCCGACCCCTCCACGACCGGCCTGGCCGAGGCCGGCGCCCATCAGGAGGGCTCATCAGGAGCGCCTCCCGCAAGCCCTCCTCGGCAGGGCGTGGCCCAAACTTCAGTGCCGGCGCGCCTTACCCGGGCAGGGTCGGGGCAGGCTGCACCGTCTCCCGCACGACCGGGCCGTGCATGCGCAGGACCACGACCGCGCTGACCACCAGGAGTAACGCGCTTAGCAGCAGGGACGGCGTGAACGACCCGTCCGGGCTCTTGCAGGCTGCCATGACATAGACAAAGACCACCGAAGCCTGCCCAAACAGCTGCATCAAGCTATTCGAGGTGCCTTCCGGCGTGGGATGGGTAATTTCGGCGGCGTACTGCAACGCGATTGGGCCGAGGGCGACCATGAAGAAGCCCACGCTAAGCTGAAGCCAGCAGGGCCACGTAGGACAACCCGAAGGCCAACCCCAACACCCCTGGGATCGCGAGCACCAGTCCGGCCAGCAGGTAGGGACGGCGCCGGTGCTGCCGGTCGGAAAAAGGCGGGAGGATCACCGCTCCCAGCACCCCGCCGACCAGCATGAACGCGCCCAGCGTCCCGGCCTGCTCCGGCGAAAACCCACGCGGCCGGATGATGTTTTCGATCCAGGTGCTGATGCCGTTGAACAGGGCCATCCCCACAAAGAACACCCACAAGAGCTGCCAGAACGCTTTCACCTTCAAGGCGTGTTTCAGGCCATCGAGCATCAGCGCGCGCACCTCCATGCCTGCCGGGCAGGGCGGTGTCGCAGGCCTTTCGCGGGCCAGGATCAGAAACAGCACTGCCGCAGCCGCGGCCAGCCCACCGTAGAGCAGCTGTACACCCGGGATGCCCATGACAAGGACGAGGTTCGGCGTCAGGGCCATGCCGAGAGCGATGCCGAGCAGGCTGGAAAGCGTGATCAGGCCCACGGCCGTCGCCCGCTCCTCGACTCCGAACCACTGGGCCGGCACCTTGGTCCACGCGTTCAGAAGACAGGGCTGCGCCACGGCGATGCCCAACGTGCTGGCGAACACCAGCCCATAATGGGCGCCTGCCAGGCCACGCAGCACGCCAAATAGACCCATCAGGACCGCACCGAGGCTGACGACCGGACGGAAGCCGTACGTGTCGATTGCCCAGGCCACCGGGATGGACAGCGGGATGAACACCGCCATGAATGACATGGCCAGCAGGCCGATTTGCAGGTCCGTCACGCCGAAGAAGCGGGCCGCCGGGCCGGTGATGGGGGCATAGGCGATCCATAAGATCTGGATGGCGAGGTTGACCAACATCGTGGCCGCCAGGACCACCCAGCGGTAGCCGTACAGCCGGAAGCCTCTTTCACTCATGTGGCCCTCCCAGGGGTCGCCGGTTGGAAATTGGGTGGAGAAGGATTGAATTCTAAAGCACATCCGTACGCGTGGCAAGATTGGCTGAGCCCCCACCCGCCTTGGTGCCATCGAGGCTTGCCACGGCTACCATGGGGCGCGATAATGCCCCGCGGGCGAGGTGAGAATGTTCGGCATCCGCTACATCAAGGTTGGCCCAACCCAGCACGTCATCCATTACCAGAACGGCGAGGTCCGGCGTGCGGGCAGCGGCCTGGCCTTCTACTATTATGGGCCCTCGTCTTCGATCTCGGTCGTGCCGATCGGCAGCGCCGACGCCCCCTTCATCTTCAACGAGACCACCGCCGACTTCCAGGCCGTCACCGTCCAGGGACAGGTGACCTTTCGGGTCGTTGACCCCAGGCTGGTGGCGTCCCTGCTCGATTACACCGTGGTCCGGGCGGCCAACCGCTATGTGAGCAACGACCCGCAAAAGCTGCCGCAGCGCCTGGTAAACCAGGCCCAGCTGCTCACGCGTGCCGAGCTGCTCACCCGGCCACTGCGTAACGCCATCCAGGCTTCCGACGCGATCGCCCGGGCCGTGCTGGCGAGCCTGCGCGACAGCCCGGCCCTGGGCGCCCTGGGGGTGGAGGTGCTCACCTTTGCCATCCTGGAGATCAAGCCCATCCCCGAGATCGCCCGTGCCCTGGAAGCCGAATCACGCGAGGCGCTGCTGCGCCAGGCCGACCAGGCGACCTACGACTTCTTGCTGGGGTCCGGCCTGGCCCTCAGTGCCCCCGTGCGCGTACCGGAACATCCCATACAGACCGGCGGGGGCGGATTGCCCTACATGAACAAGCAAGGTTACATATAAGGAGCAAAAACTATGGACAGGGTGATGGCCGTTACTGTATCGTGTGCCTTTGGGGCGAGACTGGCGTTCATCTGTCTGGTGGTCCTGCTGCTCCTGGCGCCCGCCAGCCCAGCCGCGGCGCTGCCTTCCGGGGACAACCCGGCTGAGTCCGCGCCGACCCGACAGGTCGGAAATCTCCGCGCCGCCGGTCACTTCGCACCGTCTGACAATCCTGCCTGGGCGCTTCGTCCGGTGGGTTTCTCTCTGCAAGCCACCCAGGTCCCAGGCGCCGGGACCCCTTATGCGGCGGTGAGCGCCTCAGCTGCGCCAACTGCCACAGCCCCAGTCCTGGCCAACACGTCGGGGATACTTTACGACCAGGACTTTGGCACGCTTCAGAGGGCAGAGGACCTCGGCTGGAAGAATTCCAGCGACGCCAACGCTACCTATGCGTGGGCGCCCTACGAGGCCACTATCACCGTCAGTGAGGCCAGCGCGGTGGACTGGAGCCTGATCGCCGGCACCTACAGCGACTTCGGCGCCCTGGTCGCTTTGCAGCCTGTGGGACCCGGCTACTCCGAGTACGGGCTCGTGTTCCGCTGGAGCTCGAATGCCGACGGCAGCAACGCGCAGGGCTATGATCTGGCGGTGACCACCGACGGCACCTATCGCCTCTACAAGTCGCTCAACGGCAAATGGGTCGAACCGGCGCTGATCCCTCCCACGTCCTCGCCGTACATCAGGCAGGGCAATGCCTATAATGTGCTGGGGGTGCTGGCCCAGGGCCCTCAACTGTCCATCTACATCGATGGGACGCTGGTCAACACGGTGACCGACAGCTCTGTGTCGAGCGGCAGTATCGGCTTCGTCGCCGGGACGCAAGACAAGCCGCCCGCAGCCGTGTCTTTCTACCCGCATGACGGTTTACACGCCAAACAGGGCCAGCACTGACTGGGGCGCCGGGGAAGCGGCCACCCCCGTCCCGACCGCGGCGGCTGCGCCCGTCGTGACACCCGCCGCCACGGCGCCCGGCGCCGGCACCTCGGCCGCATCGAGCACGGGGGTGCTGTTCCAGGACGATTTCAGCTCGCTGGCCACTTCGCAGGCCAACGGTTGGACTTTCGGTTCCGGGAATGGCTCTTCCAGCGTGTGGTCACCGGGCGCCCAGACCATCACCGTTTCCAACACCAGGACCTTCGACGCGAAGGCACCCGCCGGGAATTTCGACAATTTCGGCCTGGAAACCGTAGCCGGGCCGGTCACCAACCAGTACGCCGAGTACGGCCTGCTCTTTCGGGCGACCTTCGGCGCCAACGGCACCGTCACCTCGGGCTACTTGTTCGCCATCTCGTCCGACGGTAAGTACTGGTTTTCGAAGCTAATCGACGGCCAGTGGGCGAGCCCCTCGCCGATACAGACCACGCCAGTCGTCGGCCATCAAGCAGGGCACGGCGCAGAACATGTTGCGGGTTCTGGCCGACGGCCCGCAGATCACGCTGTTCATCAACGGCACGCCCGTAAACACACTGTCTGATAGCTCGCTGGCAAGCGGCCAGGCGGCTGCCTATGTGGCCGCCGAGGACAACCCGCCGGCATCGGTCGCATTCCATGAGCTGCGGGTGCTGAGCAGCGGCGTCGCCACGGTGCAATGGCTCGTGCCCGCTGTCCCCACGGCGCCAGGGGTGCAGGCAACGCCTACCGCGCCGTAACGAAGGTTACACGGCTCAGGGGGGAGCAGCCGAGAGCGCTTGGCGGCACGCGTGCTCATCGAGAAGCTCTCGATTCCCACGCGCGCTTCCCGCGGTTGCCCGCACGGCCATACGATGCTAAAATCCCAGGTTGTTCCCAAGAAATAACACCTGATGGGCCGGCCGCCCGGCCGAGCGCCACACAAAGGAGTGCACCGTATGGCAGAGCAAGACTACGCGCAGAGCTTTTTCGGGGTTGACATCGGCGCGGTGGACCCGGACATCGACGCGATCATCGGCTTCGAAGAAGAGCGCCAGGCTCGCAAGCTGATCATGATCCCCTCCGAGTCCATCGCGCCCAAAGCCGTGCGAGAGGCGCTGGGTTCCGTGTTCAACAACGTGTACGCCGAAGGCTATCCGCCTCTGCGCATGACCCGCGACGACGAAGAGACTCTGCTCGATGTCCCCCACCAGCTGGCGTACTACCGGCGCTACGCCGACCGCCGGTTCTACAAGGGCGTGGATTACGTCCACTTCATCGAGACGCTGGCCCAGAGGCGGGCGGCGGCCTGCTTTGCCAACAAGCGCGTCAGCGCCAAGAACATTTACGTCAACGTGCAGCCGCTGTCGGGCGCCGCGGCGAACCTTGTCGCCTATGACACGCTCGTCGCGGCGGGCGAGACCGTCATGGGCATGGACCTGTATCAGGGCGGCCACCTCACACACGGCAGCGAGTTCAATTTCTCGGGCAAGCGCTACCACGTGGTGAGCTACGGCGTGAACCCCGCGACGGGCCAGCTGGACTACGACCAGATCCGCGACCTGGCCAGGACCCACCGCCCGAAGATGATCATCGCCGGCTTTACCTCTTACAGCTGGGCGCCCGACTGGGAAGCCTTCGCCGCCATCGCCCACGAGGTTGGCGCCGCCTTGCTGGCCGACATCAGCCATCCGGCCGGCATGGTGATTGCCGGCGCCTTCCCCAGCCCGGTCGGCTTGGCCGACGTGATCACCTTCACCACGCACAAAACGCTGTGTGGCCCGCGCGGGGCCTGCATCATGACGACGAACGAGGACCTGGCTGCACGTGTCGATGCCGGCGTCTTCCCGGGCGAGCAGGGCGGGCCGCACACCCAGAAGTTCGCGGCCATGGCCGTGGCCTTCAACATCGCGCTGGACCGAAGCCTTTCCGGCAGCTGCAGTGGCGCATCAAGGAGAACGCGGCGGCCCTTGCCGGCAGCTTCCGAAAGAGGGGCGTGCCGCTGGCCTATGGCGGCACCGACAGCCACATCGTCGTGCTGGATTCTCGGCGGCATCAAGACCACCACAGGCTGGCCGCTGCGGGCCGAGCCTGTCGTGCGCATCCTCGACCTGGCCGGCATCGTGGCCAACAAGAACACCATCCCGGGCGACCGGATCACGGCGCTGGCCAGCGGCGTCCGCCTGGGCACGCCCTGGCTCTCGCAGCGCGGCTTCGGCCCGGCCGAGATGGACCGTGTGGCGGATGCCATAACGCGGTCGTGACGAACGTGCAGCCGTTCAGCTACACGGGCCTGGCCGGCGAGCTGCCGCGCGGCAAGCTGGCCCTCGAGGTCTTCGAGAGCGTCAAGGCCGACGTGGCCGAGCTGGCGGCTCAGGGCGTGGCCGAGACCGGGAGCCACGGCAGCGAGTATCCGCACTACTACAGGCTGCAGGAGCCGGCCGCGGCCGGCCGCGGCACCGCGTCCCCGAAGGTCAGGCCCCACCGTGGGCCGGGCATGGCTGCCGAGCTGGAGGCCGCACGCGTGGGCGCTGCCTTGATCGACCTGAGCGCCTGCGGGCTGCTGCAGGTGATCGGCGACCGGGCGATGCCGTCGCTCGCCGAAACGCTTACCAACGATGTGGGGGCCCTGGCGCCGGGCGGCTGTGGCTTCGGCTTCGCGCTGGACGCCGAGGGGCGGGTGATCGACGACGTGTGCGTGATGCGCCAGCCCGTTCGACGAGGACGGCCGCGACTCTTACATCGTGCGCACGCAGCCGGAAAACCACGAACGGGTCAAGGCCTGGCTGCGGGAGCTGGGCGACGGCTACACCCTGTTCGACCGCCGGGACATCCTGGCCAAGGTCGAGGGCCCGATCATCGTGGCCGACCTGAGCGCGCCGCCCACCTCGGGCGTGCCCATGCCTTCACAGGCGGCCGCCGCCGGCGAGGCCCCGCCGGCTTTCGTGGCGCTGGCGGTTGACGGGCCGCGCGCCGCAAGGCTGCTGGATGGAGGAGCCAGGCTGCCCGCGGGGCTGCAGGTATTCCGGCGCGGCCAGGATCACGTGGAGATCGTGGCGCCGGCGGCCGTGGCCCAGGCGACCTATGACGCCTGCGCTGCAGCGGGAGCGGTCCCGGCGGGCGCCGGCACGCTCAAGGCGCTGCGCGAGGCGGCCGGGCTGCCCGACTATAGCGCCTGCCCTGGCTATGGGCCCAACTCCGGGCGGCCGACGGGGCTGGACCTCTGGCAGCGCGCCGGGCATCAGGATGCCGCGCCGGGCGCGGGGCCGCTCGTCGGCATGCGCGAGCGCTTCGAGCTGCGCAAGCCCTATTTCGTCGGCCAGGGCGCGCTGGAGCCGGCGCGGGCCCGCCGCGAGCTGCCAGAGTTCTCCTGGAAGGAGCCGGAAAACGCTCCGCTGCTGCGCACGCCGCTCTATGCCTGGCACAAGGCGCACACGCACCACATCGTGCCCTTCGCCGGCTGGGAAATGCCCGTGTGGTACACGGGCGTGCTCGACGAACACAACGCCGTGCGCAAGGCCGCCGGGCTGTTCGACGTCGCCCACATGGGCGTGTTGGAGGTCAGCGGGCCGCACGCCGCCGAGTTCCTTGACCTCGCGGTGAGCAACTATACGCGCTGGTTCGGGCCCGGCGAGAGCTTCTACAGCTACCTGCTCGATGCCGATGGGCACGTGATCGACGACCTGATCGTCTACCACAAGCGGCCCGACGTGTACCAGATCGTGGTCAATGCCTCCAATGCCGACAAGGACTGGACCTGGCTGAACGCGGTCAACAACGACGAGATCCTGCTGGACCGCGCCCACCCGGCAGATTCGCGTGCTGCGCCCCGCGCGGCTGCGGAACCTGAAGGACCCGTCTTCCGGTGCCGACATGCGGGTTGACCTGGCGCTGCAAGGCCCGGCCGGCATGGCCATCCTGCAGAGCCTGGCAGACCCGGCGACCGCCGACCGCATCGGGCGCCTCCGCCGGACCGGTGTGATGGAGTGCGTGCTGGGCGCGCCGATCGGCGCGCGATTTCGACCTGGTCATCTCGCGCACGGGCTATACCGGCGAGGACATCGGTTACGAGCTGTTCGTCCATCCCGAGCGGGCGCTGGCGTTCTGGGAGGCGCTGCTGGCAGCCGGGAAGCCGCTTGGGCTGCAGCCGTGCGGGCTGGCGGCGCGCGATGAGCACGCGCACCGAGGCGGGATTGCCGCTGTACGGGCACGAGCTGGCTGGGCCGTTCGACATCTCGCCGGCCGGCGCCGGGTTCGCGGCCTATGTCAAGCTCCATAAGCCCTACTTCGTCGGGCGGGCTGCGCACGTGGCGCACGAGAAGACACGCACCATGGAGATCGCCCGCTTCCGCATGAACGATCGTGGCGTGCGCATGCCCAAGACGGGTGACCCGGTGGTCAATCGTAAGGGGCAGGCCATCGGGTGGGTGACCAGCGCGGCCGTGGACGTGGACGGCATCATCATCGGGCTGGCCTACCTGCAGAGCCGGGCCGCCCGCCCATCCGAAGCGGTGGGCATCTTCAGCCTGGGCGGCAAGAGCCCGGCCGAGAAGAGCAGCAAGGCCGAGCTGGCGCCCGGTGACAAGGTGGCGCTGCCCGACCCGGCGACCCTGCTGACGCGCTTCCCATTGCCCGCCGAGCGCGCTCACTGGCGGGAAACGGGAGCCAGGGAATAGGGAATAGGCGGCGGGGGCGGGGCGAGGGCCTCATCCCCGCCGGTAATTTAAGGAAGAAGAATTTTTCTGCTTGCAATTCGCGAAATATGTGATATAATAGTCACAATCCAAGCGAACCCGCGCCAAACAGAATAGGAAGACCGGTAGGCCGCCCGCCGGCTCTTCGACGTGCATCACGACGTAGAACTTCCATCGAACGCAGGTGCCGGGGCCTCGGGATTCTCGTGTCCGAAGGGCCGGCCTGACTGCAGTGCAGGCGGGGTTGGAAATGTTCTTGCGCCTGATCGATTGTGCGGCCGTCTGCGACGCGCCCAGGCGCGCCGCCGCGAGCTATGCCCTCCTCGGCTGGTGGCTCATCCCACTCCATACCTCGCGCCTGGCCGCCTGCTCCTGTGGGCGCCCGGGCTGCACGGAACCTGGCCGCCATCCCAGGGTCCAAAGCGGCCCTTGTGAGGCCAGCCGGGACCAGGCGGTCGTCCGGCGTTGGTGGACGCGCTGGCCCGACGCAAACATCGGCCTGGCCCTGAAGCCCAGCAATGTTCTGGCCGTGGAGATACCGGTAGACCTCGTGGCCCTCAGGCAAGATCGTCGCTTGCTGCCCGCCACCGCGGCAGATCCTGGGCCCCGGCGGGCTTGCCACTTTGCTTTATCTCCGCCCGCCCGGGATGCCGGTGCGCACGACCGGGCTTCCGGGAGGCCTGATCGTGCGGGCAGACGGGTTCGTCGTCTTGCCGCCCAGCCAGCTCGATGAGCCCTGTTGCTGGCTTTTGGAGTCCGACCCCGAGCCCGCAGTCGCAACCCTGCCGGATTGGATCGCGCGGCTGCTGCTGGCGGGGGCGGCTTTCCCAGGGGAAGCCCCAGGGGCACGGGCGGCTGTGCCGGCCAGTGGCGCAACCCGCCCGGAGGGACCTGGGCCGCGGGAGCCGAAGGAGGCTCAGTATGTGGGACAGCATTCATGGGACTTATCTGCCAGGCAAGGCAGCATCCCGCTCGACCCGGAGCAGGGCGCACCTGTATCATAAGCCGGCCACTGAAACGGAGTGGGAGACGTGCGAGATCCAGGAAGTGGAAGGCCTGTGCAGCGATGACCGCCTGGTTCGCTGTCACTGGTTTCAGGCCAACGCTACCGGGCCCGTGGGAAGATACACCGCGGGGAGATCGGGCGGCTTCTATTGCCCGACTTGGGCGCCAGAGCCGGAATATTCGGCCAGGCAGCTCCAGGCCCTGGTCAGCCAGCTCGTCGCGGAGGGATGGGAGGCCGCGGGACTACAGGGCACAGGCTGGTGGCGCCTGACGTTCCGGCGACCGCTGGCGGCAAGCCAGATGGTGCCGCGCTAGCGCATGCGCCGGTTCCCTCCCAGGGGCTTCGCGGCCCCCCATGTGTTGACTTAGTGCATGTTCAGGGACGGTACTTGGTAGCAGCGTCTGTCATGCTGAGCGGGTGGACGAGACAACCATCGCCGCGGCGAGACGCCAGCGAAGCATCCGTTTTGGCGTCAGCGGAAAGGCCCCCTATATCTGCATTAGGTAACCGGCGGTTTCATTGGGCGGCTTCGCCGCCCAATGAAACCACCCCGATGCCTTTTGCCCCCCGCCGCCAAGGGCCCTGCAAGGCCACGCGTGGCCGGGCGAACGTGGGGGAAAAGGGGCAGGCTCACTGCACGACGACCCGGTCGGTCCCGGCGTGCCCGTAGGTCTCGGGCGAATACATCTCCTCGGCCTTGGCCGGCGGCACGATGAACTCGCCGGGGGTGGTCGCGTGGGCCACATAGGTATAAGTATAGACACCCTCCCACAGCAGCGATGTGAATGCCTCGACGCGGTCATCCCGCAGGTTCTGATGCTCGTACCACGGGCCGATCCACCACCAGAAGCCGCCGCCGGAGCCCTGCGGGTCCCTGTCCTGCGGGACGCGGCCGGCCACCGCGAGGGCCGGATTCTCGGCCTCGAACCCGGCCGGAAGAGGATCGACCAGGGCGACGAAATAGCGACGGGCGGGCGCGACCATGGTGAGCCGCACGCGCACCTGGGCCCCCGCACGGACGTGCCAGGTGCCGTCGGGATCGCGGTGCACGTCGTCCGGGCTGTCGACGGCCTCGTAAGTGCGCTCCACCGTGAAGCCCTGCTCGGCGGGCTCGAGCACCAGGTCCTTGGGCGCATACGACATGCCGATCCGGTAGTACAGGCGGCCGGCGCCGTCCTTGCTGAGGAGCAGGCTCTGCGCCGCGCCCACGGGCGCCTGGCCCCCGGCCAGGTAAGCCATCGGGACGTCCACCTGCTGGCGGTCGATCGTGCGGCCCTTGAAGGCCGCTTCGCCGGCATACTGGTCCCCCAGCCAGAGGCGCGCCACGAAGTCCGGCGTCTGCGCTTCGTAGGTGTTGAAGTAGTGATCCAGGGCCAGCAGCACGAAGGAGTTTTCCTGCGTGCTGTCCCACCGTCCCTGCTTGCGGGCTGCCAGCAGCCCCTGGACGACCTTGGGGATGAGGTCCGACTTCGGCTGGTCGGTGATGAGCGCGTCCAGGATCACGGCGTCGGTGCGGCGGCTGCTGTGCATGAGGAGGTAGTCGTCGTCGCCGTACGACGTCGTGAAGCTGGCGGCGCCCGCGGTCTCGACGACGTGGTTGTTCAGGTAGCGGCGGATCTCGCCGACTTCCTGGCCCGAGTCCGGGTCGGCGCTCAGGACGGGCAGCAACCAGCCTAAGGCCTCGGCGGGCAGGTTATCGGCGCCGTTGTCCTCGATCAACCCGCGCGCCTGCGTGGCGTCGCCGTCGCCCATCAGGCCGCGGACATACAGCGAGTAAGCGATGATCGCGTTGCGGGCATCCTGGCCGTACCAGGAGGGGATGTGCAGCTCGATGTTCTGGAGATATTCGCCCGCCCGCTGCATCACATCGTCGGGGACCTTGTAGCCCTTGGACCGCGCCTCCTGGAGGGCGTGGGTCACGTAGATCGTGACGTAGGGCCAGGCATCGTCGCCGCGGCTCCAGAGCGGGAAGCCGCCGTCGTCATTCTGGAGCGCCTGCAGCCGGGCGATGTCGCTGTCGACCCGGGCATTCATCGCATCGGGCGACGGCAGCCCGGAGGCGTGGAACGCCGTGAGCACGTCGCGCAGCGCCGCGACGGCCATGATGCGGGAGGCCAGCTGCTCCGAGCACTCGTAGGGATAGGACTCGAGGTAGAGCACCGCATCGGTGAGCGCCTGCAGGGCGGTCGAGGATGTGGTGATCTCCAGCCCGCCGAACTGGGTGTAGACGTTCGTGGGGGCGATGACCGGCTGGGCGATCGCCCCTGCATCGATCTCGCCGTAGGTGGCAAAGGCCTCCGTGGTCGCCGGCGTCCACACGGGCAGCTCGAGCTGGGCGGCGTCGGCCGCCGCCCCGGGCGCTGCCTGCCCCGATGCACCGAGGGCCTGGACGGCAGCCACCTGGAAGCGCGCCGTGCCGGGGCGATCGGCCGAGGCGGGGAAGCGCACCTCCACCCGGTCGTCCACGGGCACGGTCACCCTCTGCGCGTCGAAAGTCTGGACGTTCGAGATGGTTGACGTGACGTGGGCGAATGTGAGGTTCGAGCCCCGCACGGCCACGTTGACGTCCATCGGCGTGCCGGTCTGGTTTTGCAGCACGACGGGCAGCTCGAAGCGGTCGCCGAAGTTCAGGAAGCGCGGCGGCGAGGCGCGGACCATCAGCGGCAGGCGGGCCGTGATGATCGATTCGCCCGAGCCGAATTCCTTGCCGCCGGCCACAGCCACGGCCATCACGCGGTAGCGCGTCAGGTTATCCGGCAGCTTGATGTTGACGCTGGCCCTGCCCTGGGCGTCGGTGGGCAGCGTGGGCGTGAAGGCGGCCAGCGGGTCGAAGTCCGTGCGCAAGGCGATGGGCGCCTGCGGCTGGACGCCCGCGCCGGATGCGGCACCCGCCGGCGCCGCCATCGGGGCCGCGGCCGGCACCGCCGCGGCCCGCATCCCCTGGGCGAATTCCCCATCGAGGACCGTCGCGCCATGGGCCTGCAGGCCCCGGCACCCAACGTGCCCGGGTTGGCCAGCACGAGGTTGCCCCGCAGGTGATAATCGGACGTGTCAGCGTCCCGCGGGCTGTAGAACACGCCGATCGGGTCGGGGGTCTGGTAGCTGGTCAGCGCCAGCACGGCCTCGTCCACGACCACGACGGCCACCTCGGCGCCCTGGACCGGCCGGCCGGCGGCGTCCTCGAGCAGGATGTCCACCGTCGTGCTCCCGCCTGGCGCCAGATCCCTGCTCGCGTGGGGTCGCTGCCACCTTCAGCGTGCGAGACAGGGCCGGGACCCAGAGGTCCAGGCTGCCGCCGGCAAACGCCGGGCGCAGGGGCAGGTTGGGGTTGACGTTGCCCGCGTCGTTCGACGCGAGGCGCCACGCCGTCCAGGTTAACGTCAACCTGCACGTTGGGCACGTAGGCGTCTTCGATGGGCGCCTTGAGCGTGTACGATGGGCCGGTCATCGTGAAAGGCTGGCTGGACACGATCCCCGAGCGGCGGAGGGTCATCACGCCACACCGGCGAGAAGGGCGCGTCAACCAGGATCTCGGCCGTGTCGCCGGGCTGGTAGTCTTTGCGATCGGGGATCAAGGTGACCTGCTCCGCTGCACCTGGCGAGCAGGCGGGTGGGCCTCGCCGCTGACCCACAGCGTGAGCTGGCTGCGGTTGGGCCGGCCCTGGTCGTCCTGGATGGCCGCCGTCACACGGTATTCGCCGCCGAGGGTCGTGTCGAAATGGCATGTGACCGGCGCCGCCGCCGACTGGACCGCGCACGTATCCGGCACGGTATCCACCTGCTGCCAGTCGTCGCCGCCCGAGCCGGGCACGTGCTTCCACTCCCCAGC
>CAWEHT010000410.1:0-8364 GCA_963808455.1 uncultured Chloroflexia bacterium | reverse complement strand
ATTGCCACGTATTCGGCGACCTGAGACCCAGCCAGTCCTTCTCTTCCCATCCGACCAGAAGCTGGGATGCGTTCGAAGATCTACGTGTAGGTGCCGTCGTCACGCCGACCAGCAGCGTGGCAATGAAGGGCTTGATCGTGCTGCCGCCGAAGATCAGGATGGCCACCAACACGAAGGCGGCCGTCAGGTGGATCGCCACCGACCGGTGCAGCGTCTCGAGCAGGCTGCGGTTGACCACCCGCGACAGCTTCTCGCCGCGGTACTTGATCACGTTCTCGCGGATGCGGTCGAAGACCACGACCGTGTCCTGCACCGAGAAGCCGACGACGGTCAGGATGGCCGTCAGGAACAGGGCATCGGCCTCCCAGCCGAAGAGCAGGCTGAAAATGCTGAAAAGCCCAGCGTGACAAGCAGGTCATGGACGCTGGCGATCAGGGCCGTCACGCCGTAGCGCACAGGATTCGGGCGCCTTGCGGAACGCGATCATCAGGAAGATCAGGATCACTAACGACGAGCCGATCACGGCCAGGTAGGCGGCCTGCGTCACTTCACTGCCTATGCTCGGGCCGACGGAGGAGAATTGCTCCTCCTTGGTGTCGGAGCCGAACCTGGCCTTGAGGGCGTTGAGCAGCGTGGCATGTTCCACTTCGCTGAGCTGCCTGGTGCGGATGATCGCCGTCTTGCCATCCGACGACATGGTCACCGAGGTATCCGGATGGTCGCTGCTCGTGAAAATGGCCAGCACCTGTCCGGCCTGCGCAGGCACGGGCAGGTCAACCTCCCACAAGGTGCCGCCCGTGAAGTCGATGGCCAGCTTGAACGGCACGTGCGTCGGCGTGATCGCCATCGTATAGATCATCGCGATCAAACCCGGCACGATCACCAGGGCTGAAAGCAAGAAGTACCATCTCCGGTTCTCAACAATTCGAAACATCGATCCTCTCCCCGGCCTTTTCGCTGATCTCAGGCGAACTTTCCAAACGGCAGGCCCGCAGCTGAGCCGATCTCATCCCGGCATCGACCTAAAAGTCTACCAGCAAGCGCTTGCCGCGCAGCGCCTCGACCTGCTCGCTGTGGAACAGCAAAGACATGAAGGTCCGCGTGACGACGACGGCGGTAAACATGCTGATCAGCACACCGAGGGCCAGGTTGATGGCAAAGCCCATAACCTGCTGCGCCCCGAAGGTGCGGCCGAACAGGATCAGCACGACACAGCTGATGATCGTCGAACAGGTTCGAGTCACGGATGGAAGGCCAGGCCCGGTGGAAGGCCGCGTTGACCGCGTATTCCAGCGACCGGCCCCAGCGTAGCTCTTCTTTCATGCGCTCGAAGATCAGCACATTGGCATCGACCGCCATGCCGGTCAACAACAGGAAACCCGCGATGCCGGGTAACGTCAGCGTGACCGGGATCAGCTTGTAGAGCGCCAGGTTGAACGCCATGTAGATCAATAGCGCCACGGCTGCCACCACGCCCGGCAGGCGGTACTGCGCGATCATGAACAGGATCACGATGATCAGCCCCACCAGGCCGGCAAGCACGCTGTGACGCACCGAATCGCTGCCGAGCGTGGCGCCGATGGTGCGGCGATCGACCACGTCCAGCGGCACCGGCAGCGAGCCGTAGCGCATCTGGACGGCCAGGTTGTTGGCCTCATCCAGCGTAAAGCTGCCCTCGATGATGCCGCTGCCGTCCGGGATGGCGCTGTTGATGCGCGGGGCGGAAAGGACGATATTGTCCAGCACGATGCCCAGGACGTCGCCCACGTGGGCGGTGGTGTAATCGCCGAAGATCTTGGCCCCGTCCGAGGTGAGCTGGAAGGCGATGTTCGGTTGCCCGCTGCTGTTGAGCTGGGTGCCAACCTGTGACAGGTAACGGCCGGTCATGATCGTCTTGAATACCTGATTGGGATACGGGTCCTTGACCGTGTTGGTGATGGCGCTGCTCGGCGGATGGTTGCTGTCGTCCGTCCTGACGTAGACACCCTGTTGGATGTTCGGCCAGCTGGTCGGCGCCCCGTTCGTGCTGCTGGCAGGCCCGAACTCGACGAACTCGAGCTGGCCGGTGCTCCGGATGGTCTGCACGGCAGCGTCCGGGTTGCTGATGCCGGGCAGCTCGACGATGATGCGGTTGTTGCCTTCCATCTGCACCAGCGGCTCGGTCACACCCAGGCCGTTGACGCGGCGTTCGACCGTGGTCTTGGCAGCCTGCATATCGTCCGAGGTGACCGTCTGGCCAGCCGGAGGACGCGGCCTGCAGCAGGACCTGGGTGCCTCCCTGCAAGTCAAGCCCTTCTTTGAGCTGCAAATCACGGTACTCGGGCGGAGTTTGCCAGACCAATGCCTGCCTGGCCCATAAAGGATGATCGATCGGTAGGGCGATCCAAACCGCCACCAGGGCCAGTAGCAGGATCAGGACCAATAAGACCATATCACGGTTCCGCATATGCCTTCTCCCCACACGAGATAGTGCCAACCACACAAGATGCCGGTCACCTGTGCGGATTGACCGGCATCTGGCTTTGCTAACTCGGTCCAAGGCGATTATAACGCCAGCGAAGGGAGGCTGTCAAAATGGGTGGCTAAGGAAGGTCCGCGGGGCCCCCGCCAACCTGGCCGCGCAGCCAGAGCCTCGCTTCGTCCGGGGTGCGGACCTCGCCGACGGCCTGCGCTTCCTTGAGGGCCTCCAGCAGGCGCCCCACCTCGCGCCCCGGCTTCAGTGCCAGCTCGGCCATGATCTGGCGGCCGTCCAGAAACGGCGCCGGATCGACCCAGGCATCGTGACGCCGGAAGTAGGCGTCGAAGGCCAGCCGGCACACCTCGAGCAAGGCCCCGAATTCGTCCTCGGTATCCCCGCGTGTCCCCATCCTGTCGGCCAGCGCCAGCAAAGCGACGTCGGGCCCAAAGCTGGCCGCGGCGCGGGCCAGGCGATAGAGTGCCCGCTGCGTCGGGGGAAAGGCGCGGGCCAGGTTCGCAGGCCGCATATGCAGCCCCACCAGCGCCGCGACGTATTCCACCTCTGCCATCGAGAATGCGAGCGACCCCATGCGTTCCCTGGCCAGCCGCGCGCCCAGCTGGTCGTGTTCGTAAAAATGGATGCGCCCATCATCCCCCACGCCTCGTGTGAGGGGCTTGCCCCAATCGTGGGCCAGCGCGGCCCACGGGAACAGGTCCCGCCGGCTCCGCCCCCCGGCCAGAGGCCGCGCCAGATGGGCGCGCAGGGCTGCGGCGAAGGGCGCCGAGCGCGGCGGCAACCCCTGCCCACTGCCAGGGCGGGGCAGCCTGAACCGGGTCTGGCGAGAGGGAATAGGGAGCGGAGGATGCGGCAGGCTGCGAATTCCCTGGGGCAGATACCGGGAGCCCTTTCGGTGAGGCCGCGGCGGATTCTTCCCCTGCGGGGACTTCGTCGCTGGCGTCCCGCCGCAGCGCAGGCTGGCTTGCACACCCGCTACCAAGAAACCCTGATACGGATTCTTCGCTGTGGCGCGCCGGCGACGGTGATTGTGGAGACATCCGCTCAGAATGACAAGCGGGGGGTTTCGTGCCATACCATATGCCGCCGCGGCGGCATGCGGGACTCAGAATGACAGGCGCCGATACCGAAGATGTTGCCTGCACATGCCCCGTGCCCTCGATGGCTGCCAGGAGGCCCTCGGCGTGCGCCAGGACCGCGCGGGTATGGTCGAAGACGTCCAGATAGTGTGGCTCCGACTGCCCGACGCCGGCCAACGCCTGCGCTTCGGGCAGGACGGGGCGGAGAAGGTCCAGGCTGGCCATCAGCCGGAGGTGCTGCCAGGCGCCCGGGGCGCCGAGGATGCGGGCCAACTCGTCGCGCACCCGCTCGGCGGCGCTCCCGGCCAGCAGGCCGGCGTCGCGGCGGATGAGCCCGCGCGTCCCGGCACCGATATCGAACCCCAGCTCGACGGCCAGGCGGACGCCGCGCAGGGTCCGAAGCGGATCGTCCAGGAAAGCCCGGTCGCTCACGGCAGCAACCAGCCGGCCGGCCAGGTCGCCCTGCCCCCCAAGAGGATCGATGATCTCGAGGGGGCCGCCTTCCACGCGTATCTCGGCGGCCATGGCATTGATGGTAAAATCGCGCAGCGCCAGGTCTTCGGGCAGGCCGGGCGCGCGCAGCCGGGCCAGGTCCACGCTCAACGGCTCGCCGGCCTCCGAGCGCAGCAGGACGCGGCTCGTCTCGCGCTCTTGATCCAACACGAAGCAGGTGCCGCCGAAGGCGCGTGCCATATCGCGCGCCAGCTCGAAGACACCTCCGGGCAGCACGAGGTTGACGTCATGGCTCGGCCGCCCGAGCAATGCGTCGCGCACGAACCCGCCGACTATCCACGCCCGCCGCGCCGCGCCCGGCGACGTATCCCAGGATGCTGGCAATACGGCGATCGGCGATGGCCAGGGCCGTCATTTACCCGACCCGAGAGGGAGATGGCCGGGCTCGTTCACGCCAGTTCGGCGACCATCTCGGCGATCTCGCCAGGATGGTGGGCCACGCGCACCCCGGCATTTTGCAGGGCGGCGATCTTTTCCGCCGCGGTGCCCTTGCCGCCACTGATGATGGCGCCGGCGTGGCCCATGCGCTTGCCGGGCGGAGCGGTGCGGCCCGGCGATGAACGCCGACCACCGGCTTCGTCATTTGCTGCGCGATGAATTCCGCCGCTTTCTCTTCCTCGCGCCGCCGATCTCGCCGATCATGACGACCGCTGCGTCTCCGCGTCGTTGCTCGAACAGGTCCAGCACGTCCACGAAGGTCGTGCCGATGATCGGGTCGCCGCCGATCCCCACGGCGGTGGACTGGCCGATGCCGCGCTGCTGAGCTGCCAGCATCGCCTCGTAGGTCAGCGTGCCCGAGCGGATGACGATGCCGACCGGGCGCGGTGTGGATGTGGCCGGGCATGATGCCGACCTTGGCCTCGCTGGGAGTGATGGCGCCCGGACAGTTCGGGCCGATCAGGCGCGCCCTGCCGCCCAGGTAGTTACGCACGCGGACCATGTCGAGGGTCGGGATGCCCTTCGGTGATGCAAACGATCAGGGCGATGTTCGCGTCGGTCGGCCTCGAGCATGGCGTCGGCCGCAAAAGGTGCCGGCACGTAAATGATGCTGGTGTTGGCGCCCGTGGCTTCCACCGCCTCGCGCCGCTGTATCGAAGATCGGCACGTCGCCGACGGCCCAACCGCCGCCTTTGCCTGGCGTAACGCCGGCAACCACCTTCGTGCCGTAGGCGATCATCTGCTCGGCATGGAAAGCGCCTTCCCGCCCGGTGATCCCTTGCACCGCCAGCCGCGTCTCTTTGTTGACCAGGATGCTCATGACTTACTCCTCGAGTGCCCCAGGCCCTTGGCGTCCGTGTCTCACGCCAGCGCCTTGGCCGCCGCCACCACCTTCTGCGCCCCGTCGGCCAGGGTGGTGGCTGTGAGCATATTGGCCTCCCGCAGGATGGCTTGTCCTTCGACGTCGTTCGTGCCCACCAGCCGCACGACCATGGGCACGCGCTTCGGCATCCCTTCGAGCGCCTGGAGGATGCCCCGTGCGACCTCATCGCAGCGGGTGATGCCACCGAAGATGTTGAACAACACCGCCTTGACGTTGGGGTCAGAGAGGATGATACGCAGCGCGGCGGCCACTTTGTCGGCCTTGGCGCCACCACCCACATCAAGGAAGTTGGCCGGCGCACCGCCATAGAACTTGATGATATCCATGGTTGCCATGGCGAGGCCGGCTCCGTTGACCATGCAGCCGATCTGGCCGTCGAGCTGGACGTAGCTCAGACCATTCGCGGCGCTCCCGCTCTTCCGCGGTCTCTTCCTCGTCGTCGCGGCATGGCGGCCAGGTCAGGGTGACGGAACAAGGCGTTGTCATCGATGAGCATCTTGCCATCCAGCGCCTTCAGGCTGCCGTCGCGGAGAACCGCCAGCGGGTTGATTTCTGCCAGGCTCGCATCCGAGCTGACGAAGCAGTCGTAGAGCGCCAGGGCGATTTTCGTAAAAGCCGGGACTTGCTCCCTCGGCAGCCCGATGCTCATGGCCAGCTCACGCCCCTGATATTCCTTCAATCCCAGGCAGGGATCTACTGCCACCTGGATGATCTTCTCAGGGCTGGTGGCTGCTACCTCTTCGATCTCGACGCCGCCCTCACTGGATGCCATTACCACCACCTGCCCGCGTGAGCGATCGATCACCATGCCCAGGTACAGCTCCTTGGCGATATCCGCAGCGGGATCGACCAGGACCTTTTTCACCGTCAGGTCCTTGATGCTCATGCCCAGGATGCGGCCGGCGACCTCTGCGGCCTCCTCAGGCGTCTTGGCCAGCTTGATGCCACCGGCTTTGCCGCGCCCGCCGACCAGGACCTGCGCCTTGACGACCACCGGGGCGCCCGCCCGCTCGGCCAGGGCGCGCGCCTCTGCCGGCGTCGTTGCCACGTCACCTTGCGGCACAGGAATGCCAAACTGGCCGAAGATGCGTTTCGATTGGTACTCTTGTAGCTTCAAGGCAAGCCTCCCTTGTTCAGTCTTTCAGGAAGTGATGGCTCCCCCGGATGCGGTTCACTTCCGAGAAACTCCCCGGCGACGGACCTTTCGGCCTGGGCGACCCTGCTCGTCAAGTGCGTCACGGGACCCGGCCTCAGGGTGACATTGGCGGGTTGCTTGGCCGCCCATGTGCCGGCGCGGCGGCATGGGGGACTTTCAAGAAACTCCTGGTACGGATTCTTCGCTGTGGCGCGTCGTTGACAGGACTTGTTGGCACGGCCGCTCAGAATGACAGTCCAAAGGTTTCTTGTGTGCCACATGACCGCCCGCGGTCATTAACGTCTCAGAAGCACACGGCGCTGAACGTCCCAGGCATCTGTTCACCTGCCGTCACTGCAGTGGCGGGAACACCATGATCCGGTGCGCGTCGCCGTCGGCCACGTAGACCTTCCCATCGGGCCCCACCGCGATCCCTGTCGGCAATGCGAGCGAAGCATTGTCGTTGCCGAATTGCCCCCAGGTGGCTTTGAACTTGCCATCCAGGCCAAAAGCCAGCACGCGGTAATTCTCCGGGTCAGTAGCGTAGAGGATCCCGCGCGGAGTTCGACGGCGATGGCAGGCTTGTTGACGACGGTCTGGCTCGCCCAGCCGTTGATCGCCCACTGGGTCACGTAGCGGAACTGGCTGTCGAATTTCTGGATGCGATGGTTCCACGTGTCGGCGATGTAGATATTGCCACTCCGATCCACGGCCACGCCGGTGGGCTCGTCGAGATGCCCATTGTCCAGCCCCTGCCCGCCGAACTGCGCGACGAACGTGCCGTCAGGCTTGAACACCATGATACGTTTGTTCCCGGTGTCCGTGACATACAGATCCCCATCGCCGCCGATGGCGAGCTGGCGCGGCCCGTAGAGGTCGCGCGTATCGCCCAGCTCGCCCTGCGTGGTGTCGAAAACGCCCCACATGGTGACGAAGTTGCCTTGTGCATCGAACTTCTGGATGCGGCTGTTCCACGTGTCTGCCACGTAGACATTCCCGCTCGCGTTGAACGGCTATGCCCCATGGCTCGTCGAACTGGCCGTGTCCATCCCCATTGCAGCCCTGCTGCGGCTGGGTCTGGTCGTAAAGCTTGCACGCGCTGCCCCATTGGCGAAGGAACTGGCCCTGCGGCGAGAAGACCTGGATGCGATTGTTGCCCGAGTCGGCCACGTACATCTTGCCGTCAGGCCCGACGGCGACCGCGCGAGGAAAGTTGAACTGGCCCGGCGCGTCGCCGGAAACGCCGGTCGCCCCCAGCTGCTGCACGGAATTGATCGTGCGCTGCCCGCCGGCGTAAGGGTCTGTGCTGGTCTCCGAGGCGGTCGATGCGGGCGCGCCCCAGTTCCAGACCTGGGCAGCCACATCTTTGCGCACGTACAGGCTGAAGTTGTGCACCGGGTCCCACTGCGACGTCGGTGTGGTCCACTGGCGGCGCAGCACCACATCCCAGAATTGGCCGCGCTGCACGGGATCGCGGAGGTCATCCGAGACCTTCTGCCAGGTGAGCTCCTTATAGGTCTCGCGCGGCCACCAGATCAGCCGGTACTTGAATTCAAACATGGCTCTTGTGAACTTTCGCGACGCCACCCAAATTGTTGACTTCTATCATGGCGCCCGACCACGCCGGCCAAGTGGTGGAAGCACTCGTGGGGAGCAAAGACCACCCCGAATAAGGACCCCCGGCGCAGCCGCTGGGTCCGACGCCTTCTTGGCAATGGCGTGGAAAATCTCATTAAAGAAACCCGCCAGGAATGCGCCGGCAAGCCGCAGGCTCCATCGGTCGAAGCGCAATTGGGGGGACTTCGTCCACAATATCAAACGAATGAAATACAGAACCTTTCGA
>CAWEHT010000409.1:0-7317 GCA_963808455.1 uncultured Chloroflexia bacterium | reverse complement strand
AGCCGGTGAGCCGCCGGCCACGCCTGCGCCAGCGGCGGTCGAGTCCTGCCGCCGGCGCCAGCCGCGCCGCCCAAGGCCACGGCCAAGCAACGCGCCTGGCTCTATGGCCAGCATTGACGTGCCAGGTGGGGTCCAGCTATCCACTAACCCCACGGGCTGCGCTGCCTGCGGCGGGACCGCCAGCCAACTCGGCGGCGGGAGCAACCGGCACGAGCACAAAGCGCGGCCATTTTCAGGTCCCGCCCGCAGCAGTAGAGGCGGTGGCTATGTGGGCAACTCGCAGCGGAGCGCCGCGCAGCGGAGAGTTGTCCACATACCCACCGCCTATGCGGCGGGTCCCACGCGCGTGTGCTACACTGGCAGCACCGACACGCAGTACGGGCTCACGGACATTATCGCTGAGCAATTAGCGGACATTATCGCTGAGCAGTAACATTTGCTCGCGGCGCGATTTTGACAAGGTGCGGCTCCTATGGTACGGTGGCGCCCATCGTCTGACGACTGGCGACTGACAGGTTTCCCGCGTGATCCAGAGCACGCGTGTGGAAGGCGAGGTGGGGGCATGGTCACCCGCAATGTGCCGCTGGCGCAGCAACTGGTCCTGGAAGTCATCGCCCAGATCGAGAGCCGCGAGCTGGCTCGCGAGGATGGCCAGTTGCCTTCGGAGGCCGATCTTTGCCAGCGCTTCGAGGTCAGCCGCGCGACGGTGCGGGAGGCGCTCGCGCGCCTCGAGCTGGCCGGCGTCATCATTCGGCGCCAGGGCATCGGCACCTTCGTCAACCCAAACATTGCCCGCGTGCCCGGCTCCGTGCAGAGCTGGATGGACGAGGCCGAAGGCTTCCTGGATCTGATCCGGAGCGGGGGTGGGGAGGCGTCCTCCAAAGTCCTCACCTCCGCGTCCCAACCGGCCGGCGAGCTGGGTGAGGCACTTGGCATCGCGCCCGACCAACCCGTGCTGGCGCTCACCAAGCTCCTCTATTCATCCGGCGTCCCTGTCATCCTCTGCGCCAACGTGATCCCATACGAGCTCGTGCGCGCGCCATGCCGGAGTGACGCGGTGTCGCGTTACCGTGAATCCGAGTCAACTTACCACTTCCTGGCAGATTGCTGTGGCTTGAAGGTGCACCTCCAGCGGGGCGAGACGAAGGCAGTGCCTGCCGACGAATGCATGGCCGATCTTCTGGGCTGCCGCCAGGGTGACCCGTTGCTGCGCACCGAGGAAGTGGCATACAGCCCCGCGGCCGTCCCCCTTTTCTATGGGCTCAACCATTTCCGCGGCGACATGGTGAGCTTTCGGCAGGTACGGCGCCCCCGTCCCAACATCAATGGGCTAACCTGAAGCCAAGGAGAGACAATGATCGTCAACGTTCACATGCACCCTACCGATCGCGTGGATGCCGCCTGGCGTCATGGCGGGCAACCCTTCACCGGCGAGCGGATGCTGAAAATGATGGACGGCCCTTACTACGTCAACGGCAAGCCCCGACGCGTGGATTGGGGAGTCATCCAGCCCCCGCCCGGCAACACCGTCTGGCAGGACGGCATGCGCGGTGGCCGCGAAGGGATCCGGGATTACATGGCCTATTGCGCCCGCCTCGTGCAGGCTTATCCCGACCGCTTCATCGGCAATTTCACCTACAACCCGCGCTTCGGGGTAGAGAACGGCGTAGCTGAGCTCGAGTTTCACGTGAAGGAATATGGCTTCAAGATGATGAAGCTCCACTCCAACATGCACGCGTATCGCCCTGACCGGGCCCTCGACTGGCTTCGTCCGGCGGTCAAGAAGTGCGCGGACCTGGGCATCCCCGTGATGATGCACACGGGCGACGGGCCATACTCGATCCCGACCCAGTTTTACCCCATCATCAAGGAATTCCGCGACGTCAACTTCATCATTGCCCATTTCGGGGTCCAGACCGGCGGCGTCTATTGCTTCGAGGCGCTGTGGATGGTGATCGACAGCCCCAATGTCTACGTCGAATCTGGCTGGCTCCTACAATCGCGCATCGTGGAATTCGTGCAGATGATGCCCAAGGAGCGCATGCTGCTGGGCACTGATAGCCCGCCCAACGAGCCGGGAATGTGGATCTACGAAGTCAACGTGCTGTTGCAGGACTTTCCACAAGGCTGCAACGCCAGCGAGGACGAGGTGGAAGGCTACCTGGGCAACAATGCCGCCAGGCTCTTGGGGCTCAAGCCTGCGCCAGCGCCTGCCCGCCCCCAGGAAGTCACGGTGCTGCGCTATTAAAGAAGCGGGAGACTGGAGGAACCGCGTGACCGTACCAATTATCGATTGCCTGACTCACATCAGCAGAGGGCCGGACGACGTCGTCGGCTGGGGGCCATGCTTCCTGGCCGAGGACTTGCTCGCGCAGATGGATGCGCCTCGCAAGGTGCTGGGCGAGCCGAGAAGGGTGGATAAGGCCATCGTGTTCCCGGCGTTGAACCTCACGGTGCCTACGTCAACCCTGACCTTCGAGGAGCAGCACGCCTACGTGGCCGAAAGCCTGGTCCGCTACCCCGATCGTCTGGCCGGCGGTATCGTGATGCACCCTCGCCTCTGGAACGACCGGGTGGCCGAGACCGTGCGCGCCATGGTGCGGACACAGGGTTTCCGCATGATCTATCTCAATCCGTCACTGCACAAGTTCTGGCTGCCTATCAAGACCCCCAGCGAAGGGGCGGGCGCGCGCCAGCTGCTCTACCCGATCTTCGAGGCAGCGCAAGAGCTCGACATCCCCGTCATCATCCACACGGGTGAACAGCCGTATGCCATGCCGGCGACGGTCGATTTCGTGGCCGGGGCCTTTCCGGATGTGAAGATCCTCATCGCGCACCTGGGCACGCAGGGTGAGATGCTGACCATCGAGGCACTTCTGGTGGCCGATCGACACCCCAACGTCTACCTCGAGACCAGCTGGGCGATGCCCCATATGCTCATCGAAGCGGTGCACGAAATCGGTGCGGGCCGGCTGATCTTCGGCAGCAACTGCCCGCCGCTGGAGCCAACCCAACAGATCATGAACGTGGAAGAGGCCCTGACTTTCGACCCTCCCATCGGGATGGGAGCCTCTGCCGAGGACACGCGCAAGGTCCTCGGCGGCAACCTGGCCCAATTGCTGCGGATGTAGGGCTGAAGGAGCGCTATCATGCCATACACGATCGTTGACTCGCACGCCCACATCATCCCTGTGCGTGAGCCGGTTTGGGGGTGGGGGCCGAACTTCACGGCGGAGCGCCTGCTCGCCATGATGGACCGCGATTACGACGTGCTGGGCGAGACCAAACATGTCGGGGCGGCTATCGTCATGACCGGCCTGGGCCTCACGTCGATTGACCATCGCAGCATGCAGGAAGCCCACGAATACGCCATACGCAGCGTCAAGCAGCACAGCGAGCGGCTCTACCTGAATGCCGTCATCAACCCGCGCAACTATGTGCCGCAACAACTTGACGAGCTCAAAGGGTGGCGCGAGTCCAACAACTTGCGCATGCTGAAACTGCACCCCAGCATGCACAACTATTACCTGCCCACTTACAGCCCCTTCCCCGGCGACGTGAGCCGGAAGATGATCTATCCCGTATTCGAGCAGGCGCGTGCGCTGAACGTGCCGGTGATGATCCACATGGGCGAGACGCCCTACGCCATGCCGGCCCAGATCGCGCCGGTTGCCGAGGCCTTTCCGGACGTCCCGATCGTCGTGGCTCACTCCGGAGCCAACAACATCCCGGCCAACGCGAACGACGCGATCCTGCTTGCCCGCGGCCATGGCAACGTCTATCTGGGCGTGAGCTGGGTCCAGCCTCCCGAGCTTGTGCAGATGTATTACGCCATCGGCGCCCGCAAGATGATCTGGGAGAGCGATTGCTCGCCTCAATCGATGGGCCAGACACTCCGCATGGTGACCAATCTGCACCTGCCGCCGCCGTTGGGCGTCAACGCCAGCAAAGAAGAGATCTATCGGATGATCGGCGCCAACATCGCCGAGCTTTGCGGCATAGCGATCGGCGACTAAAGCGCCGGGGGGATCCCGTTCGCAGTCTCTCTCTGGGTCTCGCCGCCGGCAAAGGAAGGCACCTTGGACCCGATTCCAGATCTGCGGTCGTTTCTCGAAGAGCTTCGCCGCGACCTGCCGGAGCAACTCATGGCGGTTGCCGGCGAAGTGCCGTTGGACTACACCTCAACTGCGCTGGCCCTGGAGTTGGAGCGCCGAGGGCGGCGGCCGGTCGTCCTCTTCGAGAAGGTTCAAGGGCACGGCGGCCGGCTGCTGGCCAATCTCTTCGCTTCCCGCGAGGTGATGGCGCGGCCATCGGCGTGCGACCCCAGGAGTTGGCCCAGCAGTTGGGGCAGAAGTTGGACGCGCCCCTGCCAAAGGCCGTGGTGGAGACCGGGCCGGTGCAGGAGATCGTTCTGGAAGGGCCTGCCGCGGACCTGGCGCTGCTGCCCATCCCGCGGCACTTCGAGCAGGATGCCGGCCCCTACGTCACGGCGGGCATGATCGCCGCGTGTGACCCGGATACCGGCACCGGCAATCTCGCCTACGTGCGCCTGCAGGCCAAGGGGCCCCGGCGCATGGGTGCGAGCCTGCACAGCCGGCAGCACACCTGGGACTACCTGCGCCGCGCCGAGCGGCGCGGCCAGGACCTCCCCGCTGCGGTGGTCATCGGGGCCCACCCTGCGGTGATGCTCGCCGGCGCAGCCAGGCTGGCCATCGACCAGGATGAGTACGACGTGGCCGGCGCCCTGCTCGGCCGCCCGCTGCCCGTGTGTCGCTGCCGGACCGTCGACGTTTACGTCCCCGCGCACGCGGAGATCGTGCTCGAAGGGCACCTGCTGGCCAACGTGCATGAAACCGAGGGCCCCTTCGGTGAGTACACCGGCTACGTGACGGGCCGATCGACGCACAATGTGTTCGAGATCAGCGCCATCACCATGCGGCGCGATGCCATCCTGGTTGACATCGTGCCGGGCAATTCCACCGAACACCTGGCGCTGGGCCGCATCTGCAAAGAGGCATGGCTGCACAGACGTATGCAGGAAGCGCTGCCTTTCTTCGTTGACTTTCACTACCCCAGCTCGGGCACGCACTTTCACTGTTTCGTGCGCATCGAGAAGACGGCGGAAGGGCAGGCGCAGCAAGCCGCCCAGCTCCTGGTGGGGTTGGACCACTACGTGAAGCTCGTGGTGGTCGTGGACCGTGACATCGACCCCGCGGACGAGAGCGCGGTCATGTGGGCGTTGGCGACCCGCATGCAGGCCGACCGTGACCTCACGGTGCTGCCGCAGACTATTTGCAACCAGCTCGATCCATCCTCGGATGAGGGGGTGGGGGCCAAGGTGCTGATCGACGCAACTCGCCCCAAGGGCTTCAACGTGGAACCCGTCCGCTTGCCCGATCAGGCCGTGCGTTGCGCGGAGGCCCTGCTGGCAGGGCGCGCTGCCCAGGACAGCGGTTGGACGAAAGGCTAGGATGATGTTAGACTGCCCGCGCCCATCGTGGTCATGGCCAGCCAGCAACGCATACTGCCACCTTGCAACCGTAATCCCGGCCTAGCATACGTTTGCCGGAGAGGGCTAGCCCATGCATCGGTTCGAGTATTGTGCGCCGCAGAGCCTTCGGCGTATCTCCTTATTGGAACAATATGGAACCGCTGCACGCCTGATCGCAGGTGGAACGGACTTGCTGATCGCCCTCAAGGAGCGCCGGGATCGTCCGGTCTTCTCCATCGGCCTCACCGCCATCCGAGATTTCTCCGCCTCGAATATGATGAGGCGGCCGGCCTCAGATCGGCGCCTGCACAACCATCAGAGAAGTCGAGACCTCACCCATCGTCCGCAGCAGCTATCCGGCCATCGCCCATGCGGCCTCGACCCTTGCCTTGATCCAGATCGCAACCTGGCCACCGTGGCCGGGAACATCTGCCCTGCCTCACCGTCGGCCGATATGCCTCCCGCGCTGATAGTCTTCGGCGCGTCGGCGAGGCTGGTTGGGCCGACCGGGGACCGGTGGGTCGAGCTGGCCGATCTGTTCACCGGGCCCGGCCGCACGGGGCTGAGCGCCACCGAAATCCTGACAGAGATTCCGGTGCCGAGAACCCCGCCACACAGCGGCGCCGCCTACCTCAAGCTGAGCCCGCGGAAGGCGATGGACCTGGCTTCGGTCGGCGTGGCAGCCCGACTGACGGTGGAAGGTGGCCGCTGCCAGGAGGCTTGCATCGCCTTGGGCGCCGTCGCCCGACGCCTCGCAGGTCTCGCCTGGCCGAGTCCTTTCTGGTCGGACACGAGCCGGTCGCCGAGCGCATCGAGGCGGCGGCCGGGGCGGCGGCCGCCGATTCGTCCCCCATCAGCGACGTTCGGGCAAGCGCCGGTTACCGGCAGCAGATGGTGCGCGTGCTCACACGCCGCGCCCTTCAAGAGGCCCTGGCTCGGGCGCTGGCAGGATCAGCATGAAACACATCATCCAGCTGGTCGTGAACGGAGAACCCAGGGAGCTGGCCGTCGAGCCATGGTGGACGTTGTTGGACGTGCTGCGCGATCAGCTCGAGCTTACGGGGGCCAAGAAGGGCTGCGACCGGGCGACTGCGGCAGCTGCACCGTGCTGCTGGACGGCAAACCCGTGGTTTCATGCAGCCTGCTGGCGGTGCAAGCAAACAGGCGCTCCGTCACCACCATAGAGGGGCTGATTAGCGGAGGCCACCCGCACCCCCTCCAGCAAGCTTTTGTTCACCATGGCGCAGTACAGTGCGGGTTTTGCACGCCGGGCATGGTCATGTCGGCGGCCGCGCTGCTCGCGGCCGTACCCTGCCCGAGCGAAGATGAAGTGCGTGCGGCCATCCAGGGCAACCTTTGCCGGTGCACGGGGTATACCAAGATCGTGGCAGCGATAATGTCGCTGGCGCATGGTTGAGTCGAGATGACACCATTGACAACCGTGGTGGGCAAGCGTGTGCCCAGGATCGATGCGATAGAGAAAAGCACCGGCACGGCCCGCTACACGGGCGACATCCGCCTGCCCGGCATGCTTTACGGCAAGATCAAGCGCAGCCCGTACCCGCATGCCCGCGTGGGCGCATCGATACCGCCCGGGCCGAGCAACTGCCCGGCGTGAAGGCCGTCCTCACATGGGATGACGTGCCGCACGTGCCGCATGCCGGCCAGCCACAGCCGCGCGCCGGCTCGCTGGCCCCCGACCAGTACGTGCTGTCTGCCGTGGCGCGCTTCCGGGGGGACGGCACAGCTGCCGTCGCAGCGGTGGCCGAGGAAGTGGCGGAAGACGCGGTGTCCGAGCTGATCGACGTCGAGTACGGGATCTTGCC
>CAWEHT010000408.1:0-6046 GCA_963808455.1 uncultured Chloroflexia bacterium | reverse complement strand
GCAAGATCTCGTTACTTCGACGTCGATCAGCTCCGGCACCGCGTCTTCCGCCACTTCCTTGGCCACCGCTGCGACGGCAGCTATGCCCTCCCCCCGGAAGCGCGCCACGGCAGACAGCACGTACTGGTCGGGGGCCAGCAAGCCGGCACGCGGCTGTGGCTGGCCGGCATGCGGCACGTGCGGCACGTCATCCCATGTGAGGACGGCCTTCACGCCGGGCAGTTGCTCGGCCCGGGCGGTATCGATGCACGCCACGCGGGCATGCGGGTACGGGCTGCGCTTGATCTTGCCGTAAAGCATGCCGGGCAGGCGGATGTAGCCAGTACAGCGGGCCGTGCCGGTGCTTTTCTCTATCGCATCGATCCTGGGCACACGCTTGCCCACCACGGTTGTCAATGGTGTCATCTCGACTCAACCATGCGCCAGCGACATTATCGCTGCCACGATCTTGGTATACCCCGTGCACCGGCAAAGGTTGCCCTGGATGGCCGCACGCACTTCATCTTCGCTCGGGCAGGGTACGGCCGCGAGCGAGCGCGGCCGCCGACATGACCATGCCCGGCGTCCGAAAACCCGCACTGTACTGCGCCATGGTCAACAAAAGCTTTCTGGAGGGGGTGCGGGTGGCCTCCGCTAATCAGCCCCTCTATGGTGGTGACGGAGCGCCTGTTTGCTTGCACCGCCAGCAGGCTGCATGAAACCACGGGTTTGCCGTCCAGCAGCACGGTGCAGCTGTCCCGCAGTCGCCCCGGTCGCAGCCCTTCTTGGCCCCCGTAAGCTCGAGCTGATCGCGCAGCACGTCCAACAACGTCCACCATGGCTCGACGGCCAGCTCCCTGGGTTCTCCGGTTCACGACCCCCAGCTGGATGATGTGTTTCATGCTGATATTGCCAGCGCCCCAGCCAGGGCCTCTTGAAAGGGCGCGGCGTGTGAGGCACCGCGCACCCATCTGCTGCCGGTAACCGGCGCTTGCCCCGAACGTCGCTGATGGGGGACGAATCGGCGGCCGCCGCCCCGAGGCCGCCGCCTCAATGAGCTTGGCGACCAGTGCATGTTCCGACCAGAAAGGACTCGGCCAGGCGAGACCTGCGAGGCGTCGGGGCGAGGGAGCGCGAGGCAATGCAAGCCTCCTGGCAGCGGCCACCTTCCACCGTCAGTCGGGCTGCCACGCCCGACCGAAGCCAGGTCCATCGCCTTCGCGGGGCTCAGCTTGAGGTAGGCGGCGCCGCTGTGTGGCGGGGTTCTCGGCACGGGGGATCTGTGTCAGATTTCGGTGGCGGTCGCCCCGTGCGGCCGGGCCCGGTGAACAGATCGGCCAGCTCGACCCACCGGTCCCCGGGTCGGCCCAACCAGCCTCACCGACGCGCCGAAGACTATCAGGCGGGAGGCATATCCGCCGACCGTGAGGCGAGGCAGATGTTCCCGGCCACGGTGGCCAGGTTGCGGATCTGGATCGAGGCAAGGGTCGAGGCCGCATGGGCGATGGCCGGATAGCTGCTGCGGACGATGGGTGAGGTCTCGACTTCTCTGATGAGTTATGCCGGCGCCAATCTCGAATCCGGCCGCCTCATCATATTCGAGGCAGGAGAGATCTCGGATGGCGGTGAGGCCGATGAGGCAGGCCGGACGATCCCGGCGCTCCTTGAGGGCGATCAGCAAGTCCGTACCACCTGCGATCAGGCGTGCAGCAGTTCGATGTTGGTCCAATAAGGAGATAGCCGCCCGAAAGGCTCTCCGGCGCACAATACTCGAACCGATGCATGGGCTAGCCCTCTCCGGCAAACGTATGCTAGGCCGGGATTAAGGTAACAAGGTGGCAGTATGCGTTGCTGGCTGGCCATGACCACGATGGGCGCGGGCAGTCTAACATCATCCTGGCCCTGTTTTCGTCCAACCGCTGTCCTGGGCAGCGCGCCCTGCCAGCAGGGCCTCTTCGCAACGCACGGCCTGATCGGGCAAGCGGACGGGGACCGCGTTGAAGCCTTGGGGCGGTTGCGTCGATCAGCACCTTGGCCCCCACCCCCTCATCCGAGGATGGATCGAGCTGAGTTTCAGAATAGTCTTTCTTTTGCTGTGAGGGCGCGATCGTCCTTATGTCGGCTCTCCATCCCCAACATGAAAGCAATCTGGTCAGACGGATTGATGTTTAATTTTCACAATTAGCTTGACGAGTCGTCGTAGACACCACCAGGAACTCAGAGGTCCCTTCGCCTGCCCTTCCGCCGTCTTCTCCCTGGGTCCACGAAACAGTGAAAGTGCGTGCCCGAGCTGGGGTAGTGAAAGTCAACGAAGAAAGGCAGACGCTCCCTGCATACGTCTGTGCAGCCATGCCTGTTCCGGTATTGCGGCCCAGCGCCAGGTGTTCGGTGGAATTGCCCGGCACGATGTCAACCAGGATGGCATCGCGCCGCATGGTGATGTCGCTGATTCGACACATTGTGCGTCGATCGGCCCGTCACGTAGCCGGTGTACTCACCGAAGGGGCCCTTGGTTTCATGCACGTTGGCCAGCAGGTGCCCTTCGAGCACGATCTCCGTGTGCGCGGGGACGTAAACGTTGACGGTCCGGCAGCGACCACGGGCAGCGGGCGGCCGAGCAGGGCGCCGGCCACGTCGTACTCATCCTGGTCGATGGCCAGCCTGGCTGCGCCGGCGAGCATCACCGCAGGGTGGGCCCCGATGACCACCGCAGCGGGGAGGTCCTGGCCGCGCGTCGGCGGGCGCAGGTAGTCCCAGGTGTGCTGCCGGCTGTGCAGGCTCGCACCCATGCGCCGGGGCCCCTTGGCCTGCAGGCGCACGTAGGCGAGATTGCCGGTGCCGGTATCCGGGTCACGCGCGGCGATCATGCCCGCCGTGACGTAGGGGCCGGCATCCTGCTCGAAGTGCCGCGGGATGGGCAGCAGCGCCAGGTCCGCGGCAGGCCCTTCCAGAACGATCTCCTGCACCGGCCCGGTCTCCACCACGGCCTTTGGCAGGGGCGCGTCCAACTTCTGCCCCAACTGCTGGGCCAACTCCTGGGTTCGGACGCCGATGGCCGGGCCATCACCTCGTGGAAGCGAAGAGATTGGCCAGCAGCCGGCCGCCGTGCCCTTGAACCTTCTCGAAGAGGACGACCGGCCGCCGCCCTCGGCGCTCCAACTCCAGGGCCAGCGCAGTTGAGGTGTAGTCCAACGGCACTTCGCCGGCAACCGCCATGGGTTGCTCCGGCAGGTCGTGGCGAAGCTCTTCGAGAAACGACCGCAGATCTGGAATCGGGTCCAAGGTGCCTTCCTTTGCCGGCGGCGAGACCCAGAGAGAGACTGCGAACGGGATCCCCCGGCGCTTTAGTCGCCGATCGTGATGCGCAAAGCTCGGCGATGTTGGCGCCGATCATCCGATAGATTTCTTCTTTGCTGGCGTTGACGCCCAACGGCGGCGGCAGGTGCAGATTGGTCACCAACTACTGCGGGAGTGTCTGGCCCATCGATTGAGGCGAGCAATCGCTCTCCCAGATCATCTTGCGGGCGCCGATGGCGCAATACATCTGCACAAGCTCGGGAGGCTGGACCCAGCTCACGCCCAGATAGACGTTGCCATGGCCGTGGTAAGCAGGATCGCGTCGTTCGTGTTGGCCGGGATGTTGTTGGCTCCGGAGTGAGCCACGACGATCTGGACGTCCGGAAAGGCCTCGGCAACCGGCGCGATCTGGGCCGGCATGGCGTAGGGCGTCTCGCCCATGTGGATCATCACCGGCACGTTCAGCGCACGCGCCTGCTCGAATACGGGATAGATCATCTTCCGGCTCATGTTCCTCGCTGGGGAAGGGGCTGTAAGTGGGCAGGTAATAGTTGTGCATGCTGGGGTGCAGTTTCAGCATGCGCAAGTTGTTGGACTCGCGCCACCCTTTGAGCTCGTCAAGTTGTTGCGGCACATAGTTGCGCGGGTTGATGACGGCATTCAGGTAGAGCCGCTCGCTGTGCTGCTTGACGCTGCGTATGGCGTATTCGTGGGCTTCCTGCATGCTGCGATGGTCAATCGACGTGAGGCCCAGGCCGGTCATGACGATAGCCGCCCCGACATGTTTGGTCTCGCCCAGCACGTCGTAATCGCGGTCCATCATGGCGAGCAGGCGCTCCGCCGTGAAGTTCGGCCCCCACCCCCAAACCGGCTCACGCACAGGGATGATGTGGGCGTGCGAGTCAACGATCGTGTATGGCATGATAGCGCTCCTTCAGCCCTACATCCGCAGCAATTGGGCCAGGTTGCCGCCGAGGACCTTGCGCGTGTCCTCGGCAGAGGCTCCCATCCCGATGGGAGGGTCGAAAGTCAGGGCCTCTTCCACGTTCATGATCTGTTGGGTTGGCTCCAGCGGCGGGCAGTTGCTGCCGAAGATCAGCCGGCCCGCACCGATTTCGTGCACCGCTTCGATGAGCATATGGGGCATCGCCCAGCTGGTCTCGAGGTAGACGTTGGGGTGTCGATCGGCCACCAGAAGTGCCTCGATGGTCAGCATCTCACCCTGCGTGCCCAGGTGCGCGATGAGGATCTTCACATCCGGAAAGGCCCCGGCCACGAAATCGACCGTCGCCGGCATGGCATACGGCTGTTCACCCGTGTGGATGATGACGGGGATGTCGAGCTCTTGCGCTGCCTCGAAGATCGGGTAGAGCAGCTGGCGCGCGCCCGCCCCTTCGCTGGGGGTCTTGATAGGCAGCCAGAACTTGTGCAGTGACGGATTGAGATAGATCATGCGGAAACCCTGTGTCCGCACCATGGCGCGCACGGTCTCGGCCACCCGGTCGTTCCAGAGGCGAGGGTGCATCACGATACCGCCGGCCAGACGATCGGGGTAGCGGACCAGGCTTTCGGCCACGTAGGCGTGCTGCTCCTCGAAGGTCAGGGTTGACGTAGGCACCGTGAGGTTCAACGCCGGGAACACGATGGCCTTATCCACCCTTCTCGGCTCGCCCAGCACCTTGCGAGGCGCATCCATCTGCGCGAGCAAGTCCTCGGCCAGGAAGCATGGCCCCCAGCCGACGACGTCGTCCGGCCCTCTGCTGATGTGAGTCAGGCAATCGATAATTGGTACGGTCACGCGGTTCCTCCAGTCTCCCGCTTCTTTAATAGCGCAGCACCGTGACTTCCTGGGGGCGGGCAGGCGCTGGCGCAGGCTTGAGCCCCAAGAGCCTGGCGGCATTGTTGCCCAGGTAGCCTTCCACCTCGTCCTCGCTGGCGTTGCAGCCTTGTGGAAAGTCCTGCAACAGCACGTTGACTTCGTAGATCCACATTCCCGGCTCGTTGGGCGGGCTATCAGTGCCCAGCAGCATGCGCTCCTTGGGCATCATCTGCACGAATTCCACGATGCGCGATTGTAGGAGCCAGCCAGATTCGACGTAGACATTGGGGCTGTCGATCACCATCCACAGCGCCTCGAAGCAATAGACGCCGCCGGTCTGGACCCCGAAATGGGCAATGATGAAGTTGACGTCGCGGAATTCCTTGATGATGGGGTAAAACTGGGTCGGGATCGAGTATGGCCCGTCGCCCGTGTGCATCATCACGGGAATACCCAGGTCCGCGCACTTCTTGACCGCCGGACGAAGCCGGTCGAGAGCCAGGTCCGGGCGATACGCGTGCATGTTGGAGTGGAGCTTCATGCTGTTGAAGCCATATTCCTTCACGTGAAACTCAAGCTCAGCTACGCCCAGTTCTCTACCCCGAACCGCGGGTTGTAGGTGAAATTGCCGATGAAGCGGTCGGGATAAGCCTGCACGAGGCGGGCGCAATAGGCCATGTAATCCCGGATTCCCCCGCCCGAGGCCACCACGCATGCCGTCCTGCCAGACAGTGTTTCCGGGGCGGGGGCTGGATGACTCCCCCAATCCACACGTCGGGGCTTGCCGTTGACGTAGTAAGGGCCGTCCATCATTTTCAGCATCCGCTCGCCGGTGAAGGGTTGCCCGCCATGACGCCAGGCGGCATCCACACAATAGGTAGGGTGCATGTAAACGTTGACGATCATTGTCTCTCCTTGGCTTCAGGTTAGCCCATTGATGTTGGGACAGGC
>CAWEHT010000407.1:0-9274 GCA_963808455.1 uncultured Chloroflexia bacterium | reverse complement strand
GAAGTTCTTCAATATCAAGTGCCGCTATTCAGGGCTGGTCCCGAACGTCGTCGTCCTGGTGGCGACCGTGCGGGCGCTGAAGATGCACGGCGGCGGGCCGAAGGTGGTGGCGGGCAAGCCGCTGGACTTTGCGTACACCAGCGAGAACCTGCCTTTGCTGGCGGCCGGCATCGTCAACCTGGAAGCGCACATCGAGAACATCAAGCGCTTCGGCGTGCCTGTGGTGGTCGCGATCAACCAGTTCAAGGACGACACACCTGCGGAGATGGAGCTGATCCGGCAGCGGGCGGTGGCGGCCGGGGCCGAGGATGCCGTGCTGGCGAACCATTGGGCCGAAGGGGGAGATGGGGCGGTCAAGCTGGCTGAGGCCGTAGTGGCGGCGTGCCAGAAGCCGAGCGATTTCCACTTCCTGTATCCACTCGAGTGGTCCATCAAGCAGAAGATCGAGAAGATCGCCACCGATATCTACGGCGCCGGCAGCGTGAGCTACAGTCCGGAGGCCGAGGCGAAGATCGAGCTGTATACCCGGCTGGGCTTTGACAAGCTGCCGCTCTGCATGGCCAAGACGCACTTGAGCCTGAGCCATGATGCGGCGGTCAAGGGCCGGCCGCAGGGCTACGTGTTCCCGGTTCGCGACATCCGGGCCAGCGTGGGGGCAGGGTTCCTCTATCCGCTATGCGGTGAAATGCGGACCATGCCCGGCCTGCCGATACGCCCGGTCTTCTATGACGTGGACCTCGATATCGAGAGCGGCCGCGTGCTCGGTCTGTTCTGATCTCTGGCGGGCAGGGGCGGGATGACCCCGCCCCTGCCGTTCAACCGCCTCCGAGCGGCGCAAACAGCCCCAACGTATCGGCATCGCCGACCAGGGTATCGAACCCGCTGGTCGTGTCGAGGGCATGGCCGTTCAGCAGGAGCCTGATCTGTCCGGTGGGCTTCTCGCTGCTATCCCACAATTTGGCGTCCAGGGCCGGGTGCTGCGCCGCTAGCTCGCGCAGGACCAGGCGCAGCGGGGTGCCCTCCCCGATCGCGATTTCCAGGCTGCCGGCACCCAGGAGGTCTCGCACTGAGGTAAATGCTCTCACCCGCATAGATCCGTTCACCCTCCCTCTCGCTCTCTGGGTGCCATTATACTATAGTCTCTGATTGACAGCGGGCGATTCTTGCATATACTAACGGCACGTATGGAAGTGTAACTTGGCTCTCATTCCGGCCACTCTTGAGCCAGGCCGGCTGATCGGGGTGTGGACACTGGAGGTCCGCCCGTGAATTCCCGATATCTTCTCGCTCAGGTCATATGGTTCCTGGCGCTGCTCTATCCCTGCCGGGGTGGGTGCCGCGTGGGCGGGGGGCGGGCCTGATGAATTCCCGATACCTTCTCGCTCAGGTCATATGGTTCCTGGCGCTGCTCTATCCCTGCCTCGTGTGGCACCCCATGCTCGAACTAAGAACTGAAGGCCGTCGCTTCAGTAGCCGCCTTAGGCTGTGAAGCGACGGCCTTTATTGTGTGGGCGGCTCGGCTCAAAACCCTGCCCGGCAGCGCGCCGGGCAGCACACCCTGGGATCAGCAGGCCCCGGGATCAATGAGGAGATACTGGTGACCACAATCTTTTTCGCCACGGACGTGCACGGGTCAGATATCTGCTGGAAGAAGTTCATCAACGCCGGCAAGTTCTACAAGGCAGATATCCTGATCCTCGGCGGCGACATGACCGGCAAAGCGATCGTCCCCATCATCCACCAGGGCGGCAGCAAGTGGAAATGTATCCTCTTGCAGCAGGATTTCAATCTATCGAGCGAAGAAGAAGTGGTGGAGATGGAGAAGAAGGTCAAGAGCCGCGGCTACTATCCCTATCGGACGAGCAAGGAAGAGGTGACCGAGCTGGGCGCGCACCCCGAGCGCGTCGATGAGCTCTTCCACAAGGAAGTGCTCAAGACGGCGGAGCAGTGGCTGGCCTGGGCCGACGAGAAGCTCAAGGGCTCGGGTATGCGCTGCGATGTGGCCCCGGGCAACGACGATATGTTCGCCCTGGATGACCTCATCCGAACCTCCACATGTGTCGAACTGGCCGAGGGAATGATCGTGCAGCTGGACGACGACCACGAGATGGTCAGCTCGGGCTGGAGCAATATCACGCCCTGGCACACCTTCCGTGAGGCCGAAGAGGACGACCTCCTGGCGCGCTACGAGCCCATGCTCAGCCAGCTGAAGAACCCCTCGAACAGCGTCTTCAACTTCCACGTGCCGCCGTATGGCTCGACGCTCGACGAGTGTCCCGAGCTCGACGAACAACTGCGGCCAAAGTACGCCGGCCGCTCGATCGTGCCGGTAGGCAGCCACGCCGTGCGCCAGATCATCGAGCGCCACCAGCCGCTGCTCGGCCTGTTCGGGCACATCCATGAGGCCAAGGGCACGACCCGCCTGGGCCGCACCCTCTGCGTCAACCCGGGCAGCCTGTACGAGCAAGGCCGCCTGCAAGGCGTGATCATCAACCTGACGCGCGATGCGGTCAAGAGCTACATGCTCACCACCGGTTGAAAGGAGGTGCCACCGCCAACGATGACCCGGCCTGAAGTCAACTTTGTGGTCTCATTTCCACCAGCCGTCTAGTTTGCCTGGCATGCATCGGTAGAGGAGGTCCAAAATGGCTCAGTCTGCTGCGATGGGGGGAGCGCGGAAGATTCGTCGCTGTTCGTCCGCAAGGCCACCGGCCTCGTGCGCGCGTGGTCGGTATTCGATGCCTTCATATATGCCTTTTTCTCCATCAACCTGGTCACGCTCGGCCTGTACAGCTTTTCCCTGGCGTATGGTATCCCGGGGCACCTGGTCACGGCGGTGGTGATCGGGGGCGTCCTGACGCTCTTCGAATGCGTCGTCTACGCCAACCTGATCGCCGTAATGCCGCGCGCCGGCGGTGACTATATCTGGCAGAGCCGCATTTTGGGCGGCGCGGTCGGCTTCATCCTGGCCATCACTGGTTGGTGGTTCATCCTCTGGCTGTGGGTGCCGCTCTACGGCCAGATGCTCGTCTACGAGTTCTTCACGCCGGTGCTCGGCATCCTGGGCTTTCAGAGCGCCGCTCTCTGGTTTGGCAGCAGCTGGGGCCTTCTGGCCAGCTCCGTCTTCACCTGCGTGTTCGTCTCCGTCTACATCGGGCTGGGCATGAAGACCTACGCCCGCATCCAGAAGATCTGCTTCTTCGGCGGCATGCTCGGCCTGCTGGCGGCCTTCGTTCTGCTTCTTGTGGGCAGCAATGCGACCTTCGTCCACAATCTGAACGCCATCGTGCCGGGCATGTTCGGCACGAAGCCCGGCGCCGACCTTTATCAGGCCACCCAGGATTTCGGCAAGGGCTTCACCGCTGCGGGCCCGTTCCATGACCTGCTGCCCTTGGGCAGCCTGGCGCTCATCCCCTTGATCGTGTTCTTCAACCTGTGGCCCAACTGGGGCGCCACGCTCTACGGCGAGGTCCGCGGCGCCACCGATTACAAGCGCAACTTCTGGGGCATGGCGTCGGCCGTCATCGTCACCATGATCCTGGCCGTGATCTTCTTCGGCCTGATCGCCAAGACCATCGGCTGGAACTTCTACAATACCGCCAACGGCGCCTTCTGGAATCAGTCGAAGGCAGCGGCTCCCCTGCCGTTCTGGCCCTACCCCGGCCTGTTCGCGGCCTTCATGGTCAACAGCCCGGTCATCCAGCTGATCGTCGTCTTGCTGATGAGCCTGATGTGGTTCGGCTGGTCGGCGACGGTGTTCCTCAGCTCCACACGCGTCATCTTCGCCGCCGGGTTCGACCGCCTGCTCCCTGAGTGGGTCGCCGACGTGGACCCGCGCACCCGCACGCCCTTCAACGCGCTGCTGTTGATGACCATCCCCGGCATCCTCGTGTCGGTCCTGTACGCGTTCAACGTCTGGAGCTTCCAAACACTGGCGCTGGATGCGACGCTGGTGATCGCCCTCACCTTCTTCGGCACGACGCTCGCCGCGGTCATCCTGCCGTGGCGCAAGCGCGAGCTCTTCGAGGCCTCGCCGGTGGCCAAGATGAAGGTGTTAACCCCGCTCACCTGGCTCGTTGCCGCCCTCTACACCGTGGGCTCCGTCTATCTGGTGGTCAAGTCGGTCACGGACGGGATGACGGTCATGGCAGCCGGCGTGGGGCCCGGCCTGCCCACGATCATCGTGTACCTGGTCTGGCTCCTCACCGCCGTCAACGCGGCGGTCATGCTGTGGGTCGTCTATTATGTCGGCATCCGGGTCCTGAAGGGCGAGCAATACCCGCTCATCACGGCCGCCGGGCTGGTCTTCCTGGGCTTCCTCGACTGGCTGCTGATCAAGTGGATCTGGGACCCGCACGGCTTCTATGGCATCGGCCAGGGCAACTCGACCTCCATGGTGTTCATGGCCGTGATGTACGTGCTGGCCGCGGTCATCTACTTCGGCTCGAAGGCCTACCGGCGCCGCCAGTCGATCGATATCGACAAGATCTATCAGGGAATCCCGGTCGAATAAGTCTGCGCCCCGCCTGAGGGCCAGGAATGGGGCGGGCCTGTCCCGCCCCTCGGCTGAACCGTTCATCCATCGTGAGGTGTTCGCATGGCGATTGCCGAGGACGTCATAGAAGAGGCCAGGAGGCTGGTAGCCGCTGCTGCCGCCAGGGGTATCGAGATGCGGTTGCTGGGCGGCATGGCCGTGAAACTGCACTGCCCAAGCGCAAGCCACCGCGCTCTGGAGCGCAAGTACCCGGACATCGATTTTGTCGTCCCTGCTAAGAGTGGGCGCGACGTGGGGCCTTTCCTCCTGGCGGAGGGCTACACAGAGAACAAAACCCTGAACACGCTCAGCGGCTCGGAGCGGCAGCTGTACTATGACGTGCCCAACAACCGGCAGATCGACGTCTTCATCGGTGGCTTCGAGATGTGCCACAAGCTGCGCCTGGCCGACCGGCTGGCCGTCGAGCCCCTGACGGTGCCGCTGGCCGAGCTGTTCCTGACCAAGGCGCAGATCGTGGCGCTCAACCGGAAAGATGTCCTGGATCTGGTCGCTTTGCTGGTTGATCATCAGGTCGGCCCCGGTGATGCGGAGACCATCAACTCTGCCTGGATCGCCGACCTGTGCGCCAAAGAATGGGGCCTGTACACCACCGTGAGCCTGAACATTCAGAAGGTGGCGGACATCCTGGCCCAAGGAGGTATCGAGATCGATGAATCACAAATGTCCGTGGTCACTGGGCGATTGGCTTCCCTGAAGGTCGCGCTGGACGATGCTCCCAAGAGCCTGGCGTGGAAGATGCGCGCCAGGATCGGGACCAGGGTCAGGTGGTACGACGAAGTCGAAGAAGTGCGACGTTGAACATTACCCGGCGCGCCGGCGGGGCCGTCCTGCCGGTTACTCAGTGACTAAGGAGCAATATTCCATGGTTAACCTTCGTTCTTTTGAAGTCCCTACCGTCGTCAAGCATGCGCCCGGCGCCATCTCGATGCTGGCCGAGCTCATTTCAGGGCTCGGCGCGAAGCGGCCGATGCTGGTCACCGACCAGGGCCTCGTCAAGGCCGGGCTGGTCGATGAGGTGACCGGGGTGCTGAAGGCCGGCGGCGTGGATTACGTCCTGTTCGACCAGGTGGTTGCCAATCCGCCCATCGCCCTGGTGGACTGCGGTGCCGAAATTTACAAGCAGGAGCGCTGCGATGGCCTGATCGGTTTCGGCGGCGGTAGCCCGATGGACACGGCCAAGTCGATCGGTGTGGTGGTCGAGAATGGTGGCTCCATCCTCGGGTACGAATGGGCCGATCCGCAGCCGATCAAGAAGCGCATCCCCCCGCTGGTCACCGTGCCGACGACGGCAGGGACAGGGAGTGAGGTCACCCTCTGGGCCGTGATCACGGACCCGGCGCGCCATATCAAGTACAACGTGGGCGGCACGGGGCTGATCGCGGCGCACGTGGCGCTGCTCGACCCGCTGCTGACCATGGGTATGCCCGCGCAGATCACGGCCGGCACGGGCCTGGATGCTCTGACCCATGCCATCGAATGCTACACCTGCGCTTACGCCCAGCCCTGGCCGGACGCCGTGGCCTTGTGGGCTATCGAGACCCTCGCGCAGTGGCTGCCGGTGGCCTTTGCCCAGGGCCATAACCAGGAAGCGCGCTACAAGGTGGCCATGGCTGCCATGCTGGCCGGCATGTCGTACGGCACGGAAAGTGCCGGCGCCGTGCACGCCATGAGCCAGACGGCAGGCGGTGTCTACAACCTGCCGCACGGCGAGCTGACCGCCTCGATCTTGCCACACGTCATGGCCTACAACTACCTCGGCGAGCCGGCGAAATACGCCCGCATCGCCCAGGCCATGGGCGAGAACACCTGGGGCAAGAGCGTCTGGCAGGCGGCCGAGCTGGCGGTTGAATCGGTCAACCGGATGGTCAAGACCCTGGAGATCCGTACCCTCCCGGAGATGGGCATCCCGGAGCAGGATATCCCTATGCTGGTGGATCTGGCCTTCGCCGACCCGCAGACCATCGGCAACCCGCGCGACCTGACCAAGAAAAGCTACGAGCAGATCTACCGGAGCTGCTTCGTGCCGGGCTGTTAAGGAGATTATCCCATGTTGGGAGGGTTTGCCGGCCAGATCCTGCACGTCAACCTGACCTCCGGCCAGATCGAGATCGAAAGGCCATCAGAGAGCTTCTATCGGACTTACTGGGGCGGCAGCGCGATGGGCGCCTACTACCTGCTCAAGAACACGCCGGCGCACGCTGACCCGTTAGGGCCGGAGAACACCCTGTGCTTCATGCTCTCGGCTTCGACGGGCGTGCCTGTCAGCGGCAACAGCCGCTGCACGGCGACCGCCAAGAGCCCCTTGACCGGGCTGGTGGGCGATAGCCAGGCGGGAGGCTTCTGGCCGGCGGAGCTCAAATTCGCCGGCTTCGACGGCATCGTGCTCACTGGCCGCAGCCCCCGCCCGGTTTACTTGTGGGTGCACGATGGCCAGGCCGAGCTACGCGATGCCGGCCATCTCTGGGGCAGGCTCACCGCCGACGCCGAGGGCGCGATCAGGCGGGAGCTGGGCGACGACAAGATCGAGGTGGCCCAGGTTGGGCCGGCCGGGGAGCGCCTGGTGTCCATCGCGGCCATCATGAGCATGCGCAACCGGGCGCATGGGCGCACCGGCATGGGCGCGGTGATGGGCAGCAAGAACCTCAAGGCTATCGCCGTGCGCGGGCATGGCAAGGTCGAGGTGGCCGACCGCGCTGCCGTCAATGCCCTGGCCCGCCGGGCTGCCCAACAGCTGCCCGAGATGCTCGACATGCAGGGCCTGCAGGACTACGGCACCGCCGGCTCGGTCGGCTACCAGGACAGTGTCGGCGGGCTGCCCACGCACAACTTCACCTCCGGGACCTTCGCCGACACCGCCAATATCGCCGGCGAGGCGCTGAAGGACACCATCCTGAAGCGGAACGACACCTGCTATGCCTGCGTCGTGCGCTGCAAGCGGGTCGTGGAGACGGAGTACGAGAACGTCAGAGTCGAGCCTGCCTACGGCGGGCCCGAATACGAGACGTTGAGCGCACTTGGCTCGTATACCGAGGTGGGCAACCTGCAGGCGGTCTCCCTGGCCAACCAGATCTGTGCCCAATACGGGATGGACACGATCTCCTGCGGCGCCATCATCGCCTTCGCCATGGAGTGCTACGAGCGCGAGCTGCTCACGCCGGCCGACACGGGAGGCCTCGACCTCGAGTTCGGCAATGCCAGCGCCATGGTGGCCCTGACCGGCCAGATCGCCCGCCGCGAGGGCCTGGGCGACCTGCTGGCCCACGGCTCAGCCTACGCGGCGCGCGCCACATCGGCCGCGGCGCCGAGCACCTGGTGATGGCCGTCAAGGGCAACGAGATGCCGGCGCATATGCCGCAAGTCAAGGGCAGCCTGGCCATCATCTATGCTGCCAACCCGTTCGGCGCCGATCACCAATCGCATGAGCACGATCCCTACTACACGCTGGAGTCATCCAGCCTCAATCTGGAACGGATGGCGCTGCTCGGTCTGACCGATCCGCAGCCTTCGGAGGTGATCAACCATGAGAAGGCCCGCCTGGCCCTCTATACGCAGTGGTTGTACTCCTTCATGGACACCGCCGACCTGTGCCAGTTCGTCTACGGGGCGGCCTGGGAGCTGTTCGGCCCCGCGGAGATGGTGCAGCTGATGCGTGCCGTCACCGGGCTCGAGATCACGCTGGCAGACATCCAGCGCATCGGCGAGCGCCGGCTCAACTTGCTCCGGCTCTTCAACGCCCGCGAGGGCGTGGGCCGCGAGGCCGACGTGCTGCCGCAGCGGCTGTTCGATGAACCGCTGCGCGGCGGCCCGACGGACGGCTTCCGCGTCGACCGGGCGGCCTTCGATGCGGCTTTGAACGACTACTACGAGCTGGCCGGCTGGGATGGCCGGACGGGCAACCCGACGCCGGCCAAGCTGGACGAGCTCGAGCTGGCCTGGGCCGCCGCCTGAGCATTTCAGGCATCAGTACAGCACACGGAGCACACGGCCACGGGGAAGCGCTCTTCCCGGTCCCGTGTGCTTCGTTCATCCCTGGCAGGGGGCTTCTCGCAATTTGCCGTCCATCGCGCACATTGGCATGCACACCCATTCGTGCTATACTCGATGCCGTCCTCAATTCGCCGTCACAGCACGGTGGGTGATGGCTTTGCCGGCATGAGCCACATGGTAAGGGTGAAGCAAGGTGCCGGGTGGATCGCCGATCCGCCTCCACGGCACGCTGTCTCGATGTAGCCGGCCCGTCACCGCACGCGGGAGGAGGCGACAGATGGTCTTGAGGCGGATTACCTGTATCCTGCTGCTTGCGTTTCTGCTGGCCGGCTCGCAGTTCGGCGCGGCCAGGGCCCAGGGCAGCAGCCCTAGCCAGGTTGCCATCTACGCTGTCGACACCCGGTCTTTCCCTACGCTCCATGTGCTCGCCGCCCCGTTGCTGCCCGACGGCTCCCTGCTGGGCGGCGTGAAACAGGGCGACATACGCG
Organism: uncultured Chloroflexia bacterium; assembly: GCA_963808455.1. Lineage (GTDB taxonomy): Bacteria > Chloroflexota > Anaerolineae > CG2-30-64-16 > CG2-30-64-16 > CAWEHT01. The sequence goes on along the minus strand of CAWEHT010000407.1, from coordinate 244 downwards.
TTTATGAGGATGGCGTCGCCCAGCCTGTCCAGGCCGTGACGAAAATCGACGTGCCCGTGCAGGTTGGAATCGTGCTGGACGCCTCGGGCAGCATCAACCAGCCGGGGGCTACCGGCCAAATGCGCAGCGATGAGGCCGTCGATGCCATCGGTGAGCTCTTGACGACCGACGATTGGCTGCCCAGGAGCCGGGCCGGCGATTGGTTTATGACCATCGGCCCAACGATCAGCGGGACCAACACCAG
>CAWEHT010000406.1:0-13464 GCA_963808455.1 uncultured Chloroflexia bacterium | reverse complement strand
CCCCCCTGATCGTGGAGGCGGCCAATGGGCCGACCACCCCTGAGGCCGACGAGATCCTCGGCCGGAAATGCACGCTGGTGGTCCCCGACATCCTCGCCAACGCCGGCGGCGTGGTCGCCAGCTACTTCGAATGGGTCCAAAACCGTGAGGCTTTTTACTGGGAAGAGGATCGGGTCAATCGTGAGTTGGAGCGGATCATGACGCGAGCCTTTGAGCAGGTGTGGCAGTTCAGCCGCGAGCGCAAGGTGACGTTGCGCGATGGCGCTGCCATGCTGGCGATCCAGCGTGTGGTCACCGTATGGGAGCAACGCGATATCTTCCCTTGATGAGGAGTTACATGAACAAGTTCCTGGCTGGCATGATTCTGGGCGCCCTGGCCGGTGCGGCCACGGCCTTGCTGCTAACCCCCCAATCGGGCAACTCGTTCCAGGAAAGCCTCCGCGGCTGCTGGCAAGAGGTGTTAGAGGAGGGGCAACGTGCGGCAGATGAGCGCCGGGCTGAGCTCGAGGCGCAATTCGCCGAGGCCAAGCGTGCCCCGCGGCGCAAGGAGTAGCTGAAAGGAAGTAGGAAACTCCACCTACTCCCTATTCCCTATTTCTGGCACTGGGAGCAGAAGTGGGTGCTGCGCTGTGTAACGCGGATACGGCAGATGGGCTCGCCACAGCGCACACACGGTTGGCCCGTGCGCTGGTACACGCGCAAGTTTGTCCTGGAACCTGCCCTTGTCGCCATAGGGTGGCCTGTAGTCGCGGAGAGTCGTGCCGCGGCCACCCACCGTGGAGCGCAGCACCTGGATGATCGCGGCGTGTAGCCGATCGATTTCCCCATTTTCCAACGCCGCCGCAGAACGCAAAGGGTGAATGCCGGCCGCGAACAGCGCCTCGTCCGCATAAATGTTGCCCAGGCCGGCCACCACGTGCTGGTCGAGCAGCAACGCCTTGATGGCCGACGCGCCGCCCGTGCAGGCGCTCGCCCAGCACCGCCGGGGTGAAGTCAGGCGCCAGCGGCTCGGGCCCCAATGCGCCCAGGATGCCCTGCGCATCCGACACCAGCCAGAACCGCCCGAACTTGCGGGCATCGCTGAAGACCAGCCGCTGTGGGCCCTCTCCTTCTGGGCCGGCCAGGCCAAACCATGCCCGCACGTGAGGATCGCGGGGTGGCTCGCCGCCATCCGGCTCCACGCGCAGCCGGCCGGTCATGCGCAGGTGGCAGATCAACGTCATGCCCGAGTCCAGGGCGAACAGCAGGAATTTGCCCCGCCGGCTGAGGCTCAGGATGCGCTGGCCCGGCAGCGACGCAGCCAACGACCCGGCGTCCGGCTCGGCTACGGTGCGCGGCCACAGCACGTGGGCCGCGACGATCTGCCGGCCCAGCAGTTGCGGGCGCAGGTCATTGACGGTCGTTTCGACTTCGGGAAGCTCGGGCATAGGCTACGCCCCTGTCACTGGTGGGTCATGGCGATGACCACATTCTTCGGCAGCGGCGGGCCAAAGCTCGCCGCCTGGCCGTCCGCACCGCTGGCAACCAGCGCCCACGCGTTGCCCTGATCTGCCAGGTAAACCACTTGGCCGGGGCCCAGCCAACCTGGGCTGGAGATGGCACTTTCGGGGCCCACCAACTGTGCCGGCTGCCCTCGAGCGCCCGTGTACACCTGGCCCGCGCTATCGAACAGGAACTGCTTGCCATCGGGCGACCAGCTATCGAAGTGGCCTGAGATGATATTTGCGTAGGCTTGCGGATCGCTGCCGTCGGCGTTGGCCAGGTTCAGGGTCTGGCTGCCGCCGGCTGCGGCAACATGGTAGATCAGGGCATCGGCGCCGGGCGACCAGCAGGTATCCAGGGCATTGATATGGCCGGCGAGTTGGGCCGCCCCGCCGCTGGCCACGCGATACAGGCTCAGGCCACCGGGGCCGCGGCAATCGGCTCCCGGGTCGGGGATGGCTGCCCACAAGGTGTTGCCGCCCGATGACCAGGCCAGCTGGCTCTCGTACCCACATCCCTGCGTGTTGGCTGCGAACTGGAGGGCCACCTGTTCGTCGGTGCCGTCAGGGCGAAACAGCGAGAGATGGCCCGGCGCCTGCCCCGCCGCGCCGCGGGCCAGTAAAGCAATCGCCTTGCCATCAGGAGCGTAGCTGAAGGAGGTCCACGGTCCCCCAACGGGGGCACCATCCCCAAGGCAGATTCCAGGCTGACCTGAGGCTTCCGGTTGAGCCGGCCTGCCCACCTGGCTGCCGAGGTCCAGCACAAAATGCAAGTTGCCCACGTCGGCGCTCACGGCCCACAGTTCGACGGCATTCCCTTTCGCTTCGCTCACCGTCAACGCCAGTTCGTGGCCGGCGGGGATCCAGCGAGCGGCGTTCACGCGCACTGGATTTGCCCCGGCCCCATTGCGGCTGGGGAAGCCGGCCTCGCTGGCCAGCAGATGGGCGTTATTCCCATTCCAGCGTATGGCCCAGATCTCGGCGTAGCCGGCATGCTGCACCCGATAGGCTATCCAGACGCGGTCCGGGGAGATGCTGGGCCGATCGACACCGGCTGCTTGCAGCAACGTGCGCGAGCCGGCCCCATCGAGCACCGACAGACTCCGTTGATCGGCGTAGGCGATGCCGGCGCCGGCGGGCAAGACCGCGCTCAACGGGGCGGAAGGGGGCAGCGATAGCGATATGCCCAGCGTTGCGGTTGGGGACGGGACCAGCGCTGCCAACGCCGGCGTGGACGGAGGCGATGCCCCGCCCCCGCTCGCCGGCGAGGATGGCACAGGCCCAGCGGAAATCGGCATCGGGGACATCGAGCGCGGCCGTGCCCGACAGGGGCACCGCTGCCAGCGGGAGGCCCGATTGGAGACATGAAAGCTGCGCCCATGCGGCCCTGCTCCGTGGCCGGCAAGGCCAGGGCAGCTTGTGGCGCCGGCGGCGGTGTCACCCTCGCCGCGCTTGCGGCTTGCGCCAGGGCCTCGCTCATGGCGGTGGGCGCGCCTGGAACGGCTGATGGAATGGGCGCCGGAGCGCTCAATACGATCCGCCTGGAGGCCGATGCAGGTGAAGAGGCTGCGGCAGGGGCAGGCAGTGCTACCTGGGGCACGGCGCCTTCAGCGCCCTCGAAGGCCCCTGAAGAGGTGATCCCGGGCTGACCCGTGTTCGCGGGCGCCGCCGGGGCCGCGGGCCGCGCCGCAGGTGCCTGGGCCGCGTTCGAGCCGGTAGGGGGCAGAGGCGCCCAGGCCACCGATGGCGCCGGCCGGTGGTCGAACCGGCTCGTGACAAACACAGCCAGGGCAGCCACTACGACCACGGCTGCCACTGCGCCCAGGGCACGGGCAGCACCCAGGTACCAGGGCATGGTGACGTCAGGCCGGCGAGCGCCCACCTGCGCCTGAGACAGGGTAAACGCGCGCGGCACCGGCAGGCGGGGCAAGGAACGCAGCACGGCTACCGTCTGGCGCAGGCTCGTCAGCTCGGCGCGGCAGTCAGCGCAGGCATGCAGGTGCTCTTCGATGCTCGCGCGCTGCTCACGGCTCGTCTGGTTGTCCAAATAGTCAGAGAGCAGCTGGGTGCTGATATGGGCGCGCCGCGCCTTGCTGAAAGATAGTTTCATGGGCCGTTGGCACCTTGGCAATGTGCTCTATGTTAGACGGTATTGCGCAGGCAGAAGTTCCTTCTGCAGCAACAGGATGTCGCGCAAGTGGGAACGGGCCCGGCTCAACCTCGACTTGACCGTGCCCAGCGCGGCACCGGTGGCCTCGGCGATTTCCTGATAGTTCATGCCCTCGACGTCAGAGAGCACGATGACCGTGCGTTGATCGATCGGTAGCTGGCTGATGGCTGCCTGGATCGCCGCCGCCAGCTCCCGGCGCTGCGCGTAATCGTCTGGGCGCTCGGCAGCATCCACCAGGGCAGCGTCGTGCTCGCCGTCGCTCTCCTCGTCGCTTTCGAGTGCCACGGTGGGCCGTCGGCGGTGCGCCCGCAAAGCGTCATAACAGGTATTGGTGATGATACGCAGGATCCATGCCTTGAAGGAACCGCCGCGGTATTGGTCCAGCCTACGGTAAGCTTTGAGAAATCCGTCCTGAGTGGCATCCGCAGCAGAGTCGTGATCGTTCAGGAGGCGGTAGGCCACGTTGAAGGCTGTGCCTTGATAAGAGAGGATGAGTTGGTTGAAGGCCGGCAGGTCGCCGCGCCGGGCAGCTGCGATAAGCGCTTCCTCATCGAACTGGGGACGTCGAGGCTGGCCTGGGCGGCCGCTAAGGTGCGCCGGCTCTTCGTGCGCGGTGGCCTGGGCCAGATAGGGCCAGCCGCACGCCGCGCCCGGCAGGGTCCGCATCCACAGGGCGCGCAGAAACGTTCCAGAAGCCAGGACTCCGAGACCGATACCGGTGCCTACCAAAGCCATGGATTTGACGATCAATTCGTCTTCGAGTATACTCGCGATTCGTTGATACGAGAAACCTGGCCAGAAGGCCGGTTTTTTCCCTCGTAATATGAGCTGCCGAAGTGGCGGAATGGTAGACGCACGCGACTCAAAATCGCGCGGGGTGACACCCATGTGGGTTCGACTCCCACCTTCGGCACTCAAACACCACAGCATCATACTGCTTTGAGCGTGGCTTGCTAAACGTGCTGCCTGGCAGTGGCGGATGCCGGGCGACGGTGGCGTTTGGCAACATGCGCAGTACCTGGTAGTTTAGGATCTGCTTTGCGGGCAATAAGCAGTGGGGCGGGGACATCTGTGTGAGGAGGGATCGCCACGTCCCCGTGAGGCGCCTGGCACGGCGCCCCGGAATCCTGTCCTGCAACATAAGGCAAGATGCACGCAACTCACCTTCCTACGGGCTGCCCGCAGCCGGCTTCACGCAGGCGGCAGCTTCCGGGCCTAGCATTGGTCCTCGTGTCGTTTGTGATCATCCTCACGGGTGCTGGCTGTGGCGCTGCCAGGCCATCCCCGACTTCCACAGACGCACATGCTACCGCGCTGCGCCGCACTGCTACCAGCGCGGGGATCACCTTAACCGCCCCTGCAACCAGTACGCTGGTTCCGGGTCGCGCCGGCATCGTCCCTACGTCCACCCTGACCGCCACGGCGGCTATTTCGCCCACGATCCAAGCCAGGCTCGCTGCAGTTCGACCACAGGTACGCCGGCCAGGCCGCGCGTGACCGCTGAAAGCGTGGTGAACCTCCGCAGCGGCCCGGGGCTGACCTACCCTGTCATCGGCAGGCTGCGTGGCGGCCAATCGGCGGACGTCCTGGCGCAAAACGCTGCGGGAGACTGGTTGCAGGTGTCTTATGCGAGCGAAGGGCTGGCGTGGGTTTCGGCCCAGGTGGTCAACCTGACCGGCAGCATGGCTGCCGTGGCTGCGATCCGCGACACCCCGGCGCCACCCGTGCCTGCCACGGCCCTTGCCGCAGCGACCACGTCAACGACCAACACGCTGGCAACGACCTCCACGCCGTCGCCAGGCGTGCAGTACGTAATCAAGAGCTTCCGGCTGCGCCCGGTGGGCCTCGATGGGCAACAATGCACAGGCGGCAATCATAACATCTGGGTATGGGTACAGGACGCGGCCGGCAACCCACTGGATGGCGTCCTGGTCCACGACCTCTTGAAGCCCTTCACCACCATTGCGACGGGCAAGCAAGGCAAGGGACCCGGTACCGCCCTCTGGGATATCTACCGGGGGGGCGGCGGCCAGGTCGAGATCGTCGATGGCGCGGGGAATGTCCGCAGCCAGGTGTCGCCGAGCATGACGGACGACTGGCCGGATGCGACTCTGCTGTGGGCTGCCGGTTACTGCGCTTGCGAATCAGAGCCAAGCCTGGCGGCTTGCCAGGCCGACCTGCAACATAAAACGCGAAATTTCGACGTGGGTCATTATGTGTACGAGGTCGTCTTCCAACGTACGTGGTAGGCCCGGCGCTTGTCGGCACCGCATCGGCGGTCGGCCTGCGTCGGCGACCAGGAAGGCAGGCAAGTAGTCCGTACCCTTGAGGAGGGCAAAGCTAAGTGGAAGAATCTATGATCGACCAGGTGCCGCTCTTTGGCGAGCTGGATAAGGCACAACTGGACCTGGTCTGGGCGTGCATGGTCCCGGAGCAATTCCAGGCCGGAGACCACCTCTATGAAGAGGGCGAGCCGGCTCAGCACCTCTATCTCATCAAGAGTGGCTGGGTCCGCTTGCGCAGCGACCAGCTGGGCGTCTTCGCCAGCTCGAGCCAGGGCAGCGTGTTGGGTGATGCCGACACGCTGCTGGGCCACAACTACGGTACCACGGCTGAGGCAGCTACCAACGTCGAGGCCTGGTCACTTGGCGTAGACAAGCTGGTCGAGGTGGTGGCGCAAGAGCCTGAGATCGGGCTGAAATTCAGCGCCATCTATCGCGCCTCGGTCGTACCGCTGATCCGCTATCTGGTCGAGCAACGCCTGCGCGGGGTCCCCGGCTTCAGCGACCTGCCCGACAACGTGCTAACCACCCTGGCCGGCCGGCTGTGCGTGAGCCGTCCCGAACCCGGCACAGTCCTTTTCAGCGCCGGCCAGATGCCGACCAGCCTGTTCATCATCGATGAAGGCCGGGTGTCCCTCGAAGGGCCTCAGGGGCGCGGCGGCGAATACGGGCCAGGGGAAGTGATCGCCGAACAGAACCTGCTCCTGGGGCGAGCCCACACGCTTACAGCGCGCGCGGCGACGGCTTGCCGCCTTTGGGAGCTTTCGGCCATCGACCTAGATCGTCTCGCGGGCCTGTACCCCGACCTGGGCGCCGTCCTCAGCCGCGTTCTGCAGACACACCTGGACAGCGCCATGCAGAGCAGGGCAGCCACGCTGATCCGCGCGCGACCCCGTTGTTCCAGGGCGCGTCGAGCGAAGCGCTGGCCACGCTGGCCACGCGCCTGATCTGGGAATTGGCACCGGCAGGGACCCGTATCTTCGAGCCAGATACCCAGGCCGAGGCCATGTACCTGGTCGAAGGGGGCAACCTCGAGTTCGTGAACCGGCAAGGCGAGCTGCAAGGCCACATCAATGCAGGTGGCTATTGCGGTGAGATCGGCTTGCTCGGCTACAAGACCTACGGTGTGGCCGCAGTTGCCCGCAGCAACTCGAGCCTATGGGTCCTCGAACGCGCCGATTTCCAGAGCGTGGCCGAACGCTTCCCCGCAGTGGCCCAGGCGCTCAAGTCTCAACTGCTGGCCGACGAAACGGTGCACGCCGCCGAACGTCACCTGCGCCGGTTGAGCCTGTTCGCCGGCCTCGCGACCGATCAGCTGCGCGACGTGACGAGCTACCTGAGCGAGACGCATTTTCGCGCCGGCCAGGCGGTCTATCAACGCGGTGCACCGGGCGAAGCCCTTTTCCTCATCGAGCAAGGCCGCGTAGCCGTCCAATACCGCACCCCTAACGGCGAGATCCGCGTGCTGGCGACCATGGGGCCTGGCGACTTCGTCGGCGAAAATGCCGTGTTGACCGGCGAGGCGTATGCCAGCGACGTCATCGCCCAGAGCGAAACCAGCGCGTGGGCCCTGACCCGCCAGGACTTCGAAGCGCTTCTCACCAAATACCCGATCCTGGCCCTGAACTTGAGCCGGGCGCTTAGCTATCGTCTGGAGCAAACCACCCAGCAGGCTGCGCTGGCGCCGGCCCCGGTGCCAGCTGCCACTGCGCCGCCGGCCGGCGCGGCTGCGCCCCCGGCGCCCGTTGCGCCGGCTCGCACCGTCGCACCAGCAACGATTGTCGCACCGTCTCGCAACATCGCACCCGCGACGGTTGTCGCACCGTCCCGGCCCGCCGCAGCCCCGATGCGCCGGCCAGGCGTCTCGCCGATCCGGGATCGCTTCGATCGCGTCGTTGGCTGGTTCGACGGGCTCAACACCGCCAATAAAGTGCGGTTCGTGATCGTAGCCTTGCTCGTCCTATGGCTGGTAGGGATCGCCGTGCCGTCCCTGGTCATCTCGGCGCTGGCTCAGGGCAGGTCAGAGCCGCGCCGCGACCGGCCCGGCCAACTTCCTGAACGGGGCCGGCTTGATCGCCCAGGCCGCCATCAACGTGGACGCAATGGCTACCTGGACGCCCTGGCCAACAGACACACCCATCCCGTCACCCACGCCGTTGCCCACAGCTACAGCCACTCCCACGCGGCCGCCCACGGCGACGTGGACTCCCATCCCGGCGACGGCAACCTCCGTCCCGCCCACCCAGACACCCGTGGCCCAGGGCGGGGGAGGCGGGGATGACGCCGCGGCTATGGCGGTGGCGGCTCAGCCGACGGATGCGCCAACAGCCGCCCCCACCGCAGCTTCCAAGCAATACACGCTCATCTCGCTCCACCACCTGACGCCGTGCGAGAACGTTGGCAAACACGATATCTTCGTTACGCTCCAGGACCCCAGCGGCAATCCTGTGGACGGCGTCAAATTCATGTTCCGGGCAGCAGGCTGGGGAGCGATCCAAGAGGTGCTGGTGACCGGCGTCAAAGGGCCCGGGAAAGTGGAATATCCGATATACAAGAGCGGCCAGTACATGACCTACGTGACCACGGACGGCACCAATCCGGCGGACAGCGACGTGGCCAACTACCTGGGTTCTGTGCGGGATCAGACCGGCGCTCTCTTTCCTTCAGGCGATATGTGCCCCACCGCGAATGGTGGCAACACCTGGGGCCACAACTCGTACCAACTCATCTTCCAGAAGAACTGGTAAGTTGCCTTCGCCGGGGGCCGGATCGCTGACGCGATCCGGTAAGAGTCTTGAATCGAGGGGGCTGTTTGCGGGCGCAAACAGCCCCCTCGATTAACCCCTGTTTGAGATGGAGGCGGCGCGAGGGATGCGCCGCCATGGTAAGCTGGAGCGTGGGAGAACAGCGAACGTATGGCCGCGCGCCTTGCAGCCGCCATTGCCGCTTCACTTACAGAGCGGGCGGCGCGGCCGTGCTAACCTCTGACGCGGGGAGCTATCCAGATGGATGCCGGCCGGTGCGGGCAGGCGACAACGGCAACGCCGGACATCTATCAAGCAGCAGCCGTCAGCGGTCGCCTCGAAGGGGCGTTCATGCTCCTCTGCTGGCCTGGGAGGCAGCCTGGTGCTCGATTTTCAGTTATCAGACGAACAGAAGATGATCCGCGACCTGGCCCACGATTTTGCCGCCAACGAGATCTTGCCCGTGGCCGCCCACTATGACGAGTCGGATGAGTATCCCTGGCCGGTCGTGCGAGCAGCCCAAAAGGCCGGCCTGATCAGCCTCAACGTCCCCGAGGAGTACGGCGGCCCCGGCCTGACCGTCCTCGACGAGTGCCTGGTCAACGAGGAGCTGGCCTGGGGCTGCTCGGGCATCCAGACGGCCATCATGCTGAACAGCCTGGCAGCCTGCCCCCTCATCCTGGCAGGAAACGACGAGCAAAAGCGACGCTACCTGCCCCGGCTGACGGACGGCGGCCATTTGGCTGCCTATTGCCTCACCGAGCCGGCAGCCGGCTCCGACGTGGCCGGCATCCTCACCACAGCCCGTCGCGACGGCGAGGAATACGTCATCAACGGCTCGAAGACGTGGATCACCAACGCGCCGGTGGCGAGCCTCTTCTGTGTATTTGCCAAGACCGACCCGCAGGCCGGCCACAAGGGCATGAGCGTTTTCATCGTGGAGCGCAGCGCGCCGGGCGTAAGCACCAGCCAGCCGATCCGCAAAATGGGGCAACATGCCTCGTGGACCGGCGAGGTGCTTTTCGAGGACGTGCGGGTATCTTGCGAGAACCTGTTGGGCAACGAAGGCGATGGCTTCATGATAGCCATGCAGGTCTTCGACCGTTCCCGCCCGGTGGTGTCGGCGGCCGCGGTGGGGGTGGCCCGCCGCGCTCTCGAAGAGGCGACCAGGTATGCTCGGGCGCGCGAAAGCCTTCGGCAAGCCGATCATGGCCCATCAGGGCGTCAGCTTCATGTTGGCGGATATGGCCATGAACACCGAAGCCGCGCGCCTGCTCACCTACAAGGCCGCCTGGCTCGTCGACCGCGGCACGCCCAGCGCCTCGGCATCAGCTTTTGCCAAGGCCTTTGCCGCCGACAACGTCATGAAGGTCACGACCGATGCCGTGCAGGTATTCGGCGGCTATGGATACAGCAGCGAATATCCCGCCGAGAAGTTGATGCGGGATGCCAAGCTCTTCCAGCTCTACGAAGGCACCAGCCAGATCCAGCGGGTGATCATCGCGCGCGAGCTTGGCCGTTGAGCGGGACATCTCAGGATGATGGGCCGGAGCAACTTGAGCGGGAGCTCAGGGCCCGCGGTGTGGGCCGTTCAGGCTGAGACGTTGACGCTCTGGCCGAGCCCGCCGGTGGAGAGCGGCCCGGCCGAATTGCTGTTGTTGATCATAGCGACCAGCGCCTGGCCTTCCTGTTTCTCCTGATCCAGTGTCTGTTTGAGGCCGGCCATGGCGATGCCGGTGCCTGTGCGGCTGCTCGCGTTGGCCACGGCCATATACGCCAGAGAATCCGCTTGCGAGATGCCCGTGATGCCCATGTTGCACCTCCCTTTTTTCATTGCGTGCTTGCGCAGGTTATTCTCTGCCCGGCCCGGTCGCCTGTCAATGCCCCATCCGTACCCCTCAGGCCCGGAGCCCCTCATCGGCCGGCAGGCGCCGCCGGCCATTCCCCTCCATGCCCTTCGCATCGATGGCCATCGGGGGCCGTGGCCCCGCGTCCACGAACAAAGCCCCGTCCGGACTTGCAGGCAGGATGAAGCCGGTCCATAATGCGGCATGGGGCAAAGCGGGCGCCGTCCGAAGCGGCAGGCCAGAGGCAGACCATCTTCGCCCGTGCCGGGGCCGTTCCTGGAGCGCATGGCACGGCTGCTCGACGAGGATTATGGCGCCTTCCTGGCAACCTACGACGAGCCGCCGCGCACGGGGCTGCGGGTCAACACGCTGAAAGTCAACCCCGAGGCGTTCGATAAACTGGCACCATTTGCCCTCACGCCGCTGCCATGGCCTCCGGCGGCCTACCTGATCTCGCATGGCTCCCCCGGGCCGCAGCGAGGCAGCGGTGAACAGCCCGGCAAGCACGCCTACTACGCGGCGGGCCTCTACTATCTGCAAGACCCTTCGGCTATGGCGGCCGCTGAGCTGCTGGCCCCGCAGCCGGGTGAGCGCGTCCTCGACCTGGCCGCAGCGCCCGGCGGGAAGGCGACCCAACTCGCCAGCTTGCTCGGCCAGGCTGGCCTGCTCATCGCCAACGAAATCCATCCGCAGCGCGCTTGGGACCTGGCTCAGAACCTCGAGCGCTGGGGCGCGCGCAACGCCTCCATCACCTGCGAGTCGCCGGAGCGCCTGGCCGCGGCGTTCCCGGCCTTCTTCGACCGCGTGCTGGTGGACGCGCCCTGTTCCGGCGAAGGGATGTTTCGCAAGAGCGAGGCGGCGCGCCTCGAGTGGAGCCCGGCGCTGGTCACTGGCTGCGCGGCGCGCCAGGATGGCATCCTGGATCACGCCGCCCGCATGGTGCGGCCCGGCGGCAGGTTGGCCTACGCTACCTGCACCTTCGCGCCGGAAGAGGATGAGGGGACGCTGGCGCGTTTTTTGCGCTCGCACGGCGATTTCGCCCTCCTGCCGGTGCCGGCGCAGGCCGGCCTGGCGCCGGGCCGCCCAGACTGGCTGGCAGCTCCCGAAACCGGGCCGGAACTGGCCCGGGCGGTCCGGCTGTGGCCGCAAAGCTACCCTGGCGAAGGCCATTTTGTGGCCGTGCTGGGGCGCCTGCCCGCGGCGAACACGGATCCCCCGCCGGCGGCCGAGCCACGGCCCGCGGTCCGCGATGGGCGATCTGAAAGGCGCGGGCGCCGCGGCGCCCGGCCCTGCGAGCCTTTGCCCCGCCCGCTCCAGGCCCTCTATGCAGCCTTCTGCGCGAGCCATTTGAATGCGGAACCCGCCACGGAGCGCCTCGCCCTCGCCGGCAGCTATCTCTATCAGCTGCCGGCCGGGCTGCCGCCCCTGGATGGGCTGAACGTCGTGCACCCCGGTTGGTGGCTGGGCACCTTCAACAACCACCGCTTCGCGCCCAGCCATGCGCTGGCGATGGCGCTGGCACCCCGGCTGGCACGCCGGACCGTTCGACCTGGCGCCGGAGGGCGCCGAAGTCACTGCCTATCTGCGCGGCGGTGCGCTGCATTCGTCCGGCGAAGAAGGCTGGGTGCTGGTCACGGTCTCGGGCTTTCCATTGGGCTGGGCCTGGCGCGCGGGCAGCCTCGCCAAGAGCCATTACCCGCGGGGGCTGCGCCGCCTTGCATAAGCCGGGGCCACTATTCCGACTCTGAGCAGTCGAGCCCGGTTTGCTAGGAACGCAAAAGCGCGCTAACATTAGGCTCAGGATTTCAATCGCTATGGACAAGTTGCAAATTCGCTCGTTCCAGCCAGGGGATCTGCCTGCCGCCGGCATGCCGCTGCGGCCACTGGGCGAGGTGGCGCCGCCGGCCGGCGATCTTCATGCCGGGCCGCTGGGGCTGCAGTGCCGGGAAAGGGAAGAAGAGGCCGTGCTACTGGGGATGGGGTTGGCGCGGGTTCCCAAGCAAGCAGGAGAGGTTGTCGCCCCATGATACTGCCGTGCACCCGGGATGTCCCGGTTCTGATCAAAGGCGCAGGCGACCTGGCCAGCGGGGTCGCCGCCCGTCTGCTGCGTTGCGGATTTTCGGTCGTGATGACCGAGCTCGCCGAGCCCCTCATGTGCGCAGGACCGTGGCCTTTGGCGAGGCCGTATACGAGGCCGAGGCCACCGTGGAGGGCATCGTCGCTCGCCGAGCGGAGGGATTGCCGGACGTGCGCGCGGCCCTGGAGAGCGGCGCGATCCCGGTGCTCGTCGATCCGCTGGCGTCCTGCCGGTCGCAGCTCAAGCCGCTCGTCCTTGTGGATGCGATCATGGCCAAGCGCAACACAGGCACCACAACCGCCGACGCGCCGCTGGTCATCGGCCTGGGACCCGGCTTCACGGCTGGCATCGATTGCCACGCGGTGATCGAAACCAACCGGGGGCACGCTATGGGACGGGTGCTCTGGCAGGGCCAGGCTGAACCCAACACGGCGATGCCCGGCGAGGTGGCCGGGCATCGCACGGAACGTGTGCTGCGGCACCTTCCACCGGCGTGGTTCGGTCTTATGTCGCCATCGGCGACGAGGTGACCAACGGCCAGATCGTTGCATCGGTGGACGGACAAGCGGTTCCTGCCGGGCTGGACGGCGTGCTGCGTGGCATGCTGCACCCCGGGCTGTGGGTGGTCACCGGCACCAAGCTGGGCGACGTCAACCCACCACGCCGAGCCTATACACTGTTTCTCCTTCTCCGATAAATCTCTGGCGGTCGGCGGTGGCATGCTGGAGGCCATCCTGACGTGGCCGGCCGGACAGGGAGCCCAGGGGCATCGTGCCACGCACACCCTAGGGGAACACTGACATGGAGCTGGCGCGGGCTTTGCGCCTGGAAGACCATGAGGTCGTGGCATTAGCAATACATTC
>CAWEHT010000405.1:0-10237 GCA_963808455.1 uncultured Chloroflexia bacterium | reverse complement strand
GCCAAGAACCAAGCCGAAGGTCTCAGCCTGATCAACGTGTAGCGACAGGTTTTCGACGACGCTAGTCCACCGATTCTGTTGCCAATAATCTACATCTAGGTTACGAATCTCGATGAGCGGCCCGTTGGACAACATTTGGCCCTCGTTGCTTGTCTTAGAGGACGGACATACCTTGGCGTGGTAGTAAGCAATCCCAAGCATTGGTTGGGTCTGCTACTTGGCTTGCACGAAATCGATATCCAGCAGCCGGCACCACTCCGCCAGCTCACGCGCCAAATGGCCGCGGATCAGCACAAAGTGATGGCCGAATCCGGCGTTGCCCAGTGCTTCCAGCCCCTCGCCCAGGTCGAACGGGAAGACCACTTTCGCCGCCGATCCGGGGAACTCAAGCTCATGGGCAATAGTCTCGGCCTCCATTGCGCACACGCGCATGGTGCCCTTGCGCCCTACGAGATTGGTCACCGTTACCGGCCCCGCCTTCATGGTTGCCTGAATGGTAGGACCGTAAGCGCCGGGACCGATGTGCTCGGGGATCGGCCGCAGCTTTATGGGCCCACGCTCAGATGCCAGCCGCCGCGGCAGATTGCCGCAGTGGTGCATAATGGCCGAGCTGGCCTGCAGATCGGTGTTCAGGATGTCTACGTGGAACGTGGGTCCGCCGGAGAGGATCTGCCCGGCCGCCATCAGCACCGCGCCGGGCACATCGCTTTCACACGAGGCTGCAACGCCCTCGTCATTGCACAGGCTACAGCCAAGGCACGGTCCGCCAAGGTGGTCGTGGAAACACTCCACTGTGAGCGCTCCCAGATTTTCTTCGGCAACCAATTGCTTGAGAGCCAAGTAGCCGCGCACACCGTACAACGCCACCTCTTCCGGCGCGCCAGCCAGGTCGAACTCAGGACGCAGTGCTCGCCAGGCCCGCTCTACCTGTTCGCCGGATACGGCATCGACGGTGCGTGTATAGCGCGTGAGACCCACATTCACTACCTGTACGCCGAAAACAGAGCGCAGGGCCAACTCGTCAAACACCACGTCCGACATTCCTTGTGCCCTCCAGCCCATCAACCCCACCCGCAGACCCTTTAGACGCTGTACCAGCGCAGCGCCGCGTGCGTATGCGATGGTTTTCTCCCAGGCCCTGGCGTCTCCCACGTCACCCACCACGAATCGGTAGCGCATCCCCAGCTCATAAAAGGGGAACATAGTCTGCTGAATGGCAACTAACGCGCCCCAAGCCTGCCGAGTGGGGATGCCCCATAGCACAGTGGGCAGGTTGATGGCGTTAGCCAATAGCGGCATGATGTGATCGAGGGTGAAGTTGCCCGGCACAAGGCAGAGCGCATCAAGCTTCTTGTCGGCAAAGAAACCCACAATACCCGGGATATCGCTCTCGCTTTGCAGAAGTTTTGGGCTGGTGATCAGCTCGACCTGGCCGGTTGGCGCATTGCCGGCAAAACCCTCTACCAGACTCAGGGCATACTCGTGCCCATCCTCATGGGGCCATGATGTGATGACCACGCCCAACCGTGGGCTTAACAGACTTTCCATTGCCTTACCCCTCCGATGGCACCGCTACCAGGCGATCGGGTAGCTCCCGCACTCAATAGTGGTCTCGAGCATAGCCTTGAAATTAACAAGCGGCACGTAATTTGTGACGGAGTTGGCCGAACCGAGCAGGAAGCCACCTCCGGGTGCTACGTTCCTGACCAGGTATCTGACAGCTTTAGCAACCTCTGCCGGTGAGCCCAGTGTCAGCGTATAGCCCAGGTCCAGGTTGCCCGCCAGGGCCAGCCGATCCCCCCACGCCCTCTTTATCGCGACGATGTCCACGCATTTGGGCTCGATCGGGTGGAGCACGTCAACGCCCGCGGCCACGATGTCAGGAATGAGGTCAGTTACAAGACCATCCGTGTGAAAGAGCAGGGGCCGGCCGGCTGCGTGCACGATCTCGGCTGCGCGGCGCAAGCCAGGGAAAGAACATCTTGCGCAGCCATTTTGGGGACACCATCGGTCCGTTGGTGTACGCGATATCATCCTGCAGCCAAACGGCGCCCACGTGATCATACGTCAGCACCTTGCGCAAGACTTGCAATGTCTCTTCGCCTAAGCGCGCAATGACAGCCTCGGCGAGGCCAGGATCATCGAAAAGACTCAGGCAGAAGGTCTCGAAGCCCATTAGCTGCCAGGCAGCGGTAAAGACGTGCCCCAGGGACGCAATCATCTTCATGCCAGCCGGCAAATGATGACGAACCTCTTCAACACGGGTGAAGCTGACATCGCCGGCCCGCGGCCAGCCAAAGCGTCCATAATCAGCGCGCGTCTGGATGGGCCGTACGTTCGGCGTGACCCAATGCCGATCCCGGCCGTGATGGCCGTATTCTGTGGCGGTATCCTCTAATGAGACATGGATGTGGTTCTGGATTTCAGGCAGATCGTAGATGTCCGTCTCGATCGGTATGAAATCATAGCCTGCCGCGACCCAGAAAGCGACATCATCAGCCACTGAAGCAAGAGGTCTTGCCATAAAGGCTTCCTTGACCTCTGGGTTAACCCATACTTCGGCAAGGGGCAAGTAATCCGGTTCCTGCCGATTGATGGCAACTAGGACGCGCTCGAAGCAAGGCTGCCGATCAAGCATGATGCTCTTCCTTGACGACATGACCATCGTTCCCAGCTGAAACCGGTGTTTGGCGGTGAACGGGGGCCGTCGAGCCTCGCACTACGAGCTCGAAACTGATCTCCATGTGTGTGGGCGGATTCGTCGCTCCATCTGCAGCCTCTATGCGACGCATCAGCAGGTCCAGCGCGGCCTCGGCCAAACGGGTCTGGCTCACACTCACTGCAGTGATGGGTGGAACCGAGAGCGAGAACCAATCGATATCATCGAAGCATATGAGCGACAGATCGTCAGGCAGGTGCACCTGGTGCTGACGCAGCGTCTTGATGACGCCTGGCATAAGAGCATTGCTGGCCACGAAGAGAGCCGTTGGCGGTTGCCGAAGCTGCAGAAGATCGACGGTAGCCACGCTGCCCCACATGCTGATCGGCGAACCCAGTTTGTACAGAGACGCGTCGACCGGAACGTCGTTATCTCGGAGAGCCGCGAGGTTGCCCTGCCAGCGGGCATGGTTACTGCTGTGTCGGACATTGCCTCCGACATAGCCAATCCGCCTGTGGCCAAGATTGAGGAGATGCTGTGTCGCAGCGTAGGCGCCGTCGAAATCCTCAAATACGACCGTATCAAGGGCCGCGTTGGGCACACAGCGTACTATCGAGACAACAGGAATCTGCTGGTCTTGAAGGTACTCCAGCAGGGTAGCGCTCGGCGCGCTGGGTACCCAGATCAGCCCGTCCACAGCCTGGCCGACCATATCATAGATCGTGTCCTGTTCGTTTTCCACATCATCCTGGGTCGAAGCCAGGAGCAAATGATAACGGCGCTTGCCAAGCAAGGTGACGATCGTGTCAGCCAGAGCGGTGTAGTAGGCATTGAGCAGATTAGGGATTACCAGACCGATATTGCGACTGGACCGTTGCCTCAGGCCCCTGGCACGCAGATTGGGATGATAGTTGAGCGCTTTCATGGCTTCGAGGACCCGGGCACGCGTTTCTGGTGCCACGAGTCCCACCCCACTGATAACCCGCGACGCGGTGGAAGTCGAGGTTCCTGCCAAGGCTGCAACATCTTTGAGGGTAGCCCTGCCTGTCACACAGCACTCCAATTCTTGCGCGATCTAAGCTAGGCCGACCAACCTGATCGCGCCCGCTGACAGGAGAAACGAATGCCGTTAGTGAGAACGATTCCAGTGTAGCATGGCTGGTTCCATTTGTCAATAGGGGTCTTGGTGGGGCTTGATAGGGCAAAATAGCCGGCCGGAAGGGCCTTTTCGGTGACACTTTGGGGTATTGACAGGTGTGCCGGGCAACTGGTATAATCGACACGGGTCGGATATGGGATCGATTGCGGCCACCGCTGCCGTTTCTGTCTTGCCCGGGTTTCTCTTTCAATGAAGAGTGGTTGCGTGGTGCCGTTGGTGGATTCCGGTCAGCTGCTGGCCTGACCACAGGCGGCGTGAGCGCCCAAGTGGCAGGCATTTCGAACGTTTCCAGGCGTTCCCGGAGACGCCGTGGGGCGGGGTCGATCCCCGCCTGATTGCGCATGACCCACTCTCAAAGGTAACGATTGCACTCTTGCAGGGTCCGGCGGGTGCGGATCTCGGCGGTGCAAACGACGTGCCTGCCGAGTGTCGCTGGTAAGCGAGTCAGTCGCGCACGAGCGCAGGTTTGGCGGGTTGTCAGATGGATATCAGGGCCATGGCTATGGGGCTGTGGCCCTGCCACCGGCCGGCTCAGACCCACGTTCGCAAGAGTTGAGATGCACGACAGGCGCAACTGCTAAGGGACGGTGCGGCGCGTGGCGTTCGTATTCCCTTGCTTGTGGGTTTTCGCGGGCCCAGCCGCATTAGCCCAAGATTTCGTTGCAGTATTTGAAGGCAACTTG
This sequence comes from uncultured Chloroflexia bacterium, assembly GCA_963808455.1. Lineage (GTDB taxonomy): Bacteria > Chloroflexota > Anaerolineae > CG2-30-64-16 > CG2-30-64-16 > CAWEHT01. The sequence continues at coordinate 5,736 of CAWEHT010000405.1, read as the reverse complement.
GCACTTGTGCCTGCAGAAGCGCGGCCTGGCCTTTTGTGTCGCTTTCTTGCTCGCGGCTGGAACACAAACTGGCCCAGGAACGAGAGGGTGAATGCAGTGAACCTTGCGCTTTGTGTGCAAACAGACGAGGTGCCGGTGCAGGTGCCCGTCGCCCTGTGCACAGGTTCATTTGTCGAACGAGCCGCCAAGGCCGGCCAACTGGGAGTGAACGGCCTTGAACTGATGACCGTCAACCCGCGCGCCCTGGAGTGCGCCACGATCCTCAGGGTTCTCAATCAAAATCGGCTTCAGGCGGCCGCAGTGGCCAGCGGAGCCATCGCGTTGGCGACCGGGCTTACGCTGCTGCATCCCGATGCGGCCAAAGCCGAACAAGCGCAATCGCTTCTCTGTGACCTGATCGACTTCGCCGCGGCCGTTGCCGCGCCATTGGTGACCATCGGTAGCTTCCGGGGACGGCTCGCGCCCGCCGGGCCTGGAGCCCAGTCGCGCTTGGTCGATAGCCTGCTCGCAGGCGCCGACTATGCCTCTAAACGGGGCATCCGCCTGGTGTTGGAAGCCGGCAACCGCTACGAATTGGATTTCATCAACACGGCGGAGGAGGGCCTACGGTTCATCGAAGAGATGAACCACCCGGCTCTTGGCCTGCTGCTTGACACTTTTCACGTTAATATTGAAGAGCGATCGTGGACCAAGCCGTTTCGCTGCCTCTTGGCAGCGGGTAAGTTGTGGCACGTGCACCTGGGCGACAACAATCGCCTGGCGCCGGGCCAGGGGCTGATCGACTTCCGCGCCGTGCTCGGTGCGCTGCGCCTGGGCGGCTACCAGGGCTACCTGTCGGCCGAGCTATTGGGGCGACCTGATCCGGACATTGCTGCTCAGCAGACTGTCGCCTACATGCGCCCCCTACTCGAGGAGAACTGATCATGCGGCTGAGCTGTCTGCCAGTGTCATTCTTTGCCGACATCACAGAGGGTCGTATGCAGGTCCGCGACTGGGCGCGCATCGGCGCCGACCTCGGGCTGGATGGGATCGATCTCAGCATCCTTTTCGTGTCTGACCGGTCGCCGGCCGGCGTGGCTGCCCTGAGGCGCGAGATCGAGGCGGAAGGGATACGAGTCGCCATGGTGACCAGCTACCCCGATTTCACTCACCCGGTCGCTGACCAGCGCGAGCCGCGAGTTGACACTGGAGCAGGAGGTGGTAGCTGTGGCAGCTGGCCTGGGTGCCGAGATGGTGCGTGTTACAGCCGGCCAGGCTCACCCCACGACGGGAGATGAGGGCGTGACCTGGGCCATTAATGGGCTCAACCGCCTAGCCGAGCTCACATGCGGGCTTGGCGTCAAGCTGGTTTATGAGAATCACGCGAAGCCCGGCGCTTGGACCTACACCGATTACTCGCAACCCCCTGAGATCTTCCTGCGCATCGCACGTGGCACGGCACATAGCGGCATCGGCATCAACTTCGACACCGGCAATGCCGCAGCTTTCGCTGCTGACCCCGTGGCTCTCCTGGATCAAGTCATAGATCGCGTCGTCAGTGTGCATGCTGCCGATACGGCGGCTCGGGGTGAACTGCGCCATGTGGCGCTGGGCACAGGCGTGACGCCCTACGCTGCCCTCTTTGGCAGGTTGCACCAGGCAGGCTGGGATGGCTGGATCTGTATGGAGGAAGCATCCTGCCAGGGCGTCGCCGGCGTCGCTGCAGCGGCTGATTTCGTGCGTCGCACATGGGCGCAAGCGGGGATTGCGGTCGTCCAGGCGCGTTCAGTATCTCCCAGGGGAGCAGCCACCATGCCAACAATCGTCTTCCTTCACACGGTCCTCTCAGTCATACCACAGTTCAGCCAGCTTTGCCGGGAGCTACTGCCTGCCGATATCGCGGCCTGGCACATCGGCGACGAGATCCTGGCCAGGGTAGCGGTGGAGCAGGGCAAGCTTTCGCCATTCCTGTACCGCCGCGTCGCCGATCACGTAGTCGCGGCGGAGGTGGCCGGAGCGAGCCTAGTACAGCTTACTTGTTCCTCGATCTCGCCGTGCGTGGACCCCGTCCGCCACCTGGTCGGCATCCCCGTGCTCAAGGTGGACGAGCCGATGGTCAACCGCGCGCTATCCATAGGCTCGCGCATTGGACTGGTAGCCACCGCTCCCACTGCGCTCAGACCCACCACGGCTCTCATCGCTACCCGTGCAGCCGTATTGGGCAAGCAAGCAGCGATAGACGGCCTCCTGTGCAATGAAGCCTATGCTTACCTGGTTTCTGGCGACCTGGAAACGCACGACCGCATCGTGCGTGCGAGTCTACTCCAGCTCTTATGCCGTAACGATGTGGTGCTGCTGGCGCAAGCCTCCATGGCACACGTAGCGGATACGATCTCGGCCGAAGAACGGCTGGTGCCCATCCTCTCCAGCCCTCGCCTGGCGGTGGAGCGGCTGCGGGACGTGCTCAAGGGTCTGCCAGTGAGGTGATTCTGTTCACGACTCATTTCTGATGGACCTGGATCAGGAGGCAACGGGATGACAACCATGACGCCTCGGCAACGAGTTATCGCTGCGCTGGAGCATCGCGAGCCCGATCGGGTGCCGCTTGACTTCGGGACAATTGGTGTCAGCTCTCCGGTGCCTGAGATGTATGGCCGGCTGGCGTCTCATTACCATCTCTGTGGGCCGGTTCGGCTGGCAGTGCACGGCTTGCGCCTGGCAGAGGTAGACGAAGTCATCCTGCGAGACCTCAAGATCGATACGCGGCCCATAGGCATGCTGCCGCGGGCGAAGCCAACTCGCCCATGCGAAGAGCAGGGACACTTCTGCGACGACTGGGGCATCAAGTGGCGGGAGATGGACGCGGGTCCAACAGTCTATCGCGAGCTGTCAGAGAGCCCGCTGCAGGAGGCAACGGTCGCCGACCTAGAGACCTACCCCTGGTGGCCAGACCCTGTGGACCCCGCCCGCTTTGCCGGCATTCGGGCAAAGGCCGAACGTCTCTTCCATGGCACCGAATATGCTCTGGTCGGCTGCCCGGCCTTCAACGGCGTCTGGGAACAGGCATGGTATTTGTGTGGCTTCGCCCGCATGCTCGAAGCCCTCGTCAACGACCCCAAATTTGCCCATGCCATTCTGCGCCGGGTCACGGACGTATCCAAGGCAGCGTTGACCAAATACCTTGATCTGGTCGGACCATACATTCAATTAGTAAAACTGGGCGACGATCTGGGCGCCCAAAACGGCCCATTGATGTCGCCTGCCATGTATGAGAACGTAATCAAACCGTACCACCGAGAACTTTTCGCTCTGATCAAAAAGCGCTCCGGTGCGCGTATCTTGTTTCACACCTGCGGCAGCATTGGCCGTCTGCTGCCTGCCTTGATAGATGCCGACGTAGACGCCATCAATCCGGTGCAGGTCGGAGCGCGCGACATGGATACCCGCTGGCTGAAGTCGGAGTTCGGCGACCGCTTGTCGTTTGTGGGCGCTATCGATACCCAGTATGTGCTGCCGTTCGGCACGTCCTTCGATGTAGAGCAGGAAGTCGAGCGACGGATCGCTGACCTGGCACCGGGAGGCGGTTACATCCTGGCACCCGTGCACAACGTACAGGCTGACGTGCCGCCTGAGAACCTGATCCTCATGTATCGGCATGCCAGGAAGATCGGCTGCTACCCAGTTCGATGAGGCCCTATGGGGATGCAAGTGAGGTTCGAGACCGCCCCATTCCGACAACCTCGCCTCTCAAAGTCGGCACTGTTGTCAGGAGGAGAGCTGCCCAACTGGAGTTTTCCTGCCTTGCGCTCGCCATTGCAACGCCGCCCGGCCGACGCGCCTCACTTCCACACAAATCTTCAGACCTATCGACCCCGTCACACAAGCGCTGTGTCTCGGCCTGCAACTGGCGCCCCGACGCTAGAAGGTCCTCGACCCTTGAGAAAATCCTTCGCAAGGGACGGGCAGTGCCTTGCGAAGGAGGCCGTCTCATGAAATTGAGCTGTGTCATTGCAGCACCCGATGTTATACGCCCTGCGCTGGCTATGTTTACAGGCGACTTCGAGCAAAAATTAATCAAGTCCGCCAGGACGGGCTTTGCGGGCGTGGAGCTAATGCTGCGCGATCCGGCAGTATTAGACCCTGAGCGACTGCGGATTGTTCTAAATCAGAACAAGCTGCAGGTGTCGCAGATTGTGACCGGCGAGGTGTATGGCAGCGATGGCCTCGCCCTCATCCATCCTGATCCGGCGATCTGCGTCTCGGCGATGGAGCGGGCGCGAGCCATCGTCAGATTCGCCGGTGGGTTGGGCCGCGGCACGATTGTCAACGTTGGTCGCCTACGCGGGCGGCTGGACTGGATGCCTGGGGGTAGATTAGCGGCGCGCTCGCTGGCGATCCAGGCGTTTCAGGCTTTGGCAGATTACGCAGCCTCCTACGGCGTGCGCATCACGTTAGAGCCATGCAACCGCTACGAAGTGGATTTTGTCCTGAACGCGCGTGATGGGCTGGAGGCCGTGGCGGACGTTGGCCGACCCAACTTCGGGCTGATGCTGGACGTGTTCCATATGAACATCGAAGACCCTTCGATCGAAGTGGCACTGCGCGAGGCGGCGCCGGTGTTGTGGCACGTTCACATTGCCGACAGCAATCGCTTGTCGCCGGGTTGCGGTCATCTTGACTTCGCGAGCATCGTGGCAACGCTGCGAGACATCGGTTATGCCGACTTTCTGTCGGTAGAAGCCCAGCCCCTGCCGGATCCAGACACTGCCGCTCGGCTAGCGATGGAGTATATGAGGCGGTTCGATCTTAGCCCAAATATACACCTCGGCAGCATGACAACTGGATTCGAATACGGAACTGGCGTCAATTCTTAGATCAGGAGAACTCCATGCAAAACCTCAATCCCGTGGCGCGCCTGGCCGCCACCGGCGCGAATCTCGAGCTGTGGTGGGATTCTTCTCCGCTGGTCTACGAGGACTGGCTGGAGGGACCCGGCCGGGACTACGCTTCCGACGGCCTGTTCTTACCCACCAGCGGCCAGCCGACCTGTTTCTCTGCAAACAGCCTTCTACAGGGCGCGACGACCAACCAGCCCCTGGCGTGGCAAGCCATCGCCGCCAGGGCCGCCCAGTGGCAGGGATGGCTCAAGACCCTCCGTGAGAACGGCCAGGACCTGACCGGCTCCGACGGTCTGTGGCGCCTGTTTATCGAAGTGGCTGCGCGGGGCGCAGATCGTCTGGCCGAGATCTTCACAGCCTCGGGTCAGCGCCGCGGGCAGATCTGCTGCCAGGTGGACCCGCGCGCCCTGACCGACCTTGCCGCCATGCTGGCACAGGCCCGTCGCATCCACGCCGCGAGGCCTAACATCATGGTAAAATTGCCGGGCACTCGCGAGGGCATCGAGTGCGTGCGCATCCTGACCGCCGAAGGCATCCCTACCAACGTGACTCTGGGCTTCACAGTAGCCCAGTTGATCGCCGTCGGCGAGGCCGCGCGCGGAGGTCTGGCCGAGGCCCGCCAGCGCGGCACCGATCTCAGCCGCTGGCGATCCTGCGCAGTGATGATGTTGGGCCGCTACGAGGATGCGCCGGAGTTCCGCGCGCAGGCCGCCGAGCGGGGCGTCACGTTGAGCGAAGCCGACCTGCGCTGGGCAGGCATTGCGATCTTTCGCAAGGCACACCGCCTGTTCCGCGAGCGCGCTTATCCCAGCAAGCTCATGGCAGCTTCCATGCGGCTGGGCCCGCGAATCGACGGCAA
>CAWEHT010000404.1:0-11738 GCA_963808455.1 uncultured Chloroflexia bacterium | reverse complement strand
CCACAGCCAGGTCGCTGATCGAGAAGGGGGATGCAGAAATAGCCACCGACCTGACCGTCGAGGACTGGACGGCCTTGGGCAAAGAAAGCAATATCCAGACCTTCGCGTTCCCGTCGACGCTCGTGGCCCAGGTCTATCTCAACAACCAGATCCCGCCCTTCAACAACGTCAAAGTGCGCCAGGCCATGAAGGCGTCTTTCGATACACAGTCGATCATCAATGGGGTGCGGACGGCATGGGCGTCCCCACTGACAGCCAGGGCCCGACGTTCGTCACGGGGTACGCGCCGGCGAACGGCGACATCAAGTTCGACCTGAACCAGGCCAAGAAGCTCCTGGCCGACGTGGGCATGCCGAACGGCTTCTCGTTCACGGTGGAGGACCCTGGCCTGTTCCAGCACAGCTCCGACGTGCTCGCATACTGGCAGGCCGATCTGGCCAAGATCGGCGTCCAGATGAAGATCGAATCGGTGGAGCAGAGCCAATTCTATGCCAAGCTGCAAGGCAATCCGCCGCAAGTCCCCGTGTCTTACCTTTCGAACATGGGCCCCGACTTCACGGACGTCTGGTCCTATATGTGGTACGATTATTTGTCATCCCACGTATCGCCTAGCTGCTGCGACTACTCGAACTACCTCAATCCGAAAGTGGACGGCCTGATCAACGCCGCCGACGCCGAGTTCGATGGCACCAAGCGCCAGGGCATTTACCAACAACTCTTCGACACCATGGCGCAGGACGTGCCGATGCTCCAGCCGTTCAACTTCAAGAGCCTGGTAGCCTTGCGTTCCAACGTCACGGGTTACTCCTACAACATCAGCAACGGCTATCAGTACATCCCCTACGAGACGATGACGGTGTCCAGGTAGGGGGGGTAGCCTTCAATCACGATCTCCGGCCACGGCGTAGCGCGGCGCAAACCCTGCGCTACGCCCCAGGCCGGCGCTCAACGGCTGCGGCGAACAGGCTCTTAGCTTATGTCTACCTTCCTCGTCCGGCGTCTCATTCTGCTGGTGGTCGTGCTGTTTGGCATCAGCCTGATCACCTTCTTCATCTCCCATATCTTGCCCGGCGACCCGGCTCGCCTGGCGCTAGGTTCGCGGGCCAGCCCGGAGGCCGTCCAACAGTTTCGGGCCGAGATGGGGCTGGACCGGCCGCTGCCGGAGCAGTACGGGCACTACCTGGCCGGGCTCCTGCACGGAGACTTCGGGGAGTCGATGTTTACCCGCCGGCCGGTGCGCACTGATCTGGCCGAGTTCCTTCCGGCCAGCCTGGAACTCACCGTGGCCGCGTTCTTTTTGTGCGTCGTGGTAGGCTATCCCCTCGGCATCCTGGCCGCCCGCTATCACGGGCGCGGCCCAGACCGGGCAGTCAACAGCGTGTCGGTGCTGGGGGTCGCTGTGCCGGTGTTCTGGATCGGTATCATCTTTCAATTGGTGTTCTACAACTGGCTGGGGTGGCTGCCGGCTGAGGGCTCCCTGCCGATGGGCATGAACCCGCCGCCCGTCATCACGCATTCGATCATCCTGGACAGCATCCTGACGGGAAACTGGGACATCCTGGTCAACGCTCTTCGCCACCTCATCTTGCCGGCCGTGACGCTGGCCTTGCCGAGCACGTCCTACGTGATCAAGCTCGTGCGCTGCAGCATCCTCGAGACCATGGGCTCGGACTACGTCCGCACGGCGCGCGGCAAAGGCCTCGGAGAGACCCGGGTCCTACTGCGACACGCCCTGCCCAACGCCCTGCTCGCGGCCGTCACGGTCACCGGCATGTTGGCAGGCAATATGCTCGCGGGGGCATTCCTGGTGGAGATCGTGTTCAACCGCCCGGGTATCGGATGGTACACCTACAAGACCATCCTGGCGCAGGATTTTTCGGCGGTGATCACTGTGACTCTGATTATCGCCCTGGTCTATATGCTGACCAACCTGGTCGTCAACCTGCTTTACGTGGCGCTCGACCCACGCATCCGCTACAAGTGAACCGCTTTTGCAGGCTGGCAAGCGATGAAGATTTTTCTGACACGTTTCTTGCGGCGCCCCGCCTATATCGTCCTGGCCCTATTGACCCTCCTCGTCGTCGTGGTCGCCGTGGCCGGGCCATGGCTGGCGCCGTACGACCCGCTCGATCTGCACATCAAGGACAAGCTCTCGCCGCCCTCGATAAAGTATCGGCTGGGCACGGATAGCTTGGGCCGTGACCAGTTCAGCCGGCTAATCGTGGCGACTCGCACGTCGGTGGGCATTGCCGTGGCGGTGCTGCTTGTCTCGATCACTTTTGGCGGCATCTTTGGCGCCATTTCCGGCTACTTCGGGGGCGTGGTCAACGAGATCTGCATGCGTATCGCGGACATTTTCTTGGCCTTCCCGGCGCTCATCCTGGCGCTGGCCATTACCGCCGTCCTGGGCCCCAACCTGCGCAATGCCATGATAGCGATCTCGGTGTCCTGGTGGCCCTGGTACGCGCGTCTCGTGCGCGGACTCACGATTAGCGTGAAAGAAAACGAGTATGTCCTGGCAGCCCATGCGCTGGGCGCGCCCATCCGGCGCATCCTGTTCAGGCATATTCTGCCCAACCTCATCGCCCCCGTCATTGTGCAGGCCACTCTGGACCTGGGCTCTGCCCTGGTCACCGCGTCCAGCCTGAGTTTCATCGGCATGGGAGTACAGCCACCGGCGCCCGAGTGGGGCGCCATGATCAACGAGGGCCGGCAGTACGTGTTCGAAGCCTGGTGGCTGGGCGTGTTTCCCGGCTTGGCGATCGTGGCCACGGTTTACTTGTTCAACGCCCTCGGCGAAGCCATCAACGAGACCTTGGCGCGGACGCCGGCGTGAGGATGGTGCCATGCAGCTGACAGCCGATGCGACCAGCCCAATCCGTTATCAGATCCCGGCCGACTTTGCGGCCCGAAATGCCGAGGCCTTGGCCGCCGTGCTGCGCGGGCAGCAGCCGGAGATCGTGCCGATCAACCTGATGGTGGATGCCGTGCTGCAAATGGAGATCGCCGGCATCACCTCGGACCAGTATTACCGCGATTTTGAGGCGCAGTGGCAGGCGCAGGTAGCCGTGTATCGGCGCTTCGCCGGCCTGGTGCCGGTGATGCCCTTCTACTACCCCTGTATTGAAGCCTCCGCCCTCGGCCAGGTTGACGTGCACTGGGCATGGCGCTCTGCGCCGATGATCAGACCTTGCATTTTCAGTGAGTCTGACGTTCAACCGTCTGCGCCCGCCCAGGCTCGGCGCAGGCGGCTTGATGGGCGCTGTCGTGGGGTGCACCGAGCACTTTCTGCGGAGGTCGGACGAGACCGGGATCCCTGTAACTGTTGACTATGGCTCGATGGGGCCGGCGGACATCGCGGCTCTGTTGATGGGCCCGACCGAGTTCTTCATCGCCACCAAGACCGACGCCAGGATGGTCCACAAGCTGATGGCGATCATCGTCGACACGTGCCTCGTGTGGATCGACTGGCGCATACGTCGCTTTGGCGGCCCCATGCCCGTGCTGGACCTGGGCGACGATTACGCGGCCTATTTCGGCCCCGACCAGTTCGACGAGTTCATCGTCCGGCACACCGGCGCCATCATCCGCGCTTTCCCGCAAGCGTACATCATGTTCCACAGCGACGGCGACTTCAACTACCACAACCTGGCCAAGGTCGCAGACCTTGGGATCGATATGTTCAACGCTTTCAGCCCGCGCCTCGACATCAGGCGCGTGCGCGAGTTGCTGGGCCCCACAGTGGACCTGGCCGGCAATGTCGACCCGATCCGGGTGATGGTCAACGGTGCCCCGGCGGATGTCCTGCGGGAGGCCAGACGCTGCATCGAGGCAGCCGGCAGACGGGGACACTTCGTGCTGTGCCCCGGCGGAGGCGTTGGGGCCGGTACCAAATTGGAGAACGTGGACGCGTTGGTTGAGGCCTCGCTGGCCTACAGTGGCCTGATGAGGGATGGCTCAGAGCCGAGGGAGGACAAATGACCGCGGGCAAAGTCGGGTTTGCCAGATCGGGAACCGATGGGACGTTCCAGCCCTTGCTGCCGTTCACTCCGGGCGACCCGCTGGAGGCAGTCGCCATGTACTTGGAGACGGACGGCGAGAGGCTGCTGCTCGTGTCGCTGGATTTCGGGCAGTGGCCCCGCTGCGCCTGCAGCGAGATCCGGGAGGGGATGGCGCAGGCGCTTGGCTTGCCCGTCGAAGCGATCATCTTCCACAGCACCCACAACCATGCGGCGCCGACCTACGAAGACTATGTGGCCCATATGTTCCCAATCGGCCTGCTGACCGCCTGCCTGACCAACGCGTCGCGCGAGGCAGTGGCCGGGGCAGTCCCCGCGCGGATGGCCTGTGTGGCTGCCGACGTGGGGAACCGATACAGCCTTTGCCGGCGCAAATGGATCAACGACGATGTGGCCAACATTACCAACTGGTATGGCTATAAGGACGAAGGGCCGCGCGGCGCGCGGGCCAACCATCTGATCCGCGAGCGGCTGCACCGTTGGTTCGGGCCTGACTTCCCCGAACCGGCGTGGCTGGCCGAGCCCATCTACTATGACAACCCGGTCGATCCCCTGGCCCAGCTCCTGGCCTTCGAGGACCTGGCGGGGCGCCCGCTGGGCGGCATGATCCGCTTCGCCGCGCATCCGCACCTGATGAACAGCGCCAACCCCAACGCCTATGCGACTGACTACCCGGGGGCCGCGCGGCGCTGGCTGGACCGCGCACGCGGGGGTATCCACCTCTTCGGGGAGGGCCCGCAGTGCAACCTGGCGCCGAGGGAGACCACCACCTTCGCGCACCTTCCGGGCAAGCTGAACTGGGCCGATACGCCCTATGGCCCGGACGGCTCTCTGGCCGCGGTAGACCTGCAGGACCTGCAGCGGGACGTGCGGGAAATGGGCGAGGGGGTCGCGGCCGCGGCCTTCGGCGCGCTTGGCAAGGCCGAGTTCAGGCCACTCCAGACTTTGCAGGTGAAGACCGGCTGGCTCGACCTGCCCATGAGGGGCGATGTGCCCGACAATGCACGGGTGGCCTGGGAGATCCGCGATGAATGGGGCCTCAAGATCAAAGCGGCGCTGCGCGGCGGCGTTTCCATCATCGAAATGAAGCGCATGACCGACCAGTACAACCGGTTCCACTGGATGAAGAAGATGCTTGACGAATGGTACCTGCCCACGCGCGTGGAAATCGCCGCCAAGCAGCTTCCCGTCCATCTGCAGGCCGTGAGGATCAACGACACCTGCCTGATCGGGCTGCCGGCTGAAACCGGCCTCGAGACCTCGCTGGCGCTCCGCGGCAGCACGCTGGGCCAGAACCTGATCACGTTGCAGCAATGCAACGGCGACATCGGCTATATGATCTCGGGCCAGGAGCAGCGCGGCGGGGACTATGAGTCAACCTGCGGCCTGATCGCCCAGGATGGCCTCGATGTGCTGCATGAAGGCGCGCTGGCGTTGTTGCGCCAGGTGGGGGCTGCGCCTGCCTCTGGAGTTTCCGCCTGACGCGCGTGGATCAGCACAAGCGAGGTGCTTTGCGGATTAGACGGAACGCTATACAGGAGGAAGCGCATGCCGAAAGCTGACGCGTTGGCCGCTATGGCACTAGAGGGACCACCGTGTATTCCAGAATTCGACTGGCTGGATCATCCACAGTTGATGGCCGAAGTCTCCGGGCTCGACCCTTTCGAATACCCCACCGAGGCGCACCGGCGCTGCATCGAGCGCTTGGGGATCGACTGGATCCTCACGGTTCAGTCGCGTGGCATGCGCTTTCGTGAGGGCGAGGTCAAGAGCACAGCCGGCGGCCGCATCAAATACACCGAATGGGGCATCTCGGGCAGCGAGTGGGAAGCGACCTCACCTCGGTTCCAGACGCCCGAGGACGTGTTGGCCTTCGATCCCTTCACCGACGGCCCGGCAGGCGTCAGCGTGTTCGGATCCTCGGTGGTCAGAGAACATCCCCGACTGGGCTATGGAGTCGCAGCAGATCGTCGGCGAGGCCGCGCTGGCCACTGGATGCTACTACACGACGCTCTTTCAGTGGTTCATCATGGTCTTTGGATGGGAGCTTTTCCTGATCACCGCCTGTACCTATCCAGATCGGTTTGCACACACCGTTGCCCTGTTCGCCGAGTTGACCAACCGGCGCTATCGCCACTGGATCGACACGTGGGAAAGCCCGATCTTCTGCACGCACGACGACATCGCCATCACCCGGGGCTTGGTCTTCCGCCCAGCCTGGTACCGGACCAACCTCTGGCCGCATTACGAACGCAACTTCGACGTGCTTAAGCAGGCGGGCAAGAAGATCATTTTTACCTCCGACGGCAACTACACGGCGGCGCTCGACGACCTGGCGACGCTGGGCGTGGATGGGTTCGTCATCGATCCCACAATGGACCTAACGGAGATCGTCAGGCGGTATGGCAAGACCAAGGTGCTCGCGGGCAACATCAGCACGCGCCTGCTCACGCTGGGCACGCCCGAGGATGTCGTCGACGAGGTGCGGCGCTGCGCCGACATCGGCCGCGACGCGCCGGGCTACTTCTTCCGGCCCATCGGGGACCTGCCCCACAATATTCCGTTGGAAAACATCAAGGCCTACTATGGGGCCATCAAGGAGTTCGGCCGGCGCCACTAGGCACCGGCACTCCGCAGCATTAGAGCGAGTCGGGAAGGCACCAGATGATCGACTTGAGCGCTGGTTCGGTCAGCGGCCTGGAAGGGATGGAGATCCGGCACCAGCCGGCGCTGGGGGACGGGTACCTGTTTACCTATATGTTCGAGGGCGTGGGCGGGGCATCGTTCAAGTACCCGTGGGATTCCCTCCATCCGCGCTATGGCTGGCAGCCATCTGGCTCGTTCGGATACCAAATGGAGTGCCCGGGCGATTCAGAACACCCGTTGCGCATCACCGTGGGCGCGCGGCCGGCCTCGGAAGACCAGCTCTGCCTGTCGGCCAGCCTCGCCAACCTGTCGGACCGCACCTACGGCCATTGCTGGGCTGATATGTGTCTGATGTTCAGGTTCACGCCGCCGTTTGCCGACCGGTCGGGCGAACGCTGCATTCTGGATACCGATGCCGGCTTGGTGGCAGCCAGCCGCTGGCCGCGCAGAGTCCGGCAAGGCTCCTGGTCACCTTTGGTTCAGGCCTATCGGGTTGCCGGGATGGATCTACCCTATCCCGGCGGCGTCGTCCAGGGCCTGGCCATGTGGAGTGTCGCGCCGACAGCGGTGAAGAGCGGATGCATCATGATGCAAAGGATGGACGGCTGCTGGTGCGCCGGCCTGGCCTGGGACCGGGTGGCCAGCGTGGCACATAACCCAGACGACGATCACCACTGCATCCACAGTGACCCCTGGTTCGGGACCATTGCGCCTCGCGGCGAGGTCGTCAGGCGCGGCCTGTTGCTCTTCGTCCAGGGCTCGCCAGAGGCTTGGTTACGGCGCTACCAGGCCTGGTTAGAGGAATAGCGAGGCCACACATTGCGAGTATATATCCTCACCGATATCGAGGGAGTATCCGGCATCTGGGATTTCGAGCAACAGTGCTGGCCGACCTCGCCGGGTTACCGGCAAGCGCAGGAATTGCTAACCGGCGAGGTCAATGCGGCGGTCGAGGGCGCCGTCCGCGGTGGCGCCGACACGGTCGTGGTATGCGACGCGCACTACCAGGGACACAACATCCTGATCGATCGGCTTCATCCCCCTGCTGAGCTGATCCAGGGCAAGATGCGCCCCCACTGGCTGCCCTGGATCGAGGAGGGGTTCGATGCGTTCGTCCAGGTGGGGGCACATGCCATGGCCGGCACCCCGGATGCCGTGCTCTGCCATAGCATGGAGCTGGACATCGTCCAAATCACCCTGAACGGCCAGCCGGTCGGCGAAATCGGCATGGCGGCGGCCGCCGCCGGGAGCCGCGGCATCCCCACGATATTGGTCACCGGCGATTCCGCGGCGGTGGCCGAGATGCAGGCGCTGATCCCTGGGGTCGAGGGGGTAGTTGTCAAGCACGCGTCTGGTCGCGGCCTGGCTCGCCACTTCGCTCCGGCAAGAGCCCGCGAGCTGATCTCTGCCGGCATGGCCAATGCGCTGCGGAGGGTTGTTGATATTCCGCCCTATCGCCTCAGCCCGCCTTTTGTGCTGAGGGTGACCTACGTGGCGCCTCAGGCCGCCTACCTGAAGAAGAAAACGGACCTGGACGCGAGCATAGTCGGCCCGACCGTCATCGAGTACCGAGGCGATGACTTGCTACAGCTCTTCAAGATCTTCGAGTAAAGAGACAGGCCATGCGCTACGCCGTTGGCGTGGATATCGGTGGCAGCAGCACAAAGCTGGGTATCGTTGACGACGGCGGCCACATCGTCGCGCGCAGTCGAGTTGTGCCTCCGGCTTCGGCCGGCCCGGCAGCCGTTGCCGAGATGTACCTTCGCGGCGATCCAGGTGATGCTGAGTCGGCACAATAAGCTGGAGGACGCCCCCGAGGGCATTGGTATTGGGGTTCCCGGCCACTTGAGCGCAGATCGCAGAGTCCCTATCTATACAAACCTACACCAGTTGGATAGCTTTCCTCTGGCGTCGTTCCTCGAACAGCGTCTCAAAGGCTGCGCCTATGGTCGTGTGCTGCTGGACAACGATGCCACTGTAGCTGCCTGGGCCGAATGCCTTTACGGCGCGGGCCGAGGGATCGATCGCCTGTTCCTGGTGACGCTAGGGTCGGGGATCGGTGCAGGGCTGATCCTCCACGGGGAGCCACAACGTCCGGTGAGGGGCACGCTCGGAGACCCCGGCCATATCATCGTGGCACCAAGCAGCGCGCGGCGATGCAGTTACGGTTGTCGTGGCTGCCTAGAGGCTGTGGCTGCGAGTTCCGCCATCGAGAATGAAGCTCTTGAGGCCGCCCGGGCCAATCCCGCTTCATTACTGGCGCGGGCCTGGCGCGACGAGGATACCTTGACGGTCGCGGCTATCGTCGCAGCGGCGAGAGCTGGCGATGCAGCTGCACTGGCAGTTCTCGGGGATGCGGGGCGCTGGCTGGGGATGGGGCTGGTCTCATGGTGTTATGTTTACGATCCAGAAGTGATCCTACTCGGCGGTGGGGTGAGCGCGGCTGGTGAACTTTTGCTGGAACCAATTCGCAAGACCGTTGCCGAAGTGGGAGCACCTGTGTACATGGCTGGCTTGAGAGTCGGGCTGGCTCAGCTCGGTAACGATGCGGGCATCATCGGTGCCGCGAGCTTGTTCTGGCCTCCGGAGAAAGGATCGTCAGGTGGGGAATCCTTACCTTGAAGAGATACTCGAGCAACCGGCGGCCGTCCATCGGGCGGTTGACGGTTATCCATCTGCTTGCAGGGAGCTAGACCACGTTGTCACAAGGGCGCGAGACGGGTCGTTCCGCCACATCGTTCTGACGGGCATGGGCAGCTCACTCTATAGCAGCTACCCGCTCTGGCTGGCGCTATGCCAGGCTGGCATCCCCGCTACCATGTGGGATGCTTCAGAGCTTGCGCATCATGGGGGGGCGGCCCTCACGGGTACGTTGTTGATCGCCGTCTCGCAGTCAGGCGAGACAGTTGAACTGCGACGGCTTGCCGAACTGGACCGGCGTCCTAGCGCAATCATTTCAATTACGAACGGGATGCAGAACAGCCTAACGAGTTGGGCCGATGTTGGCCTGGACACTTGTGCTGGCAGCGAGGGTACGGTCTCGACCAAGACATTTGCAGCGGGCGTGGCCGTCCTGTACTTGCTGGGCTGCCAGCTCATGGGTCGGGATCTGCCAGCTGCCCAGCGAGATGTGCGACAGGCCGCGGAGCAAGCGCGCATCTTCCTGGCCGATGGCGAGCAGCGCATGCAACGCGCCATACCGTTACTGGAAGACAGTGACGCCCTGGCTTTCATCGGCAGGGGTCCCAGCCTGGCCACGGTGATGACAGGCGCGCTCATCACCTCGGAAGCCAGCAAGGTGTTTACGGTAGGACTTACAGGAGGCCAATTCCGGCACGGCCCGCTAGAGCTCGCCCGCGAAGGATTCAAGGCCCTGATCTTCGCGGGTCTCGAGCCTACGGCCGAGCTGAATTGGCGGCTGGCGGGAGACATCGCACGGTTCGGCGGCACGGTAGTGGTGATTGACTCTGGCAGCAGCGCGCCAGCGATGTCCGGTATTGAGAGAGTTGTGATCGAAGGATCGCAACCGATGCTTCTTCCCATCAACGAGATGCTGCCGGTCCAGCTGCTCACGATCGCTCTCGCACGCCAGAAAGGAATTGAGCCGGGCGCATTCGAACGTGGGAGCAAGGTGACCTCCCATGAATGACCGCTCAGAGGATGCTGGTGCATCTGGAGGGTGCCGAGGTCCGCTGTCGCAGATCGTGCCCATGGCGCTTGTATTTTCCGACGGGCGGCTGCTCGGGTAATTGTATTTTGGCCGCCAGCTAGCCAAGGGAAACCTCGCCGCATAATCCGGAGCCCCGACAACACACGCTATCGAACCCTCGTATGTCCGAGTTTCTATGCGCCTGGTCCGAGACTCTGGCTGCGGCACCGGTAGCCGAAAGCATCCGCCACACCACCGCAGCGGCCGCTGGGATCTGGAAGTTGCCATGTGTCGCGGCCTCTGCGGGGGATCTGGACCAATGGGGCTGGATTGTTTGGCGGTGTGTTCCGCCTTTTATTCCAGCCTTGCAGTGTCCATTCAGAGCGTACCATGACAGTATGATTTCAAACTCGATACCACGAAGGGCACGCTGAATACAAGCGTTCGAAAACAGTAACATCGTACGGGCCAGGGACGTCTGGATAACTCTGCTAGGCGTTTCTATTGGGGGTACGTTTTAACCTTGGCCGCAGAACAGCTTAGTCGAGCGGTTGCAATCACGTGCAAAACGTGCTACACATATTACACGTGAAGAGGAGGCGATTTCTCATATGCCCGCGCTCGACGAAAAACGAAATATTACCCTGCGACTAAGCCGGCAAACGATTCAAAAGGCGCGAGTTCTGGCCGCCAAACGTTCCACCTCCATCAGCGGCTTGCTCACCAGCCAGATTGAGCAGCTTGCGGAGACGGAAGACGATTACGAGCGCGCCATGGACAGAGCCATGGCCCGAATGGAGAAAGGTTTCCATTTAGGCGGAGTCCACATCATGGACCGGGACGCGCTCCATGAGCGCTAAGGTCTTCATCGATACAAACGTCCTTGTCTATGCCCACGACTATAAGGCGGGATACAAGCATCGTGAAGCACAAATGATAGTGCGCGACCTCAGGCAGCAGCAATCCGGAGCTGTGAGTATGCAGGTATTGCAGGAGTTCTATTCGACAGTGACCCGGAAACTGGCTATTCCCTTGCCGAAAGACGAAGCGCGAGCCATTATCGAGGACTTCTCATACTGGTGCATCGAAACAACCCCGGAGGAGATCAAGCGTGTTTTTCGCATAGAGGACCAGGCCAGAATCGGCTTCTGGGATGCGCTGATTGTTGCCGCGGCGATCAAAAGCGGCGCAACGCCGATTTTATCTGAGGATCTGAACCCCGGACAAACGATTGCAGGAATTCAGATTGAGAACCCCTTGCGCTTCCGTGAGGATTGAGCCGTTACCAGACGTTACCGCGCTCCTCGTTCCACCCGGTTGGAACTTCCCCGCTTGCTATCATGACTCAGGCTCCCGGCAAAACTCGATCCGGGCTCTCCCGCTGAGGTTTCATCTCGTTGACTCCCGCCACCCCAGCCATCATT